>SVSO01000113.1 GCA_015064195.1 Oscillospiraceae bacterium
CACGATGGGTGCGCGGAGGATGCGTTCAAAGGGCTGCTCGGAGCGCTCACGGTTGGCGCGCTCGATGTCGGTTTTGTCCATCTGCCGGAGCATCGACAGCATGACGCGCTGAAGGATCGCCGCGTCGTGGGCTTCAAGCTTGCCGGAATCGGGCTTCACCTCGTCGCTGTCCTTGACCATGCGGCCGGAGAACTGCTCGAACTGCCCGGAGAGATACCCCGCCGCCTGCTTCATTCTCTGATATTCCGCCAGCATCGCCGCCAGCTTTTCCCGGGGATCTTCCGTCTCCGTCTCCGCTTTCGGCAGGAGCATTTTCGATTTGATGAGCATCAGCTCGCTGGCCATGACGATAAATTCGCCGGCCACCTCCATGTCCATTTTCTGCATGAGGTCGAGCTGCTCCATGTACTGCTCAAAAATGAGCGCAATGGGGATGTCGGTGATCTGGACTTTGTTCTTTTCGATGAGGCTGAGAAGCAGATCCAGCGGGCCTTCAAAGGCCTCCAGTTTGTAATTCATCGTTTCTGCCATGTCACGCACCGAAAAAGGGGATGATCTCCCATGCAATCAGCATCGTGTCGGAGACTGCATTTGCCGCCATGGTGAGCGGATAGTCGAACACGCCGAGCAGCAGAAGAAGCATGATCGCCATGGAGATGTAGCGTTCGTATTTCATCACGCCGAAGTAGATTTTGTCAGGCAGGATCGACCATAATACCCGCGAGCCGTCCAGCGGCGGCACGGGGATGAAGTTGAAGATGGCCAACGTGACATTCATATAATGGAACTGTGCGATGAAATCCACAGCAGCCTTGATGAGATTGGCAGCAAACTGCGATTCGAGTGACCAGATGCCGTGATAAACGAGGGCAACCATCACATGATACGGGAGCAGGATGATAAACGCCAGCAGGAGATTGGCGATGGGCCCGGCGAGTCCGCAGATGGCCATGCCAAGCTTGGGATTTTTGAATCGTCGCACGTTGATGGGCACAGGCTTTGCCCAGCCGAAGCGGAAAAAGACCATGCACAGAAAGCCGATGGGATCGAGATGGTGAATGGGATTGAGAGACAGCCGTCCCCGGGAGCTTGCCGTATCGTCGCCCAGCTTCATGGCCACCCAGCCGTGCGCCACCTCATGGAAGGTGAGGGCGATGAGGACGATGATGAGCCGCTGTGCCAGCTCCAGCACCGCCGCGCCAAGATTGGTGAAATCGATGCCGCCGATCATAACGAAAGAAGATGCAGGATCGCCCGGAGTGCTTCATCCTTGCCCGATCCGTCGAGGGCGGAAAAGGGGATGATGGGCGTATCCTCGCGGACATCGGGATGATTCTTGAGGGCTTCCAAAGCCTTTGCTTTGTCGGTTTTGTTCAGCTTGTCCGATTTGGTTGCGATAATGATGTAGGGGATGTCCGACTGATTCATAAAATCCAGCATCATTTCGTCATCCGCCGTGGGGCCGACCTTGAGATCGACGAGCTGAGCCACCGCCGTCATGGTGCCGGAGGTGAAGTAGGAATCGGTCAGCTTCGACCATTTCGCCTTGTCCGCCGGTGCCCGCTTTGCGAAGCCGTAGCCGGGCAGGTCAACGATGTAAAAGGCCTTGTCCACGCGGTAAAAATTGATGGTGATGGTCTTGCCGGGCGAACCGGAGACGCGGGCCAGACTTTTTCTGCCCACCAGCTTGTTGAGCAGCGAGCTTTTGCCCACATTGGAGCGGCCGGACAGCGCGATCTGGGGCAGTCTGTCTGTCGGGAACTGGCTCTGCAGTCCCGCCGTCATCACAAGCTCGGTATTGTTCATGTTGTATGCCATAATTTACCTCACAAGTGCCGTTTTCAGCACCTCATCCGCGTGTTTGACACGGATAAATTCGATGTTTTCCTTGACCACATCGGCAACCTCGTCGAGATTTGCCGCATTTTCCTCGGGAATCAGCACCGTTTTCACGCCCGCCGCATATGCCGCCAGCGTTTTTTCCCGCAGGCCGCCAATGGCCAGCACGTTGCCCCGCAGTGTCACCTCGCCGGTCATGGCAAGATCGCGGCGCACCGGAATGCCGGACAGTGCCGATGCGATGACCGTCACCAGCGTCACGCCGGCGGATGGGCCGTCCTTGGGCACTGCGCCCTCGGGAACGTGGATATGTATGTCTTTATTCTTGTAGAAATCCGGATCGATGCCCAGCTCCTTTGCCCGGGAGCGCACGAAGCTGACGGCGATCTTTGCCGATTCCTTCATCACATCGCCCAGCTTGCCGGTCAGCTCCAGCTTGCCTGTGCCGTCAAACACCAGCGCCTCCATGCGAAGCATATCGCCGCCAAGCTCGGTGTAAGCGAGGCCGTTGACCGCGCCGATTTCATCCGCCTCGGCGATCCGGTCAGGGGTAAGCTTCGGCGAGCCGAGGAAGTCGGAAAGATTGTCGGCCGTGACACGGATGGTCTTGATTTCCGGATCGTCCACGATCTTCATGGCGCATTTTCGGCAGATCTCGCCGATCTTGCGCTCCAAATTGCGCACGCCCGCTTCCTTGGTATACCGGTCGATGATGGCGAGGATGGCATCGTCGGACAGCTTCAGAATGCGGCGGTTGATACCGCATCGCGCCGTCTGCTTTTTGATCATATGATTCTTCGCGATGGCCAGCTTTTCCGTGCGGGTGTAGGTCTTCATCTCGATGACCTCCATGCGGTCAAGGAGGGGACGTGGCACGGTATCCAGCGTGTTCGCCGTGGCGATGAACATACACTGGGACAGATCGAAGGGCAGCTCCACGTAATTGTCGCGGAAATTCTTGTTCTGCTCCGGATCCAGCACCTCCAGCATAGCCGATGCGGGGTCGCCGTTGATGTTGTTGTGGGTCATCTTGTCGATCTCGTCCAGCAGAATGACGGGATTTTTCGTCTTCGCCTGCATGAGCGCGGCGGTGATCCGTCCCGGCATCGCGCCGACGTAGGTCTTGCGATGGCCGCGGATCTCCGCTTCATCCCGCACGCCGCCCAGGGAGACACGCACATATTTGCGGCCCAGCGCACGTGCAATGGAAGATGCCACCGAGGTCTTGCCCACGCCCGGTGCGCCGACGAGACAGAGGATCTGCCCGCCCGCATTTTCCGTCAGCCGCTTGACTGCCAGATATTCGATGATGCGTTCCTTCACCTGCTCGATGCCGTCGTGATCCTCATTGAGGATCTTTCTTGCACGGGCAAGATCGGTGCGGTCTTTGGAGGTTTTCTTCCACGGAAGTCCGAGACAGGTGTCAAGATAGGTGCGGATCACGCTTCCTTCCGCCGAACCGAACTGGCTTTTTGACAGCCGTTCCAGCTCCTTCAGCAGCTTTTCCTCCACCTCGTCCGGCAGCTCCGCCATGAGGATCTTTTTGCGGTATTCGCCGACCTCGCTGTCGTCGCCCATGCCAAGCTCGTCCTGGATCACCCGCAGCTGCTCATGCAGCACGGCTTCGCGCTGGCGATGATTCATGCGCTCCTGCACCTTTTTGTGAACCTCCTGCTCCATGACGAGCAGCTGCTCCTCCTCATAAAGCAGGCGGATGACCTCTTCGATGCGGGCCATGGGATCGGCGATGGAGAGGATCTTCAGCTTGTCCTCGTAGCGGATGAACAGATGCGCCGCCACAAAATCCGCCATCTGATCGGGAGATGTGATGGCATCCAGCGCCGCGCTGGGTTCAACGGGGAGCTTGGGCATCCGGCGGGCGAGATTTTTCGCGGCTTCACGGGCTTCCCGCACCAGTGCTTCGCCGCGCAGTCCGCCGTTTTCGGAGAGGCGGCACCATCTGACGATGAGCTGCGCCATCTCCGCCTTGCCGATCACCTTCATGCCGGTCACATTGGCGCGGGTCATGCCCTCGATGATGACACGCCGCGAGCCGTCGGTGGCCTTGAGATTCTGCTTGATCCTGCCCACCGTGCCGAAATCGCAGGGGGTGGTGTCCTTGCCCTGCTTCAGCTGGGGCACGAAAAACGCCATGCCGCCGGATGCGACTGCGGCATCCAGCGCATCCAGCGCGGATTTTTCGGTGGTCTCAAGACTGATCGCCGTGCCGGGGAATACGACGATTCCCCGCAGGCGAATGACCGGAAGGTCAAGATTTTCGATTTTTTCAATAAAATTTGTCATGTGCTCTATCTGATTCGGTTGCCCGATTTCCTTTTCGATATTTACATTAAATTATTATACCACAGAAAGTGATAGAATGCTACCGGATTGCGACAATTTTTACGAAAGTTTAATAATTTCGCAAAAACGAAAAAACGGCACTGCGTGCTGATAACATGAGATTGTTATTCCGCTTGGCCGTTCTTTTCATATAGATAATCCGGAATCACCGGAGACATTGCCGGATGCAGCACTTGTCGCGCAGCAAATTGCTATAATATTATACACTTTCCGAAGCCGTTTGTAAATATGTATTGTGCCGATTTTTCGACGAATTTTTTGTGCACTTTCGTGAATATTTTGTCTCAGCTTTTTTCATCGCGGCGATTTTTGTCAGCAAACGCCGTGCCAAACGGGCTTTTTCGCACCTTGCCGGAATTCTTGGAATTTTCCAATAAATCTTCACTGACCGGCGGCAGGATGACGACACTGCGTCGGCCCTCCACCGGATAGCGGGGTTCATTCTTCTCCATCTGCGCACTCCTTTCCCGGGATTCATCCCAGTATATGCGCACATCAGCCGGATGATTCCGCCTGCCGATGCTCTGCCACCGCCGTGCTCACACAAATGACCTCCCTTGCGCCGATGCCCATGAGCAGATCCGATGCCGCCCTGAGCGATGCGCCAGTGGTGGCGATGTCGTCAAGCAGGATCACCGTTTTGCCGGCACAGTCCGCCTTCGGTGCCAAGACGATGGTTTTTGAAGCGTTCATCCATCGCTCCTTCGCCGACAGCCGCTTCTGCTCCGCCGCATCCACCGTGCGGGTGAGCAGCCGCTGTTTCGGGATGGAAAACTGCTTCGACAGCCGACCGGCAAGCCGCGCCATGTGATCGTATCCGTGCTTTTTCACGTTTTGCTCCCGACGCGGGATCCACGCAAGCACCGCCTTGCCGTCCGCCGGAAGGATGTCCAGCGCGGCAATGAAGATGGCCATCTCCGAGGCGAGAAAATCCACGATCCGCGCGTCCGCCTTGTATTTGAACCGCAGGAGCAGCCGATTTTCCACGGCGATGGGCATATCCGGACGGTAGCCGATGCGCCAGTGGAAGGGATGCTCCATGTGGATCTGCTTGTTGATCTCCCGCCGCTTGCCGATCTCCCACGAGCTTTGACAGCGCGGGCACAGAAATTTGCGCCCATGCTTCAGCAGTTCGCCGCAGGAGAGGCAGTCCGGCGGATAAATATAGTCGAAAAGGCTCATATGTGTCTCAGCAACCCCGTGTACCGCATGACCTGCCGGTTGTTCTGCACCATCTCTCCTACCACCTCCGGCTGTCCCACCAGAATCACCATTGTTTTTGCCCGCGTTACCGCTGTGTACAGGAGATTCCGGGTTTTCAACTGCGGCGGGCAGGAGGAATACATGGGCATAATGACCAGCGGGTACTCGCTTCCCTGACTTTTGTGGACGGTAATCGCCCACGCATGATCCAGCTCATCCAGCTTGCTGAACTCGTATTTCACCACCCGATCGTCGAATCGGATCACCATGCTTTCGTCGGGCGTGTTGATGGTCTCGATGACGCCGATGTCGCCGTTGAACACGCCGACACCCTCCTTGCCGTCCCGCTCCCACTGAATGTCGTAGTCATTTTTAACCTGCATCACCCGATCGCCCTCGCGAAATACCGTGTCCCGCAGTTTTTTCTCCCGCTTCCGATTGCTCGGCGGATTGAGCGCTTCCTGCAGCATCCGGTTGAGCGTCTGGGTACCGGCCACACCTTTGCGGGAGGGCGTGATCACCTGAATCCCCTCGCAAAGCTCCTCGCCATACGCCTTCGGGAGACGGTTCTTCCACAGATCCACGATGGTGGCCGTCGCATCCGCGTCCCGCAGTCGGTGCATGAAGAAAAAGTCGTTGTCCTTCCCGTTGAGCTGGGGCAGCTCGCCGTTGTTGATGCGGTGGGCATTGGTGACGATAAGGCTTTCCCCGGCCTGACGGAAGATCTCCGTCAGCTTGACCGTGGTGAATTCTCCGCTGGCGATGATGTCGTTGAGCACATTGCCTGCTCCCACCGACGGCAGCTGATCGGAGTCGCCGATGAGCATGAGCCGTGCGCCGGGCTTGACGGCGCGCAGGAGCGAATTCATCAGATACATATCGATCATGGACGCTTCATCGATGATGATGACGTCCTCGTCCAGCAGCTCGTTCTCGTTGCGCTTGAATTTGGCGTTGTCCTCATCGGAATAGTCCATCTCCAGCAGACGGTGGATGGTCTTGGCCTCGCATCTGGTAGCCTCGCTCATGCGCTTTGCCGCGCGTCCCGTGGGAGCCGCCAGCGCCACCTTCATATTCATACAGTCGTAGATGCGGATGACGGCGCGGATGACCGTAGTCTTGCCTGTACCCGGGCCGCCGGTCAGCACCATGACGCCGTTGTTCACCGCATCGCGGATGGCTTTATGCTGAAGGGATGCGTACTGCTTATCCTCCTCCAGCTCAATTTTGTGAATGAGCCGCTCCACATCTCCCGTCTCAAGGCGCGGACAGATGCGGTCGAGCAGGGACAGCTTTTCCGCGATCTCATGCTCACAGCGGTACGCGGCTTTGTCGTACACCGCGTCAAGCCCCTCCACCTCCGTGCGCACCAGCCGATTGCCGTCGATCATGCGCAGGATGGCCGCTCCCACAAGCTCCGGCGGGACAGACAGCTTTTCCGCCGCCAGCGGAACGAGCCGTCCGTAGGGCAGAAATGCATGGCCGCCGGAACGGGATGTTTCGGCGAGTACCCAGCGGATGCCGCTCTCGATGCGGTAATCGCTGTCATGCTCGATGCCCATGGACCGCGCCAGCGCGTCCGCACGCTCGAAGCCGATGCCGGAGAATTCGTCGCAAAGCCTGTAGGGATTATCCTTAATTTTGTCCAGTGCCGCGCCGCCCCATTTTTTGCAGATGCGCACGGACATGGCCATGGTGAGATATTCCCGGCAGAACATCATCAGCGAGCGCACGCCGAACTGTTCGCGGAAATCGTCGGAGATGTCCTTGGCCTTGGAAATGGAGATGCCTGGGACTTTCGCCAGCCATTCGGGATGATTTTCGATGACGTCAAAGGTGTCCTCGCCGTACATGGCCACGATCTTTTGGGCGGTTTTCGGGCCGATCCCTTTGACCGCGCGGCTGGACAGATAGCGCAGGATCTCATTTTCCGTGGCGGGCAGCTGCTTTTCAAAGTAAGCGACCCTGAACTGGCGGCCGTAGTTTGCATGATGCATCCACCCGCCCGCCAGCTTTAATTTATCGCCGGCCACCGTCCCCGGCATGATTCCGCAGGCGGTGATGATGTCGTTGGAGTCGTCACTGGACAGATCGAACACGGTGTAGCCGTTGTCGCGATTTTCGTAAATGATGGACTCCACCGTGCCGACGATGGTTTCAAGCTCGTTCTCATTCTGAACGTCGTTTTGCATTTTGTTGTTTCCTTACAAATTTATATAGCGGTAAACATCCCCAAAGGCGGATGCATCCCCCTCATCTTCCATTATACCATCTTTCGTCAGAATAATCAACCGTTCGGGCGAAATTTTTTGCTCTTTTGCCAGCGCACGGGCATAGGCCGCGACCCCGGCAAGCGGCGTGTCCTCTGTCAGCATCACCGCCGCGCGAAGCTGCCGTCTCACGCGCCGCGGACAGCACAGCGCGTCCCGCAGATGGCAGATGAGTGTGTATCCGCCGTAAACCGCCAGCACCGACAGGATGATTTCCAGTATTTCCCTCATACAATCCCTCCCATAACAGGATATGCGGCCAAAAGAATTTTGCCAGATGTCTGTATAAGTTGTAAAAATATTGCGAATACTACACCAAGACAAACGCCAATTTGTTCAAAGAGGAGATTTTTTGCAAAAAATAAAATTTGTCGGAAACCCTCTTGACATTCGGTCAAAACCGTGATATAATTTCTATTGTCTTGATATGTTTTGCGGCTATCAGGCAACAAATCATTATTTTCAAAAGAAGGAGGTGCGATATGCCAACCTTTAATCAGCTTGTCAAGCAGGGTCGTCAGAAGAGCGTTTACAAGTCGAAGTCTCCTGTGCTTCAGCACGGCTTCAACACGCTGACCGACTCCGCAACCGACCAGAGCTCTCCTCAGAAGAGAGGCGTATGCACGAAGGTCACCACGACCACCCCGAAGAAGCCGAACTCGGCACTCCGTAAGATTGCCCGTGTAAGACTTACCAACGGCCTCGAGGCGACTGTTTATATTCCGGGTATCGGACACAACCTGCAGGAGCACTCCGTAGTGCTTATCCGCGGCGGACGTGTACGTGACCTGCCTGGTGTGCGTTACCACATTATCCGCGGTACCCTCGATACGCAGGGCGTTGCAAACCGCAATCAGAGCCGTTCCAAGTACGGCGCAAAGAGACCGAAGCAGAAATAATTCGCTCTCACCCATGAGTGTCCCCTGCTCTCTCAGAGGAAGCTTTTAAGGTACCTTTGCCCAATGTTTGATAACAGAGGAAAGAAAATAACGGGATTTGTTACTGTTCCGCAAAGCAGCATCGGTCTCCGGTGGTTTCCAAAACAAGCATTTACGGGAGTTATCTTTCGAGTACCTATGATATCATAATTTATATGAAGGAGGGAAGTACAGTGCCGAGAAGAGGTCAAATTTCCAAAAGAGACGTTTTACCGGATCCGTTGTACAATTCTAAGCTTGTAACCAAGCTGATCAACAACATCATGCTTGACGGCAAGA
>SVSO01000114.1 GCA_015064195.1 Oscillospiraceae bacterium
ATCCTCGTTCTGACGCTGGCAGTGTGGCTCGTTCCCGCAATTCCCGTATCCCTCATCGGTGCGATCATCGTTGTCATCTTCGGTTTCTTCTTTGCAACCGTATCTTCCCGCATGGTCGGTCTGGTGGGCAGCTCCAACAACCCTGTCTCCGGTATGGCCATCGCAACCCTTCTCATCGCAACCCTTATCCTCAAGCTTACCGGTGAAGCCGGTGCTTCCGGTATGCAGGCGGCCATCGCCATCGGCTCCATCATCTGCATCGTAGCCGCCATCTCCGGCGATACGTCTCAGGACTTAAAGACCGGCTATCTGCTCGGCTCTACCCCGAAAAAGCAGCAGTACGGTGAAATCATCGGTGTTGTGGCATCCGCTCTTGCCATCGGCGCGACCCTCTATCTGCTGGACAGCGCATGGGGCTTCGGCTCTGAGGAGCTGGCAGCACCGCAGGCGACCCTGATGAAGATGGTCATCGAAGGCATCATGGAAGGCAACCTGCCGTGGGGTCTGATCTTCATCGGCGTGTGCATCGCTGTATTTGTGGAGATCGTGGGCATTCCGGTGCTTCCCTTCGCGATCGGCGTATATCTCCCCGTTCAGCTCAATGCGTGCATCATGGTGGGCGGTATCATCCGCCTGTTCTTTGACCGCATGAAGGAGAGCGACAAGAAGAAGGAAACCATCAACGACGGCGTGCTGTTCTGCTCCGGTATGATCGCAGGCGAGGGCCTGGTCGGCATCCTTCTGGCAGTTCTGGCAGTGTTCGGCGTGGGCGATCTCATCGACCTCTCCGGCGTGCTGAATCTCCCCGCACCCGTGGCCAATATCGGCGCACTGGTGGTATTCGCTCTTGTTATCCTTTCGCTTCTTAAGTTCAGCCTCTGGAAGAAGAAGGATCAGAAATAATCCATGGCAAAAAAGAAAAAAGTCATCGACGGCAACTATCTTGATAAGATCCCGGTGCGCCTGCAGACCGTCGGCTGGAAGGCTGACGACGGGGGCATCGTGACCCTCGAGATCGAAAACACCGGCTGGGTAAACCGGCTTGCACAAAAGCTGTTCTTTCGCCCCAAGATAAGCTATGTCCATCTCGATGAATTCGGCAGCTTCATCTGGCCGCTCATCGACGGAAAGACGAGCATTCTTGCCATTGGTGATCCGGTGAAAGAGAAATTCGGCGAGAAAGCCGAGCCGCTCTATCCGAGACTCGCGGAATTTTTCCGAATCCTCGAAAGCTATCACTTTATCCGCTTCTCCGATTGACAGAAAAGAGGTGCCGCACCATTTCGTGCGGCACCTCATTTGGTAAGCGGAAGCAGGATGCGCAGGGTGAAGATCCCGCCGTTTGACTCGAAGCTGCACAAGCCGTCCGCTTTCTCGGTAATGGCGAGAATGCTCTGACAGCCGAAGCCGTGGCCCGGCTTATCGGTGGCCGGGACGCCGTCCCGCATGACGATTCTGCCGGTGTGGGAGTTGACGATCTCTATGAGCAGCTGATTCTGTCTTACACGGCAGGAGAGGCGGATCCAGCCATCCTTCATCTCGGCGGCGGCGTGAAGCGCGTTTTCAAGACCGTTGGACAGGAGTGAGCATAGCGCAGCATCGGAGATGGACAGCGTGACGGGCAGGCGGGCATCCACCTGCAGGTTCACCTTTGCCCGATCGGCGCGCTCGGCAAAGGCGGAGCAGAGCAGATTCACCGTCTCGTTTTCACAGAATCGGCGGGACACGGCGGCATCAGCACTTGCCTGAACCGTTTTGATGTATTCTTCCGCCTGCGATATTTTTCCGGCGCCGAGGTACCCTTGGATCAGTGTCAGATGATGGCGCATATCGTGCCGATAGACGGCGGACTGAAGCTCGGCACGGCGAAGATTTTCCATTTCCGTGCCCGACTGATGGAGCGCCGCTTCCATGATTGATCGCTGAAGCTCCGCCTGCGCGCGTTTCTGGGATTGGGCGTGATATGCCGTCAGGAACAAGACATAGAATACGATCAGCACCGTGGGCAGGAATTCGATGAGCGCGTGGGAATTTTTATACAGCGCATCGGAATAGACGGTGGTGGCATAATCGAACAAATAATAGGCGCAGGGCAGACTGCCGAACAGGAGCAGCGACTGGCGGGAGCTGGTGATGGCATCGTGTGCCGGGCGAATAAACCACTGCTTCAGTAAATAATAGATCAGCGTGATGGATAGGGTGTAGACAAGCTTGTCGATCAGCGGTATTTCGGTCAGCGCACGGACCGCAAGGCTGATCCAGCGGGGAAGCTGACAGCAGAGATAAGCGGTGCAGACACTGACGATGGCAGTGCCCGGCTTGCTTTTCAGCACCAGCACAAGCACCAGCGTGAGCGGCAGATGGGTGATGAGCGGATAGATGCGGCGAACGGCCTCCACATCCCACAAACAGACGCATCCGCCCTGAAGTGCCAGCAGAGAAAGGCAGAGAAGGATCACCGGGAGACGATGCTTTGGCAGAATTGTTCCGGCGGCGATCCCGATGCAGAGAAAAACGCCGTATATGAGCACCAGTCCGTAGTTGAAAATTGTCAGCAGATCACATACTGTCATAAGGCACTCCTTTTGCTGTATTATCTTCCTTACATTATATCATAACTTTCCTGACTTGACAAGCTGAAATTGAAATTTTCGGAGGATTATTATGTTGAAAATCGCATTCTGTGACGATGACAGAGAGCAGCTTTTTCTGATGCAGACATACGCAGAGCAATACAGCATCACACATTCGACGGAGCTGTCCTGTACCCTGTACGATAGTCCCTTCGAGCTGCTGGCGGCCATGGAGCAGGGCGAACGGTTTGATGTGCTGTTTTTGGATGTACTGATGCCCGGCGAAAACGGCATGGATGCGGCGGCGGAGATCCGCAGTCTCGATGAGACGGTAAAGATCATCTTCCTCACCTCCTCCGCGGATTTTGCGGTGCAGTCCTATACGGTGGGCGCGTTTTATTATCAGCTCAAGCCCATGGAGGAGGCAGAATTTTCCAAGCGGATGGATGCTGTCGTCGCCGTGCTGGATAAAGAGCGGGAGAGCAGTCTCATCCTGCGGTGCAAAAACGGCATTACCCGGGTGGAAGCGCGGCGGCTCTCCTACTGCGAGGTCATCCACCGCACACTGCTCATTCATCTCACATCGGGGCAGGTGCTGGAATGCATCGGAAGCCTTGACGAGCTGTGCGGCAGACTGGCGGATTACAACGGCTTCTTTCGCCCGCATCGCTCCTACCTTGTCAATCTGGAGCACGTGCAGAGCATCTCCTATCACGGCATTGTCATGTTGGATGGTGCGGAGATCCCGATCCCCCGCGGCAAATACAGCGAGATCAAAAATGCGTTCATGGAGTATGCATTCCGCTGACTGCCGATTCGGGACGCTTTTGGTTCGTTTCGGGTATTTTTGTCCCATTCGTGAAGAAAATGTGTATAATGTAAGATGAGCCATCCGGCTACAACATTTTATGGGGGACATTTGATTATGAAAAAGATTCTTGCAGTTGTACTTGCTCTGGTTATGTGCCTTGCAATCGTATCCTGCGGCGTTGACAAGCAGCCCGCGATCGATGCATTCAACAAGACCAGCGCGGCGTTCAATGAAGTCAGCACGGTCATCAATGCTGACATCGAGTCCTATGATGAGGAATTTATCACGGTTATGGTTGACATGGCAAACCTGCTCAACGAGTATCAGGTGATTCTTTCCGACGACACTGAACTGACGCAGGAAGACGTTGACGCGATGATCGAGTGGTTCGGCACCGTTGACGCTTGGGTCGAAGAAGTTAAGGCTGCACTCAACGCATAAGTTTTTTTGAATTCTCTTCAAACATACAAAACGCCCGGAGCATTGCTCCGGGCGTTTTGCGTTGCCGTTTATTAATGCCGGCGGGCAGATAACTTTCCCTCCCAAGACGGCAGAACCGAGGCGGTGAGGACGACGACGATGCCCACAATCTGCGGCCATTCCAGCACATCCGAGAAAATGGCGAAGCCGAGGACGGTGGCGGTCACAGGCTCAAGGTTGGCAAGGAGGATCGCCGCGCCGCCGTCGATTCCGGTGGAAAGCCCCTTCAGATAGAAGAAATAGGGAAGCACACTGCCGAGGATGCCGATGGCGAGGAAGCAGAGGATGACCTTGCCGTCCGTCAGCGGAAGTGACCACGGCGGCTGAATGGCGGATACGGCCAGTGCCACGAAGATGGCGGGGATGAAGGTGTTCTGCATGGACGAATAGCCCCGCGCATAGGCTTTGCGGCCGATGACAGTGAGCAGGGAATAGGAGATGCCGGACAGCAGTCCATAGAGAATACCCAGCACATTAAGACTGATGGAAGCCGGATCGTAGATGCGCACCACAAGACAGCATCCGAGAAAGGATACGATCAGCGCGGTCAGCTTCACTGGGGTGATGGGATCTTTGTAGAAAATGCGGTTAAACAGGATGACAAATGTCGGTGCGGTATAGAGCAGCATGGATGCCATGGCGCCGGACAGCTCACGGATGGCGAGGGCGTAGAAAATATATGTGCCCATGACGGATGCCAGACCATAGACCGCGAGAAAGGCGAAATCGCGCCATTTCAGCCCTTTATAAACGCCGGCGAAAATGCCCCAGACCGCGTAAACGATGCCGGTCACCAGCGCACGTGCGGCCACCGACTGCATGACCGTCACGCCGCCCGCATACAGAATGCGGTTGAACATGGGAAACGCGCCCCACAGCAGGGCTGCGATGATGATGTAGACGGCGCCGAGATGTGTTTTTTTCATAATGATCGTCCTTTCGATGAAATCACAAGGAAAATCATACCACATCTGCGCCGATTTGTCAAGGATTTTGCGGAAATTTTCAGCCGCGCGCCGTGATGGATGCCGCCAGCTGGATGGCCGCCGCCCGTGTGAGCGGACTGTAGCCGTCAAATGTGCCGCCGGTGCCCCGGAGAATGCCTGCCTCCATGAGTCCGCTCACCGCACCGCTTGCCCATGCAGGTACCGCATCGTCGGCGAACACCGTCACCGTGCCGCCTGCGGAAATACCGGTGAGCCGGGAGAGGATGAGTGCCGCCTCCGCACGGGTGATCTGATGGTTGGGATAGAACATCAGCCCGTCTGCCGTCGGAACACCGGATGCGATGCCCAGTGCCGATGCCGCCGCCGCATAGCCGCGATATTCCATGGGAATGTCAGCTTCATCGATGAAGCCGGTGAGATTGGCGGAGAAGCCGTCATATCCGGCTGCACGCATGGCGAGTGCGAGGAATTCCGCACGGCTCACCGGTTCGTCGGGATAGAAGCAGTCGCCCTCCGCCGGTGCATCGATGACACCCGCACGGATACAGGTGATGGCGGCCGCATTTGCCCAGTGCCCATCCATGTCCGCATATACCTCGCCGTCGGAGGGCTTTTCGGCATGGAGCAGGATGCGCGTTTCGGGAGAGCGGTTGCCGTATCTGTCCACTGCCCGCACGGTGAAGCTGTCAGCACCGGTGAAATTTTCGTCTGCGGTGTATTCATAGTAGCCCTTCGTGCGGTTGGTCAGCTTTACGGAGCCGTGGGACGGCATCTGCAGGATTTCGAAGGTCATGGCATCCCCCTCCGCATCATGGGCGGGGATCGTGCCGAGATGGACGATGCCGGAATAGACCGTCACCGCATCGCCGCCGGTCAGCGTGGAAACACTGTCGGAGACGCGGATGACCGGCGCGGTGTTCACCTTGTCAAAGGCCCAGATGCCGCAGGCGATGGACGTGCCGTGAATGTCACTGCCGCGGCAGAAGGTGAACCGGGTTTCAAGCTCTCTGTCGCCGTAAGGAACGAACTTCAGCTTGTCCAGATTTTTCTCGGAAATGGTCTGCCCCAGCGTCACGTGCTGACTGCCCAGCTGAAGATGTCCCAGCGTCAGGTCGGGCAGGCTGGTTATGGTGATCTTTCCCACGGATTCCACGCCCAGCGATGCGGCGAAATCTTCCCGTGAAAAGCGGATGTCTGTGCCGGTGATGCCCGCCTTGGCCATGGAATATTCGACGGCGATGATGTCAAGGGCGGGGGAGAGGGATGCGGCCTTTGCGGGGATCGCGCCCAGTGCAAGCAGTGCCGCCAGTGCGACGGCAGTGCCCCGTGCCAGCCGCTCGGTTTTGGTTTGATGATTCATGATGATCCTCCATTCGGATTTGGTTTGACACCCCTATTTTTGCCGTCCGGGGCATTTTTATACCGTCATCGAAAAAATTCTCAATTTTTTTGCATTCTTCTATTGAAATATTCGCGCATCTGTTGTATAATTATTCTGTCAGTAAAATCTCAGGAGGATATAACAATGATTGATATCAGAATTGAAAGAACCACCGCGCCCAAGGCAAAGCCCGATTGGGATAAGCTGGGCTTCGGTAATTATTTCTCGGACCATATGTTCATGATGAACTATACCGAGGGCAAGGGCTGGTATGATGCCCGCATCGTACCCTATCAGAATTTCTCCCTTGATCCTGCGGCTATGGTGTTCCATTATGCACAGGAGATCTTCGAGGGCCTCAAGGCTTACCGTACCCCCAACGGCGACATTCAGCTGTTCCGCCCCGACAAGAACTTCGAGCGCATGAACCGCACCAACGAGCGTATGTGCATCCCGCAGGTTGACGTTGAGGACTGCATCACCGCCCTCAAGACGCTGGTAAATGTGGACAAGGATTGGGTACCGGTGAAGGACGGCACCTCCCTCTACATCCGCCCCTTCATCTTTGCCACCGACGCACATCTGGGCGTACACGTTGCAAAGAATTACATCTTCTGCATCATTCTTTCCCCCGTCGGCTCTTACTATGCGGCCGGCATCAACCCCGTCAAGATCTATGTTGAGACCGAGTATGTCCGCGCTGTCAAGGGCGGCACCGGCTTCACCAAGTGCGGCGGCAACTATGCGGCATCCCTCATCGGCCAGCAGAAGGCGGAAAAGCTGGGCTATGCGCAGGTTCTGTGGCTGGACGGTATCGAGCACAAGTACATCGATGAGGTCGGCGCGATGAACGTATTTTTCGTCATCGACGGCGAGGTCATCACGCCCACCACCGAGACCGGCTCCATCCTGCCCGGCATCACCCGTATGTCCTGCCTTGAACTGCTCCGCAGCTGGGGCTACAAGGTCACGGAGCGCCGCCTTGCCATCGAGGAAGTCATCGAGGCGCAGAAGGCAGGCAAGCTGGACGAAGCATTCGGCACCGGCACGGCAGCTGTCATCTCTCCCATCGGCGAGCTGAACGACAACGGCGAGATCTACATCGTCAACGAGGGCAAGATCGGCACCATTGCACAGAAGCTGTACGACAATCTCACCGGCATCCAGTGGGGCAAGAAGCCTGACACCATGGGCTGGACTGTAAAGGTTGACTGACAAATATCCGACAGAATCCCTGCCGTTTCTATAACAGGCGGCAGGGATCGTTTCACGGATGCTTGAAAGATTATTCTGAAAATTCCGAAAGATTGGAGATAAAATTATGCTGAGACATCAGGCTTTTATCGATGCGAAGAAAATGCTCAAGGGCGGTCTGCATTGCCATACCACCCGCTCGGACGGCAGAGGCGATCCGGCAGACGTGATCCGTCTGCACAAAGAGCACGGCTACGATTTTCTTGCCATCACCGATCATCGCAGATACAACTATGAAAATTTCGCGCCGGAGACGGACATCACCATCATTCCCGGCATGGAATTCGATAATTCCATCACTCCCGACGGCATTCTCCGTCATTTTCACTCGGTCTGCATCGGCCCAAAGAGGGAGGACGGAAATGGCTATGAGCAGGATCAGCGTCTCGATTCCGGCAAAGCAAGGGATCAGTTTGAATATCAGGCATATCTTGACGAGATCCACGCAAACAAGAATCTGACCATTTACTGTCATCCCGTGTGGAGCAGTACGCCGGCGCGCTGGTTTGATCAGATGAAGGGTAATTTTGCCATGGAAATCTGGAATTCCGGCTGTGTCATTGAAAATGAGATGGACACCGATGCGGCGTATTGGGATGAGCTGCTGGGTCAGGGTCAGCGCATTTTCGGCGTTGCCACAGATGACGGCCATGCGATGAGTCATCACTGCCATGGCTGGGTGAGAGTCAATGCGGAAAATAACGTAAGTTCGATTCTTGCCGCGCTGGAGGCCGGAAAGTTCTATTCCTCCTGCGGCCCGGAGATCTACGATTTCTATGTGGATGAAGAAAACGAAAAGGTGGTCATCGAATGCTCCCCGGCGGCAAAGATCCGCCTCCACAGCGACGGCCATCCCACCCGCATTCAGAATGATGCAGCGGGCAATCTCACCCGAGCGGAGTTCGCGCTGAAGCACTGGTGCGGAAAGTATCGCTACGTGCGCATGACCGTCATCGACAAAGACGGCAAATATGCATGGACGAATCCGATTTTCCTCGGCTAAGAAAGGAGTCCGATGATGCTTCGACAGCAGGCGTTTGTTGACGCGAAGAAAATGCTCAAGGGCGGTTTGCACTGTCATACCACACGCTCCGACGGCAAAGTTGAGCCGGCAGATGTGATCCGTCTCCACAAGGCTCATGACTACGATTTTCTCGCTATCACCGACCATCGCAGATACAACTACGAAAATTTCGCGCCAGAGACGGACATCACCATCATCCCCGGCATGGAGTACAACAACAACTCGATGCCCTTTGAATACGGCGCAAGACAGTTCCACACGGTCTGTATCGGCCCGGCAAAAGAGGACGGCAACGGATACGATCAGGACGAGATCGTTCCCCCCGGAAATGCGAAGGATCAGTTTGGATATCAGGAATATCTTGAGGGAACCTCTAAATAT
>SVSO01000115.1 GCA_015064195.1 Oscillospiraceae bacterium
TCGGCTTCGGTTTCGTCCATACGCTCCGCCGTCAGCAGGCCGGTGATGGGGTCAAGCTCGCTCACGGCGCGAATGAGGATCCGGCTGATGACCGAATCCTCATGATCCACGACCGCAACTGTGGCGGGAGTATAAGCCGAGCCTGAGCCGCCGATGAGCGCACCGGCGGCGATCAGGCAGACAAATGCAAGCAGTACAAGCCAGACAAACGCCGAGATGAGACAGCGCAGGGTGAGCTGCAGATCCCGTCTGAGCATGGCGTCAATAGAGCAGGCCGGACAGTTCCTCGGCGGCATCCATGGCTTCCAGCACCAGATCCTCCAGCGCATCCGCATCCATCTTCAGAATGTCGTCGAATTTCTTGATGGCGGGCAGCTTATCGGAGGATTTCAGCGTGATGACGATGCCGTCAAGGGAGATGCGCTGACCGTCGGCGGAGATGGAATCCGGTTCGATGATGAGTGCCTTGCCGTCCTTTTTCACCACAGCCTCAAGAGAAGCGGTTACACCGTCCGCATTGGCGAAGATCTCAAAATCGCCGCCCTTCTTGTCCCAGTTCACCTCGCCCTCAAGCATGGTGTAGCCGGAAACGTCGAGGGAAAGCTCCGCCGCGAATTCCTTTTTGTCGTTCACATCCACGATGTATTCAAAATCGAGGGAATCATAGCCTGCGTCAACGGATACGGACAGCTCCTCAATGTTCGACCAGGTGGGGCCGCAGACTGCTTCCATGGAGACCTTGCCGCCGTTGCCGCGGACTTCCGCTTCAAGACCCACCAGCTCGCCGCCGGATTTTGCAATGTTGGCGGTGATGGTGATCTCCACGCCGTCCACTTCTTCCTCCAGCTCGTCGATCTCATCCAGCAGCTCATCGATGGCATCGATCATTTCATCATACAGATCCTCGATGTCGCCGACCTCCGCAAGTCCCTCCATGGAGGACAGGGATTCGGCGTATTCGTTGAAATAATTCTCCACCTTTTTGGAGTCACGGAAGCGGGTGAGCACTTCTTCCACAAAGCGTGCCAGTGCTTCATCCTCCAGCGTGATGACGATCTCGTTTGTTTTGACCGTCTTGCTGCCGATCTTCATGGAGTTGGATCCTTTTTCGATCTCGGCGGATTTTTCCACGGATTTGACGAGAATATTCTTCAGCTCCTTGGCGAGATTCATGGTATCCTTCTGCAGATCGGAATTTGCAGTGTCGAGCATTTTGAAGTATTCCTCCAGCTCGTCTGCATCGATGCCAAGCTCAAATTCGCCGCCGTCGCCGAATTCGGAATCGTCAAAGTTTTTGAGCAGATTTTTGATGTCGATGCCATATGCCTTGTCGCCGAGCAGGGTCTCTGATTTCACCGCCGCCGCGTCACGGCTGATGTAAGCCGCACCGTCCACCACTTCAGAGCCGTCCATGGAAATGCTGGCTTCCATGGCCATCTCATAATCGGCGAGGTTGAGGTAAGCCTTGACATTTCCGCCGATGTCCAGACCCATGCCCACAAACTGGCGCATGATGTCCTCCAGATTGCCGGAGATTTCAATGCTTCCGCCATTGACAAGACCTTCGGTGAAGGAAACGGCTTCGGATTTTGTGATGACGTTCACGATGGATTTTTCGATGGCATCGCCCACCTTATCGGCGGGAGAGCCGGCATTTGCGATGAGCACACCGGTAAGGATGGCAGAAGCCGCCACCGCACCGACTGCACCAATGATGATCGGGGTTGTTTTCATGGTTGAATCTCACTTTCTATTGATAAAATTTAATTGGGTTCGGAAAAATTCGCCGAATGCCGACGGATCGTCGGCAAAAGCGGCATCCCGGGAGAAGCTCTGCGGCGGCCGTCCGAGAAAGAGGAGCGTGTCGAAAAATTCGCGGAATTCGGCGGGATCGTGGCCCACGTAAACCACGGTTTTTCCGGCGGATTTCCACTTCTTCACCAGCGCGGTCATTTCGTCGCGGAAGGTGATATCCAGCGCGGCGCACGGCTCATCCAGCAGGATGAGATCCGGATCGCCGACGAGCGCGCAGGCGATGCTCACCTGCTTTTTCATGCCGCCGGACAGATCGGACACGCGGCGTTTTTGGTAAGCCTCCACCGAAAACGGCAGGGATGATGGCACATCACAGCCCGCAAGACCTGCGAAAAAACGGAGATTTTCCGCGACGGTGGCATCCTCAAAGAGAGCGGTGCCCTGCGGGATATAGCCCAGCCTGCCATCGTGCCGGATCGTGCCGGACTTGTGCTTCAGCGCACCGGCGATGAGAGAAAGTGCCGTGGATTTTCCGCAGCCGTTCGGCCCGGCGAGCACGATGCACTGCCCGGCATCAACAGAAAAGCTGAGCGATTCCAGCACTGCTGTTCTGCCGTAGGAATAACAAAGTCCGTCCACACGTAACATAAATATGCACCACCGTCCTTTCTCTGATCGCTCCTTTAAACATTGTATCAGATAATTTGTGCTTTGTCAACCGAAGTGGGCAATTTTCACGAAAAAACGACGTTTTTTTTACGATTGCTATTGACTTGACAGTATAAATGTGATATAATAATGAATAATAATGGTATTGTCTATGGAAAATATGTGAATTTCACATTTTCTGCCAATGTCAGCTCAGTGATGAAGGAGACCCTTTGATGCGTTACCGTTCCTTTGTGTTTTTTGTAAATGATGAGAGCTTCGCCTGCCGGGAGGATGTGGTGCTCCAGCGGATCGAAGAAGGTTATGTCAGACGCGGAACTCTGCCCTTTGCGTCCCGGATCCTGTTTCCGGTGACAAGCGACAACGACCGGCTGATCGTCAGCGGCGGTTATGAGGATTGGGACATCTGGTGCAACAATGTTCCGGTGAAGAGCCGCATGGAGGTTCGCGACGGCGACCTTGTCACCTTCTGCTGCGCGGAGACATTTACCTATCATGTACTGGTTAAATCTGCCGCAGCGTCGGATACGACGGTGCGGTTTACTGCGCTTCCACGGGGCGGTGTGCTGGCGGTGGGAAGCGATCCCGCGGCGGCGGACATCGTCATCCGCGACCCCCGCATTGCCGAGCGTCATGCCGCTTTCTCCTGCGATATGGAGGGCAATGTGGTGCTCCGTCCGCTGGTGCAGGCCTTCGGCCTTTACCTGAACGGCCGGGCTGTCTTTGCCGATACGCCCATCCGCTTCGGCGACCGGGTGGAATTCCTCGGCCATACGATCCGCTGCCTTTCCGGAATGCTGGCTCTGCCGGTGAATGCCATGCTGCGCGGCGCACAGGCTGTCATGCCGCCGCTCAACAATCGCGTGGTCAAAATGTCGGTGCAGGAGGCGGACGCATTTGCCAGAACGCCCCGCATCTACACCTCCCTGAACACGGATAAGATCGAGATCGATTCGCCGCCTCAGGAGAGCATCGAAAAGCCCATGCCCTTCATTCTGCAGATGGGCCCGTCCATGACCATGGGTCTTGCTTCCATGGCCAGCCTCGCCGTCACCATTCCCCGCGCACTGGAGGGCGGCAGTCTTGCCAGCATCCTGCCCAGTGCCATGATGACCGTGAGTATGTTCTGCGGTACACTCCTCTGGCCCAATCTCCAGCGGCGGTACAACAAGAAAAACAAAGAGGAGCATAAAGACCTCATCGCCCAGCGGTATACGGCTTACCTCAGCTCGGTGGAGGAGGACATCGTCAAGACCTACAACGAGAACACCGAGATCTGGAACAACAATTATCACCCGTCCCTGCAGAGCATCGGCGAGATCATCGCCGGACGCACCACCAAGCTGTGGGAGCGCACACCGGGGGATGCGGATTTTCTGGAGCTGCGGCTGGGACTTGGCGACAGACCCTTCGAGGCCCACATCCAGCATCCGAAAAAAGGCTTCACCCTTTACGATAACAAGCAGATCGACCGCGCCGTGGAAAAGGCGAAAAAATACGAGAATCTGCACAATGTGCCGATCTCCGTGCCGCTCAAATCCAAGCGGGCGGTGGGCATCGTTGGCGAGCAGGCCATGCTCACCGAAACGCTCCGGCTGATGATCCTTGAAACGGCGGCATTCCACGCGCCGGATGAGGTGAAGATCTGCTTCGTCTGCAGTGAAACGCAGGCGGGGGACTGGGGCTGGCTGCGGGATATCCCCCACATCTGGAATGCGGAGCGCACCATGCGGTATTTCGCATCCGGTGCGGCGGAAGCATCCGAGCTGCTGGGCTCGGTGGATCAGTATCTGCGCGACCGGGAGGAGCGGCTGGAAAAGGAAGCGCCCCGACTGCCGCATTTTGTATTCTTTGTGCTGGATACGGAGCTTGTCAGCGAACATCCGCTGTTCCGGTTCCTCAGCGCGCCGGACAATGCAGTGGGCATCTCCACCGTGTTCGCCGACCGCCGGTTCAGCAACATCCCCATGCGATGCAGTGCCATCGTGCAGCTTGGCGCAGACAAGAGCGCCATGTACATCAAAAACGAAAACAACAACAAATTCTGGGAATTCGCCGCCGATTCGGTGAGCAGCTCCGAGGCGGCACTTCTGGCCGATTCGCTGGCGCAGGTGCCCATCAAGGTGACGATGAGCACACGTCCCGTGCCGGAGCGCATGAATTTCCTCGATATGTACCGCGTCGGAAATGTGGCGGCGCTGGACATCGAGAACCGCTGGGCGACCTGCAATCCCGACAAATCCCTGGCCGCTCCCATCGGTGTCAGAGCCGGCGGTGAGCTGACCTGCCTCGATGTACATGAATCGCGCCACGGCTGTCACGGCCTTGTGGCGGGCACCACCGGTTCCGGTAAATCCGAATTCCTGCAGGCTTATATCCTGTCCTGCATCATCAATTACAGCCCCGATCAGGTGTCCTTCCTGCTCATTGACTTCAAGGGCGGCGAAATGGCAGAGCCGTTCAAGAAGGATCCCCATCTGGCGGCTACCATGTCCAACCTGTCCGGCAACCTCCTGCACCGCGCCCTCGTTTCGCTGAATGCGGAGGTGACGCGCCGTCAGACCGTGCTTCGCCTTGCCCGCGAAAAGCTTGGGGTGCCGAAGATGGACATCAACGGCTATCAGCGGCATTTCAAGGAGGGCCACCTCACCGAGCCGCTGCCCCATCTCATCCTCATCGCCGACGAGTTCGCCCGCCTCAAATCCGAGTTCCCGGATTTCATGGCGGAGCTGATCAAGGTGGCACAGGTGGGACGAAGCCTCGGCATTCACATGATCCTTGCAACCCAGCGTCCTACGGGCGTGGTTGACCAGCAGATCTGGAGCAACTCCAACTTCCGCGTCTGCTTAAAGGTGCTGGATAAGGGCGACTCCAAGGAGATGATCGGCCGCCCCGATGCCGCGCTCATCCGTCTGCCCGGCCGCGCATTCCTGCAGGTGGGCTACGACGAGATCTTCGAGATGTTCCAGTCCGGCTACAGCGGCGCAAACTATGTGCCGAAGAAGAAATTCGTGGATGATTCCACTCTCACGGTGGAGCTGCTCAACTCCATGGCATCGCCGCTGCGCAGTGAAAAAGCACCGGACGATTCCGATATGGAGATGGTGGGCGACGTTCCGAAGACCGAGAAGCCCAAGCAGATCGCCGTCATCGTGGACGAAGTGGTACGCCTCGGCGAAAAGCTGGGCAAAAAGGTTCGTCCCCTCTGGCTCGAACCGCTGGAGGAGCTGATCTATCTTGAGGATACGGCGGAATATTTCAAGAATTCCTACCATCCCGCACGGCTGGATCAGGACAATCAGCTGGTGGTCACTCTGGGCGTGCAGGATCTCATCGCCCGTCAGGAGCAGATCCCCTACTGCTATTCCATGGTGCAGGACGGTCATCTGGCCATCTACGGTTTGTCCGGCATGGGCAAGACCATGGCGGTGCAGACGCTGGTCTATTCCCTCGTCACCCGCTATTCCCCCGCGCTCTGTAACCTGTTCGTCATGGACTGCGGCGGACGCAGTCTCGGCTATCTTGCCAGCCTGCCCCACTGCATCAACGTGGCGTTCAAGGACGATGCGGAGAAGATCGAATACATGATGTCCTGCATCCTCGAAGCCATCGAGGAGCGCAAGAAGCTGTTCGCCGAAAGCGGATGCGCCACCTATGAGGCGTATCTGGACTCCAAGGGAAATCTCCCCGGCATCGTCTTTATCATCGACAATTTGGCGGAATTCCAGACGGCTTACAATCCGCTGATGGACGATCTCCAGTACATCGCCGCCAACGGCAAGACCTACGGCGTGTTCCTCGTGCTCACCGGCAACAGCCGCGGCGCGATCTATTACAAGGTCAAGCAGCATATCCAGCGCACCGTCACCTTTACCCTGAACGATAAGCAGGATTATCAGGAGGTGCTGGGTGTGAAGCCTCCCGTGGATCCGGGCAATGTCATCGGCCGCGCACTCATTGCATACGGCGAATCGGCACGTACCCGAACTGCGGTGGAAATGCAGGCAGCACTGCCTATGGCCGGCATCGAACCCTCCGGACAGCAGGCAGCACTGACCGAATTTTACGCAAATGTCATCGCCGCGCAGTATACCGGCGAGGATTACAAGCTCCGTTACGGCAAGACTGTGCAGATGCAGACGGCGGATGCACCGATGCCCATGTCCGCACCCGTCATGAGCACGCCCGTCGCCGCGCCCAAGCCCAAGGCTCAGCCCGCCGTGCCGGATCTCACCGACATGGACAACAGCATCGTCCTCGGCAAATCCGATCTCACCGGCCGTCCCATGGGCTTCATGCTGGATGAAGCGGAGCGGGTATTCGTGCATACGACGCAGGCCGGCATGGCGGCAAAGATCGCCGAACAGCTGCGGAAGCTGCCCGGCATCAAGATCGCGGCACTGTGTACCGATCTCACCGCGGACGATGTGGTATCCGTCTACAATACCGCCGAGGAGCTGAATCGGTTCGTCGATGTGGATTTCCGGGCGGAATTCAACCGGAGACTGGATGCGGACGAGGTGGCAAAGACCATGGAGAAGGACGACAGACTGGCCTATATGCGAAAGCTCGGCCGGTATGTGGTGCTCATCGGTGACCTGCCCGCCTATTTCGACCGGATCCGCACGGATCTGAACAATGTCTTCATCGGCGGTGTCAGCGATCTGTCATTCCTCTGCATGAACGTGATCACGCTTGGCGACATCGATGCGATGGCGGAAATTGATAGCTTTAAGTCGGCTAATGTCTATAAACCTTGCATCCGTACACCGTTCTGCATGGTGGAAGGCGGCGGTCTTGACAGTGCGAAGGCGGGACGTGTGTTCCGGCTGAATGAGGAGCTTGAGAAGGTTCCCACGGAGCTTCGCGAGCGTCAGCTGGAACCGGGTAAGGCAATGCTCTTTGCCGGCGAAAAGCTGTCCATCGTTCAGATGCTGTGACGGAAGGAGAAACCTATGCTGAATAATGCAATCTGTGTACACGTGCAGGTGTCGGGCATCGAAAAAAACTGCGATTTCGCCGTGCCGTCCGCAATGACGGTGGGCATGGCGATCCCGCTGATGTGCCGGATGCTGAATGACGAGCATCTGCAGACAAGTGACGCTTTCAGCTGGAATATGCTGATCGATATGAATACCGGAATGATGCTGGACGAAGCGCGCAGCTTTGAAAAGCAGGGCATACGCGATGGCGCGATGCTCCTGCTCTGCAGCCGGTGAACAAGGGAGGTGAAGTGAGATGGCAGTATCAAGTTATGATCTGCGTGAGGCAAGACAGCAGGCGGATCAGCTGGAGGATCTGAGCAATAATCTGAAAAAGCAGTATCAGGAGCTGAAAGAGATCTACGATTCCATCGATGCAAGCTGGGAGGGCAATGCGGCGACCGCGTTCAAGCAGAAGCTGTACAAGCTCATGCGCATGATCTCGAATAATGTGTCGGATATCAACACGGTGGCGGAAAATATCCGCGAGGTAGCATATAAGCTCTACCGTGAGGAGCAGGCTCGTCAGGCCCGCGCCCGTGCACTTTCCGAAGGCGAATGAGTTCGCCGCAATTTCATACGGTTATAATTTTATAACAAAATATATTTCAAAGGGAGAACAAAATCATGGCTACATCTTTTTCCAAAGTAACCACAGAAGAGCTTGACCGCGTAAAGGCTCAGCTCGACGAAAAAATCACGGCGTACAATACGGCGTGGAACAAGCTTTACTCCGAGATCGAGGATCTCCGTGCAAGCAAGTGGCAGGGTATCGCCAGCGATACGTTCAATACAAAGCTTGACGGCTACCGCAATGACTTCCAGAATCTGGAAGAGGCAATGAAGCGCTTCAGCGAGCACCTGATGACCGCATCCCAGAAGCATTCCGCAAACGAAGACGACATTACCTCGGGAGCAAGCAGCCTTCCCGTAGGAAACTGAGGAGGAAATGAAAAATGGCAGAGATTGTAATTGATGAAGTTGCGATGAGAGATAAGGCTACCGCATTTGATAACATCGGTAACGATATCCGCAACCAGACCACCGAAATGAAAAACGCCATCGACAGCCTGAAGGCTACCTACGAAGGTATCGACGCGGAAGCACTGCTTCAGAGCTTTGCAACCTACGCTCCCACCTTCGAGCAGATGTACAACGATGTCAAGACCTATGCAAACTTCCTGCGTGAGTCCGCTGACAAGTACGAGTCCACGAAGAAGACGCTGGAAAGCCAGGCAGAGCCGCTGAGAAGCAGAAACTAACGGCGTAACGGAGACAGTCGGCCGCCACTGGCGGCTGACTGCTTCGACAACAAGGAGGTGGCGTAATGCCGAAAATAAAATACAGTCCGGAAGCGCTTCGACGGTTTTCGGATGAGATGAGCGGCATCAGCTCCGTCGTGTCGGAAATCGAGGGATCGTATTCGAACATCGCCCGTGCG
>SVSO01000116.1 GCA_015064195.1 Oscillospiraceae bacterium
CTCTGCCCGGCAGAGATGCAATTTTATTATACCCCCTCGGATGGGTTTCATACCAGTGAGCTTTTTGCTGCTCAACCACTGTTCGAGTTTGAAAAAATACGAAATTTTATAATGTCTGTTTATAAATTGTAAATTTCACCATCCTTATATACAAATTTCAAATTTTATGGTATAATATAATTGTTAAGCAGCAAAACCGTCTTCTGCCTGAAAGGGGGGAATATTTTGAATCACGAATCCAACAACACCGCAAAATACGACCGCTCGCGGTTCCGCGAGGTAAAGCATCCTTCGGTCATCCCCTTCTATATGGTCGCCGTCAGCTGGATCCTCTTTGCGCTCTTCTGCCCGATGTATCGCCCCGGTCACTTCTTCGTCATCGCGCTCATCACCGTGGCGGAGCTGGTCATCCTCGGCAAGCTCATCCCGCCGCGCATTGAGTATGTGCCGATCCCCTACGAGCCGCCAAAGGCGGGCATCAGTGAGGTGGATGAGGTGCTCGAGGCCGGTGCCGGATACATCCGTAAATTCGACAAGATCTCCGCGGAGCTTGCCAAGCTCGACCCGAAGATCGCCGCGAAGATGGAACGCATCCGCCAGCTGATGAACGAGATCTTCGAATATGTCTCCAAAAATCCCGGCAAGCTCTCCCGCATCCGCCGGTTCATGAACTTCTATCTGCCCACGCTGGAAAAGCTGATGAACACCTACATCGAGCTTTCCGATCAGAAGATCAAGGGCGAAAATATCACAAAAACCCTCATGGGCATCGAGGAGATCCTCGATACCATCGAACCCGCCTTCGAGCGTCAGCTGGACAACCTCTACGAGGATCAGGCCATCGACATTTCCGCCGATATCACCGTCCTCGAGGGCATGCTGGACAGCGAAGGCCTCGGCAAGACCGCAACCGATCTATAATCTGACAAAGGAGAAATAACGATGGACAACAATCTCACCCCCGAGCTTACACTGACTCCCTTTGAAAACAAAGCCCCCGCAGAAGCGCCTGTCACCACTCCCGCACCGGTCGATGAGGCTCCCGTGCCCGAAGTGGTGCTCACGCCCGAAGAACAGCGCATGGTCGAGACCTTCGCTGCGAAAATCGATATCACTGACCCCAACATCGTCCTGCAGTACGGTGCCGGCTCCCAGCAGAAGATCGCCAACTTCTCCGACACCGCACTCTCCAACGTACAGACCAAGGATCTCGGCGAGGTCGGCGATATGATCACCTCGCTGGTGGACGAGCTGCGCGAGTTCGACGACGAGGACGAAAAGGGCTTCCTCGGCTTCTTCAAGAAGCAGGGCAACAAGCTCGAAAAGCTCAAGACCAAATACAACAAGGCCGACGTGAATGTGGAAAAGATCGCCGAATCGCTGGAGCAGCACCAGGTGCGTCTCATGAAGGATGTCGCCGTACTCGATCAGCTGTACAACGTGAATCTTGCAAACTTCAAGGAGCTGTCCATGTACATTCTCGCCGGCAAGAAGAAGCTGGAAGAGGTACGCGCTACTACGCTGCCCGCGCTGATCGAGAAGGCGCAGCAGTCGAATCTCCCCGAGGACACGCAGGCTGCCAACGATATGGCCAACATGTGCACACGCTTTGAGAAGAAGATTCACGATCTGGAACTCACCCGCGCGATCTCCATCCAGATGGCACCGCAGATTCGCCTCATCCAGAACAACGACACCGTGATGAGCGAGAAAATTCAGACAACCATCGTCAACACCATCCCGCTCTGGAAGAGCCAGATGGTCATCGCTCTCGGCCTTGCGCATTCGCAGCAGGCGCTGAAAGCGCAGCAGCAGGTCACCGATCTTACCAATGAGCTGCTGAAGAAGAACGCGGAAGCCCTCAAGCTCTCCACCATCGAGACGGCGAAGGCATCCGAGCGCGGTATCGTGGACATCGAAACGCTCCGCCAGACCAACGAAACACTCATCTCTACGCTGGACGAGGTGGTTCAGATTCAGAACGACGGCAAGGCTAAGCGTCGTGAGGCGGAAGCCGAGCTGGCGCGCATTGAAGATCAGCTGAAACACAAGCTGCTGGAGATGCGCGGTTAACTTTAACGGAGGAATACCTTGGAACTCTTACGAAAACGCCCGATTGCGATTCTCATCATGATCGCCGCCATGGTGCTTTCCGTCTTTATCGGCGGCAGACGCTCTCTGTCAGAGGAACGCAGCCGTGTGGAAGCGCTGTTTTATACCGATCCTGAAAACAGCATTTCCATTCAGAGCGACCTCGAATACATCGGTGCCACTGCCAACAATCTGAAAACCGTAGCGCTTCGCTATCTGAGCAGTGACAATCCCTATATCGTGCAGCTGAACAGCTGCCGCAATGCCCTCGACGCGGCGAAATCGCTGGAGGACAAGCATGACGCAGCCGCTGAGCTGTTCGGCGTGGTGGAGGCACTGTATCTCCATCTCGATCCTGCAGTGTACAGCATGAACTCTACCGACAAGAGCTTCCGCACCAGCCTCTACGAGGATTTCCAGTCCGCCATGAAGCGCATGGAGGAGAACGAATATAACATCCGTGCCCGCGAATTCAACGACATGCTGAGCAGCTCCTTCACCGGCTTCATCGCAGCCTTCACCGGCATTGACGAGGTTCCGATTTACGGATAACAAAAATCTGCTGCTACTTCACAGAGCAGCAGGTTTTTATTCCGCGCAGACTGACGCTGCCGCCGAAAGCACATTTTTTAAAAAAACGAAATATTTGCAATAAAGTTCATAATATATTTGATGAAATTTTCCGCGCAATGGTGTATAATATTATTACCACCTATAATATACCAAGAAATCCGGGATTGTCATCCGCAATCCCGACGACAGAAAGGACGCTACCATGGAAGAAAAAACACTCCGCGAGCACATTGAAGGCAATGTCAATACCTGCTCCAACCCTTCCGAACTGAAGATCACCGACCTGCGCATCACCAACATCGACGGTGCACCCAAGCACTGCCCCCTCATCAAGATCTACACCAACCAGGGCATCGTCGGCTACGGCGAAGTCCGCGACGCATCCAGCGCCACCTACGCGCTGATGCTTAAGAGCCGCATTCTGAACGAGAACCCCTGCAACGTAGACAAGCTCTTCCGCCGCATCAAGCAGTTCGGCGGCCACTCCCGTCAGGGCGGCGGCGTATCCGGCATTGAGGTCGCGCTCTGGGACATCGCCGGCAAGGCGTGGGGAGTTCCGGTCTGGCAGATGCTGGGCGGCAAGTTCCGCGACAAGGTGCGTGTTTACTGCGACACCGACGTTGACGGCAAGCATACCGGCACCGACATGGGCAACGCGCTCAAGAAGCGCATGGAAGCCGGCTACACCTTCCTCAAGATGGATCTGGGTATTGAGCTGATGATCGACGAGCCAGGCTGTCTCAACGCCCCGCTCGGCTTCCTCGAGGACATCAAGAAGTATTCCGCCAAAGCAATCGCGCATCAGAAGGGTTCCATCGACTACGACATGATGATGGGCAAAAACTACGAAACCTTCACCATCCCGCATCACGCCACCGGCATTCACATCACCGAAAAGGGTCTCGACTACCTCGAAAACTATGTGAAGGAAGTCCGCGACATCATCGGCTACGAGGTTCCGCTGGCTATCGACCATTTCGGTCACGTCTGCATCGAGGATTGCATCCGCTTCGCCCGCCGCATCGAGAAGTACAACATCTCCTGGATGGAGGACGTGGCTCCGTGGCACTTCACCGATCACTATGTGAAGATCGCTAACGCCACCACCGTGCCGATCTGCACCGGTGAGGACATCTTCTTACACGACAACTTCGAGCCGCTCATGAAGGCAGGCGGTGTCTCCGTCATTCATCCCGACACGCTCACCGTCGGTGGCATCGGCGAGATGAAGAAGCTGGGTGACATGTGCGACAAGTACGGTGTTGCGATGGCGATCCATATGGCGGAAAGCCCCATCGGCTTCATGGCAGCGCTCCACGCAGCCGCTGCGATCCAGAACGTGCTGGCAGTGGAATACCACTCCTCCGACGTTTCCTGGTGGAACGATCTGGCGCTTGGTATCGAGAATCCCGTCATCAAGAACGGCTTCGCCAACGTCCCGAACAAGCCCGGTCTTGGCATCGACGCGCTCAACGAAGAGCTCATCGCCGAGCACATCCACAAGAAGTATCCCGGTCAGTGGGAGCCTACCGATCAGTGGAATAAGGAATGGGCTAACGACCGCACCTGGTCGTGATTGCACAAAAATAACCGCAAGGCTGTGCAGCGAGCTGCACAGCCTTGCTTTAAAACAGCTCTGCCGCGCTTTGCGCGGCAGAGCTGAACTTTTTAGTGAATGATGTTGGTCTTGATGATGCCGTCGATGGCCTTGATCTTTTCCGTTACGGTTTCCGGAACCTTACCGGTGATCTCGACGATGGTGTACGCATAATCCTTCTTGGAACGGTTCGCCATGTTCTCGATGTTGATGCCCTCTGCGGAGATGGCAGTGGTGATCTGGGAGATGATGTTGGGAACGTTCTTGTGCAGGACGCAGATACGTGCGTCACCACTGTGCGGCATGGAAACGTCCGGATAGTTGACGGAGTTCACGATGTTGCCAAGCTCGAGGTATTCGCGGAGCTGCTTTGCAGCCATGACTGCGCAGTTGTCCTCGCTCTCCTCGGTGGATGCGCCGAGGTGCGGGATGGCGATGACACCCTCCATGCCAGCGGTGCGGGCATTCGGGAAGTCGGTGACATAGCGGCGAACCTTGCCGGACTTGAGCGCCGCTTCGATGTCGTCATCATTGACGAGCGCGTCGCGTGCGAAGTTCAGGATGATAACGCCGTCCTTCATCATTGCAATGGTGTCCTTGTTGATCATGTACTTGGTGGACACTGCGGGATCGGGATTGTCGATCAGCGGAACGTGGATAGAGATGATGTCCGCGTTCTTGAAGATATCCTCACGGGTGTTGACCTTCTGAATGGTGCGCGAGAGGTTCCACGCTGCCTCTACAGAGATGTAGGGGTCGCAGCCAAGAACATCCATGCCGAGATGAACCGCTGCGTTTGCAAGCGGGCCGCCGATGGCGCCGAGGCCGATGATACCGAGGGTCTTGCCCTTGATTTCGGTGCCTGCGAACTTGGACTTTTCCTTCTCAACGAGCTTTGCCACGTTGGGATCGTCCTTCACGGTCTGAACCCAGTTGATGCCGCCGACGATGTCGCGGACTGCGAGGAGCATACCGCAGAGAGCTGCTTCCTTTACGCCGTTTGCATTTGCGCCGGGCGTATTGAAGACGACGATGCCTTCCTCAGCGCACTTGTCGAGCGGAATGTTATTGACACCGGCACCGGCTCTTGCGATGGCCTTCAGGTTGTCGCCAAACTCCATGTCGTGCATAACAGCGGAGCGAACCATGATGGCATCGGGATTTTCGATATTCTCGGCTACCGCGTAATTTTCATCAAAGATATCGGTGCCGCACTTTGCGATCTTATTGAGTAACTGAACATTTTTCATGATAATCGGATTCCTTCCTGTAATCAGTCCTTGGGATTTTCAGCAGCGAACTTCTTCATGAACGCAACCAGCGCTTCTACGCCCTCGTAAGGCATAGCATTGTAGATGGATGCGCGCATGCCGCCAACGGAACGGTGACCCTTCAGGTTCATGAGGCCAGCCTTTTCCGCTTCCTTCGGGAACTTCTTATCAAGCTCTTCCACGCCGGTAACGAAGGTAACGTTCATCATGGAACGGCATTCCTTCTTGACAGGAGCGATGTAGTAATCCTGAGAATCGAGGTAATCGTAGAGCAGATTTGCCTTCTTCTCGTTCATTTCCTTCATCTTCTCGAGACCGCCAATGGAGAGGATCCACTCATATACGAGGCCTGCCATGTAGATTGCGTAGCAGGGGGGCGTATTGTACATGGAGTCGTTGTCAGCCATGAGCTTCCAGTCGAGCATGGAGGGCGTTTCGGGACGTGCGTTGCCCAGCAGATCCTCGCGGACGATAACAACGGTCAGGCCTGCGGGAGCCATGTTCTTCTGTGCGCCAGCGTAGATCACATCGAACTTGGTTACATCAACCGGCTCGGACATGATGCAGGAGGACATATCGGCAACCAGCGGAACATCACCGGTGTCGGGGATGTAGTGGAACTTGGTGCCGTAGATGGTGTTGTTGAAGCAGATGTGAACAAAATCCGCGTCAGCGCGGAAGGATTCGCGGGTGGTTTCGGGAATGTAGGTGAAGTTGTCAGCCTTGGAAGAAGCCGCGATCTTCGCGTCGCCGTACTTTTCGCCTTCCTTCTGTGCCTTACCGGAGAACTGGCCGGATACGATGTAGTCAGCCTTGCCGTTCTTCATCAGGTTCAGCGGAACCGCTGCGAACTGGGTGGAAGCACCGCCCTGCAGGAACAGAACCTTATAGTTGTCCGGAATATTCATCACCTTCCGGAAATCAGCCTCAGCCTTCTGGATGATGGCTTCGTATGCAGGAGAACGATGGCTCATCTCCATAACGGACATGCCTGCGTCACCGTAGTTGACCAGCTCAGCAGCAGCCTTTTCCAGCACGGGCAGCGGGAGCATCGAAGGACCCGCGGAGAAATTGTAAACTCTTTCCATGATAAAAACCTCCAAAATTTCCACCTCGGAAATATCAACCTATAGTGGATTTGTATTTTCTTAGTAACATATATTATAAACTATGATTCGAATTCTGTCAATAGGTATTCTGCCGATTTTACATTTTCTTTCACAGAATTTCTTATACAGTACCAAGGTAAAGCGTGATAAAACAAGATATGCGGCAGCGTATGACGCTGCCGCATAGAATTGCGTTTAGTCGGCGATGATCGCGTTCTGCTGATCGTCTTCCTTCTCAACCTCAATATTGCGGTAGCACTCCATGCCGGTACCGGCGGGAATGAGCTTACCGATGATGACATTCTCCTTCAGGCCGAGCAGATTGTCAACCTTGCCCCGGATAGCAGCTTCCGTAAGAACCTTGGTGGTCTCCTGGAAGGATGCGGCGGACAGGAAGGAATCCGTGAGCAGTGCGGCCTTGGTGATACCGAGCAGGACGGGCGAACCGATCGCAAGGCGAAGCTCAACTTCACCAGCATCGATGCGCGCCTGAACGGCTGCATTCTCGCGCTCCAGCTCGAGCAGATCCACAATAGAGCCTGCCAGCAGCGTGGTGTCGCCGGCATCCTCTACGCGGGTCTTGCGGGTCATCTGGCGTGCGATAACCTCGATGTGCTTGTCGTTGACTTCAACCGACTGCAGACGGTAAACCTTCTGAACTTCGCGGATGATATAGTCGTAAGCAGCGTCGAGACCGTTGATGCGCAGGATATCGGTCGGGCAGATGGAGCCTTCGGTGAGAGGCTGACCGGGTGCAACGGTCTGGCCGTCCTCAATCACGATGCGGACACCAAAGGGAATCTGGTATGCCAGATCCTCGACCTCTCCGCCTGCGGAAACGGTAATGGTACGAATACGCTTGTTTTCGGTGATGCGTGCCACGCCGCCAACCTCGGCAACGATGGCGGTCTTCTTCGGACGGCGAGCCTCGAAGAGCTCCTCGACGCGGGGAAGACCCTGGGTGATGTCCGCGCCCGCAACGCCGCCGGTGTGGAAGGTACGCATGGTAAGCTGCGTACCCGGCTCACCGATGGACTGTGCGGCGATGATACCGACCGCTTCGCCCACGTTGACGGGATTGGAGGATGCCAGATCCGCACCGTAGCAGTGCGAGCATACACCGTGCTTCGCTTTGCACTCGAGGATGGTTCTGATCAGAACCTTCTCGATGCCTGCATCGACGATGGCATCCGCCTGCTCGTCGGTGATCATGGTATTGTCTGCAGCGAGGACTGCGCCGGTCTCGGGATGGATGACATCGCCGATGGCGAAGCGTCCGATCAGTCTGTCCTTCAGCGGCTCGATGACCTCGTTGCCGTCCACAATCTTGGATACCCAGATACCATGGCGTGTGCCGCAGTCCTGCTCGCGGACGATGACATCCTGCGAAACGTCAACCAGACGGCGGGTCAGGTAACCGGAGTCGGCAGTCTTCAGAGCGGTATCGGACAGCGACTTACGCGCACCGCGAGCCGCTACGAAATACTCCAGAATGTTAAGACCTTCACGGAAGTTCGACTTAATCGGCATTTCCATGGTCTTACCGTTGGTTGCGAACATCAGGCCTCGCATACCTGCGAGCTGACGCATCTGCGTTAAGTTACCGCGGGCACCCGAGTCGGACATCATCTTGATCGGGTTGTAACGGTCAAACTTTTCGAGCAGGGCATCGACAACGTCCTTGGTTGCCTGATCCCAGATCTTGATAACGCTGTTATAACGCTCGTCCTCGGACAGACGGCCGCGCTGGAAGTGCTTCATGATATTGAGGACTTCCTTCTCGGCATCCGCAACGATGGTGTACTTCTCCGGCGGGATGGTCATATCGGCGACAGAGATGGACAGCGAGGACTTGGTGGAATACTTGAAGCCCATCGCCTTGATGGAGTCAAGCACCTGCGCGGTGACGGAAACACCGTGCTTCTTGATGCAGCGGTCGATGATCTTACCGAGATCCTTCTTCTTGGTCGGGAATGCAATTTCCAGATCAAGGAGGTGTGCGGGATCGCTTCTGTCAACGAAGCCGAGGTCCTGCGGGATCTCGCGGTTGAAGATGAGACGGCCGAGGGTTGCATCGATGATGCCGGTATGCTCAACGCCGTCGATCTCGCGGGTAACACGAACCTTG
>SVSO01000117.1 GCA_015064195.1 Oscillospiraceae bacterium
ATCCCAACCGATTGGCTGAGATTGGTAGCGGAGATTGGATTTGAACCCATGACCTACCGGGTATGAACCGGTTGCTCTAGACCAACTGAGCTACTCCGCCATATTGCGCTCGTGACTTGCTCACGGTGCTTAAATATTATACCACAAACCCGCACGTTTGTCAAGGGGTTTTTCAAAAAAATTCGCATTTTTTTGCACAGTTTTTTTCTTCCATTTTCCATCGTTATCGTGCGGATTTAATCTTGATTTTTCTCCGCAAATGTGGTATCATAGTAATGTACAAAAACAGAGTAGATGCTAAAGCGTAAAGTGTCCCATGAACGGGGAGTTGTCTTGGGAACGAAAGGCTCACGCCTGCGGTTTTAGCGTCGCATCCCGCTGTCGGCATAATCTGGAGTCATCCTCCTTTATGCGGCATCCCGGAATGTCATCATAAGGAGGTATTTTTATGTCAAATTCAGAACCCAAACTCTACACAACTCCACTCTCCGCATCCTACTGGAAGGACGCCGCCGCTCAGCTGTTCAATGTGCGGATGCTCTGCATTGCCGCCATTCTCATCGCCGTCCGTGTCGCCCTCAAAAAGCTGTCTATCCCCGTCGGCGGCCCTGAGCTTGAGATCAACTTCGGCTTCTTCGTCAACGCTCTCGGCGCGTCCATCTTCGGCCCGGTCGTCGCCATCGTCGCCGCCGCCATCAGCGACACCCTCGGCTGCATCGTTGACCCCAGCGGCGCATACTTCTTCCCCTTCATTTTCGTCGAGATCGGCGGTTCGCTCATCTTCGCCCTCTGGCTCTGGCGTGCCAAGCTGTCCGCCACCCGCATCATTCTCTCCCGATTCTGCGTATCCGTGGGCTGCAACCTCATTCTCAACCCGCTCATCATGATCTGGTACTACGCATGGCTGGGCAACGGACAGAATTACGCCTTCCTGACCATTCCGCGCGTGGTGAAAAATCTCGCCCTCTTCCCCTTTGAAGGCTTCCTGCTGGTGCTCTTCCTCGGTGCGCTCATGCCCGCTCTGGCTCGCATCGGACTGCTTCCCAAGGGTCAGATGAAGCCCGTGCTGACCAAGGCGCACTTCGTCCTGCTGGCCGTTCTGCTGGTCATCGCCATCGTCGTTGTGGTCATGTTCTACGGCCTCTGGCTGCCCACGCAGCCGAAATCCGTGTCTACCACCATGGATGACGTGAAGGTGACGCTCAAAGCCGACCGCGTGCATTACAACATCGCAGACATGAATCCCGCCGCGCCCTTTGACATCACCGTGACGGTGAAAAACAGCGGCGACGGCCTTGTGGAAGCCGTCAACGCCGCCATGTGCGACATCGATCTCGTTCTGCCGGAAGGTGTAGATCTGCCGGAGCTTTCCGAGAATATCGATCCGGAAGCGCCTACCGCCGTGGAAGGCGGAAAATCCGTGAAATTCAAGGAGAATTTCGCCGACATCTGGGCCGCACTCGGTGGACTTCCCGCCGGGGATTACAAGATCGCCGTGACCACCGCCGTGAAGATCGACGGCAAGCTGGCCTCCATGATCGTGGAGCTGCCCATCAAGCTGAAATAATCACAGGAGGTGTTGCACTTAGGTGCAACACCTCCAATAAAATACGGTTTTGGACCCATCAAGGGTCCAATTTTGTGGGCCATGCCCACAAAAAGCACCGTATTTGGGCGCATACACGCCCGGGGATGTTACAAGTTTTCAACTTGCAACATCCCCTTCTATTGTCCCATTACTTCGCGGATCTCCTCCCGCGATGCCGTTCCGGTCACGCCGAGCTTGCGGATGGTGACGGAGGATGCCGCCGATGCGTACCGTCCCGCTTTATCCGGAGATACGCCTGCCGCCGTGAAGGATGCAAATGCAGACAGAAACGCATCGCCCGCGCCGCAGAAATCCACCGGCCCGTCATAGCGGAAGGGCGCGATGTGATGCAGCTTTCCGGCGACCCACAGGCTTCCCCGTTCTCCCAGTGTCAGCATGACGCGGCATCCCGTCAGCCTCGAAAGCATCTCGCCGTTCTCCGCGTCATCCGTCGTCGGCTCTGCACCGAGGGCGATCAGTGCCCCGCGGCATTCCTGTTCATTGGGCTTCAGGATCACATTATGATAGCGATGGCCATTGCTTCTGCTGTCGGCAATGACAGTGGTCCTGCACCGGCACAGCCGCTCACGGATGGCATCGGTGATGATGCTGCAGGCAAACTGCTCGCACACGCAGATCACATCAAGCTCGCGCTCCATTTTATCGATCCATGCGAGCACCGCCGCCTCCGTTTCGGCGGATGGCGGTGTCTGCGCCGCGAAATCGATGCGCGGGTCTTCATACTCCACGTCGCCGTTTCTGCGCATGGGCTTGCAGTAGGTGTTGGTGAACCGTCCCTCCTCTTTGATGATGCCGGTGGTGTCGGCGGAGATCTTCTCAAATTCCCGCTCGATGAGCATACCCCGCCAATCGTCGCCGATGACGCCGCAGAGTGCCAGCTTCGCCGGTTTCAGCGCGGCGATGCAGGCGGCCACATTACCCGCCGCTCCGGGATAGATGCGCTCACGGTCAACAGGCAGGGGAAAATGGGGCGTTTCCCTTGACAGCTCGCTTTTTTTCATATCGGCGTGCCAGTAGATATCCAGCGCGAAATCGCCGACGATGCCGATCTTCACGTCGTTCAGCTTTTCAAAATCAAACATTTTCCGCCTCCATCAGCCGCTTGTACAGCGCGGGGATCGTCACCTGATGATCGCCCTCGAAATGCCAGCCCTTGCCGCCTTGGGAGACGGGACGATTGACGATATTTTTGCGCGGGCGGTAGTAATAATTGGGGTCCTCATAGCCGATCTTGCATCGATAATCGCCGAGCGGCTTGAGATCGAAGTTGGCCGTGGTGATCTTAAAGGTGGGATAGCCCAGATTGCGCGCCATGGACAGCGCTTTGAGGAACACCTCCGGCCCGATGACCGCCGAGCCGAAATTGAGATACACGCCGCCGTCAAGCTGGGATACGCTGTAGCAGAACCGCTTGAAATCCCGTCCGCTGCACGCGCCGATGCTTGCCATGTCGCAGGTGGGTGACTGGTGGATAATGTCCGTGCCGAGGGCGATGTGATAGGTTGCGGGAATGTCGAGACTGCAGAGATTCCACAGCACGCAGTCCTCGCGGTGCGGAAATCTGTCCGGATGCGCGCCGATGTATTCGCCCAGCGCTTCGCCGTAGCCCATGCCCCGCGCCGCGCCGTCATTGATCGCCTCGTTCATCATGAGCAGTGTTTCCTCCCACATTCCAAAGGAGCCGTCCTCGATGGCAGTGGGCACATCCTCGCTGGTGCCGCCGAGATACGCCAGCTCGAAATCGTGGATGGACGATGCGCCGTTGCCTGCAAAATGGGTGATGAAGCCGGCCTTTGCCAGCGCGATGAGATAGCGGGACAGGCCGCATTTGATCACGTGTGCGCCGATGCTGACGATGATGGGGCGGCCGTTATTCTTTGCCGCAAGGATGCGCTCGCACAGCTCATCGAAGCCCTCCGCCGCAAAATCCGGCACGTCGAGGCTCGGCGTCATAAGATTCTCCACCGTCACCAGATTGCGGCGGTTTTCGGCGGAATACAGGCGAATGCCGGAAATATCCAGCTCCCGGCATCTGCGGGGAATGTTTGTCATATCCATGCTAAAATTTCCTCCGTTTCGGAAAAATTCGGTACAATGGCGTGTGCGCCCGCATTTTTGAGACGGCGCAGCTTGTCCTCGGCGATCCGCTCACAGCCGTTCTTTTCATCCGTTGCCGCACCGAGGGTAAGCGCCCCCGATGCACGTCCCAGCGCGATCTCCACCTTGCCGTCACCAACGACCAGCAGAGATTGATCCGAATCCAGCAGCTCCCGAAGCACCGCTTCCTTGGAGCAGGCGGTGGAACGCTCGCCGGCGCCGGAGATGCGGGTGAAATATCGGTCAAGCCCCAGCACAGCGGCTTCCGCGCGCACATCCGCATCGTCCGTGCCGCTGGCCGCATACAGCTTCACGCCGCGCTCATGGAGTGCCGCCAGCAGAGCTTCACCGCCGGGCACGAGATAGGCTTCCCGGGGCGTTTTGCCGGACAATACCGCGTCACGGCGGCGCATGACCTCCGAAAGCAGGCGGCGATTGTACTCCGCCTTGTAGTCCCATTCGTCAAGGGCATGACCGCCCCGCGCCGCCACCGTTTCGGCAAGCCAGCGCATCTGCAGAACCGTCTGAATGCCCGTGGATTCGTCGATGTAAGCCCGTACGAGGGCCGTGACCTCCGCCCTGTCGCCGAGGATCGCCTCCACCATCAGCGGCTCCATCACCGATTCCCAGCCGGCGCGGAGGGTGGAAAGCGTGCCGTCAAAATCGAACACCGCCGCATCGATCTTCCGGCGATGCTCATGTGGTTCGAGAATAAGCATATCAATAACCGTGGCTTTCGCGCTGCGAAAGCTTCCTTTCTGTGGAATTGCGGCTGGATTTGCGAAGCATCTCCTTGTATGAAAATTATAGCATAATCGCCGGATAAAATCAAGCGGCGGCGCAATTATGCCGATCATCGCAAAAAGAATCGCAGGATGCACAAAATGGCGCGGATCGTTCTGTGCATCTATGCCAAAACGATCCGCGTATTTTTCCAAGCAAACGATTCAATCCCCCAGCGGGATCTCACCATCGAACAGCTTCCCGGCTATCATTCCCGCCGCACCGAGCAGAGGTGTATTGTCCCGGAAGGGCGATGACAGCACCCGCACGCGCAGATCCAAATAGCCGTTCAGCCGCCCGGAAATGTGCCGCTCCAGCATTTGCTCCGGTACGCCCATGCCGCCGCCCTCACAGCTGAGCACCACCGTCTCGATGTTGAGCAGGCAGATGACGCTGGCAAGAGCCGCCGCCAGATATTCGCAGAAGCTGTTCATGGCAGTCAGCGCCGCCGGATCGTTTTCACTGCAGGCCGCCGCGACCTGCCGCCAGCTGTACGCCGCATCCGGCGATCGGAGCGGCGGCAAGACCGTGGGGAATCCGCATCCCCGCAAATGCTCGATCTCCCGGCTGATCTTGTCAATGCCCGCGTACAGGCTGAGACAGCCACGGTTTCCGCAGGCGCATTTTGGCCCGCGGTGATCGATGGAAACATGGCCCAGCTCGCCGCTGTTGCCCCGCACGCCCTCATAAAGCTTGCCGCCCAGCATGAACGCCGCGCCGATGCCGCGATAGATCTGCAGGTAGATGAAGTCGTCGATGTGCTGTCCCGCACCCCACAGCTGTTCCGCGATGGCCGCCGCACCCGTGTCGTGGATAAAATGCACCGGAAGCCCTGTCGCCCTCTCAATGATGTCGGCGATGGGCAGATCGCAGATGCCGAAGAAATTCAGCGGCGAGGTGATGGTGCGCGCCCGGCTGTCGATGGGGCCGAGGGATGCGATGCCGATGGCGGAAATGGTGCGGGATGTCTGCGCACGGAGCATCCGGAAGCGGTCGATCAATTCGGCGCACAGCTCATTGGCGGTGATGGCGTCAAAGTTGCGGCGGGATACGGCCACCGTTTTGCCGTCCAGCGAGGTGAGAATGACGCCAAGCTCGCCCCGGCTGACCAGCATACCGCAGCAGAGGGGGGAATTCTCCGCCAGTGTCAGGCGAACGGCGCGTCGTCCCGCACGACTGCCCGCATCGATGCTCTCCGCCTCGCTCACATAGCCCAGCCGGATCAGATCGGCAACGATATCGCTGACTGCCGTTTTCGACAGCCCGGCGGCATCGACAATATCCTGTCTCATGGATGCTTTTCCCAGCGCAATGAGGGACAGCACCCGTGCTTGTGGCGTCATCATGGGTATCTCCTCCGTTGATTTTTCTTTATTATAACATATTCCCCGCGACCTGTCAAGCAAAAACTGCGCCCCGAAGAGCGCAGTTTCTGCTGTGGTTTTATGATTTATTCTGCTATTTCAGCGGCAAAAACTGCCTCGATGGAATGCTTCTTTCTCACATCCGTGAAGGTATATTCGCTCACTGCGCCGACGCTCTTGCCGTCCACCAGCACGTCTGCGATCATATAGCCATCGTCAGGCGTGATCGTGTAGGTGATGTCTTCGTTGTAGCGAGGTGCCGCGTCATTGGTGGTAATCGTTCCGCCCTCGGATGCGTCTGCGGTGATGTCGTAGGTCTTAAACAGCCGCATATACACGATCATCCATGTGAGCGTGGGAATCGGTTCTTCTTCCTCCTCAACCGGGATTTCTTCAAATACGGCGGTATAAGCAGCATTCCCCGTAACAGTTGCCGCAACTTCGGGAGTCCAGCCCATGAAGGTATAGCCATCACGACCGGGAGTTCCGTTAAAAGCGGGAGTAGCCGACCCAAAATCAACCGTGAACACCTGATCATCAAAGATAACTTCGCCATCAATGCCGTCGGTGTAGGTGACTGTATAGGAGTTGATCGTCCAGTTGGCGGTAAATTCATAGGTTCCGTCACTGTCCACGGGAACGGTAACGGTCGTATTTGCATCTCCGGTCAGTCCTGTACCGGACCAGCCTTTGAAGGTATAACCGGTTTTTACAGGAGTCGGCAGGGTAAATTCCGTATCTCCCGCGGCATAGGCATTGATGTCGTTTCCATCAAAAGAACCGCCGTTCAGCTCATAGGTGATCGCGGCCATTTTGATTCTGACAGAGGTATCGACGCTGACAATCGTTCCGTTGTTGGTCACTGTTTTTTCATTGGTGTCCAGTATAACGCCTTCAGGGATGACAATGACAGTGTCTGTTCCGATTGTTGTTTCCTTCAGCAGAACAACCGTATCGCCGGGCTGTGCAAGCTCAACCGCCGTTTCCAGAGAAGTACAGTAGGTAAGACCAACCGAAGCTATTGTCGGAGCGGTTTGATGATTGCCCTTCTCGCCGACGGTAGTAATAGGATTCCCCCAAGTAGTAAAGAACAGCTCCTTCACTTCTTCGCTTCCAAAGGTAACGGCTTCCAAATTATCATTGTAATAGGTGAGCTGGCTGTGGTTTCCGGAGTTGTGATTGTTGGAAAAATAAAGATAATCCACGCTGTTGGTGCCGCCAATGCTTGCAACATTGGCAGGAAAAGTAATATGCTTTAAATTGTCACAGTTGTTGAGTGCCCAAGCCTTAAGATAAATCGCAGGACGATCTGCGGGAAACTCAATTTCTTCGATAATCAAATTCTTGAGTGCCCCCTGCGCAATCGTCAATGCCTCTGTTCCTCCCTCAGCAAAGGTCAGCTTGGACATAGGTGCTCCTTGAAACGCTTCCTGACCGATATAGGTTACGGTAGAAGGAATCACCACTTCACCGCCGAACTCACTTAAATCCAAAGCGTACATTCCATTGAATGCAAAAGAACCGATAGAGGTAACACCTTCCTCTATAACAAGTCTCTTGATCTTAATAGCGCCCATACCGTACGGCCAGCCTTCAATCGCTGCACCTTCGCCGCTGCTGTTATACCGAACGGCTTCCGGCCACTCGCCAACCTCAAATTCAAATCCTGTCCTTTTGTTGGCCAACTGAGTCGGCGTTCCTGCAGTCGGTGCGATGGTGAGTGTGCCTTCATCATCCAATGTCCAGTCGATACCGCCCCATGTGCCGCCATCCGCCGCAGCTGCCACAGTCCCCAACGCTCCGATCAACAGCATAGCTGTCAAAAGAAACATAAAAATTCGTTTTTTCATCATATGTACTCCTTCATCCATATTTCGTCAGAAAAATCAACGAAAATAAATAATATTACGTATATTATTATAACATACTATACATAAATTCCGCAACTGAAGATATTATTTTTTGGAAATTATATCCTTTTTTTACGATTTTTCCGCACGAATCGCTTGCAAAATGCGGCGGAATATGGTATAATGATGATACAAACTTTCCGGAGGTGCTTTATGACAAAACTCAGCGAATTTTTTGTGCGCATCGGACTGCCGGCGGATACGACGGCGGAGCGCAGTGTGGAATTTCTCGGTCAGGTTCAGGAAGCCTGTGTGCTGACCATTCCCTATGAAAATCTGGACATTCTCGCCGGCCGTGCCATTTCCCTCGACGGCGGCGATCTCTATCGGAAAATCGTCACCGGGCATCGCGGCGGCTACTGCTTCGAGCTGAATGCCCTGCTCCATCATATGCTGGCGGAAATGGGATTTTCGGTGAAAAGCTGTCTCGCCCGCTTCCTGCGCGGCGAATCCGAGCCGCCATTCCGCCGCCATCGCATCGTCATCGTCACGCTGGATGGGTTCGATTATCTCATGGACATCGGCGTGGGACAGATCGCGCCCCGTTTTCCGCTGAAGCTGGCGGAGGGAGAGATTCAGGAGCAGAACGGCGAGACATACCGCTTCATGCGGGATGAGGAGCTGGGATGGGTGCTGGAGGATCTGCATCACGGCAAATGGCGGCGATACATCAGCTTTACCACGGAGCGGCAGTATGAGGTGGATTTCACCGTGCCGTCCTTCTGGTGCGAAGCGCATCCCGAATCGCCCTTCAACAAAGCCCCCATGCTGGCCATCAAAACAAAAAACGGCCGCAAAACCATCGACGGCCGGACTTACAAGGAATTCTGCGTGGATGAGCTGACGCACATGGAGGAAGACCTCACCGATGCACGGCTTGAGGAGCTGTACAAAACGGAATTCGGAATCCAATAAAAACCGGGAGATTTTTTCTCA
>SVSO01000118.1 GCA_015064195.1 Oscillospiraceae bacterium
TGTCCGCGGAGGGGTATCGTACCTGGGCGGACGTGCTGCGGCGTTATTACGTCTGAATCGGCGAAGCAAAGAAAGGAAGCAAAAGCTATGAGAATGAGAAAAAAACCGAACCTGCTGCCCCGGATGGAGCGGGCGGGGGCGGTCCTGCTCCGGGAACCGGAGGAATACATCGGAAAATGGCGGGAAAGCTTTCCCGGCGCGGCATTCTGCTTAACGATGAATCGGTGCTGTCGGCCATGGAATCGGAGCTTGCCGGAAAATATCTCCCTGTCCGCCGCAAGCGCGACGGTACGCTCACCGGCGCGGATTCCCTCTGCACACTGGCGGATTTCGGGAAACTGCTCCAAAACATGGAATCGACCATCCGCGAGATCGGCCGGGAGATCAAATCGGGCAACGCCTCCGCCCATCCCATCCGCACAAAAAAGCACGATGCCTGCGCATTCTGCCCGCTGAAGCCCATGTGCAGAAAGGTGGATTATCATGGATAAAAAATGGACTATTTCACAGCGATCCGCCATCGAAGAATCCGGGCGCGATCTGCTCATTTCCGCTGGTGCAGGCTCGGGCAAGACCGCCGTCCTCACCGCGCGCATCATCCGCCGGCTCATGGACGACGAGCATCCCGCCGAGCTGTCCCGGATGCTCATCGTCACCTTCACCAAGGCGGCAGCCGGTGAGCTGAAGGAGCGCATTTCCGCCGCCATCACCGGTGCGATGGCGAAAAATCCCGGGAACCGCCGTCTCGCCCGCCAGCTTCTCGCCCTCGACCGCGCCAAGATCTGCACCATCCACAGCTTCTGCCTCGATCTGCTGCGCGAGACGGGGGATGCGCGTGTGCCGGCCGGCTTCCGCATCGCCGATGAAACGGAGCGCAAGCTGCTTCGCATGGGGCTGATGAACGAGCTTTTGGAGGAATATTTTGCCGACGGCGCGGCGGATCACAAAATCGAAAATTTCCCCGCATTTGCCGACACGTTCGTCGGCACAAAGGGCGACGATGCGCTGGCGGAGATCTTCCTCGGCATTGAGGAGGAGCTGTCCGGCGTGCCGGAATATCTTGATTTTATCGCACATTTTGCCGATGAGCTGATTGCCGGCGCTGATGCGGGGCAGGATTTCGGAACGACCCGGTGCGGCGCGCAGATTCTTGAACTGGTGCGCGGACGGATCACGGAGCGGCGGGAATATTTCCGCGAAATGTGCGAATATTTCGCCTCCGATGCGAAAATGGCGAAGGCTTATCTGCCCGCGTTTTCCGCCGATGTCGCCTTCATGGACGCCGTGGCGGATGCGCCGGATTTCGAGTCCATGCGCGCCGCGTTCGACGGTTTTGCATCGCCGCGCCTCGGTTCGATCCGTGGAGTCGAAACGCCGCCGGACATTGAGCGGGCGAAAGATCTGCGCAAAAAATTCCATGAAGCGCGGGTGGAAATGGCGGAGAAATTCTTCTCGCTGTCGGCGGATGCCATCCGCAAAAATGCCCGTGATACCGCCGCCGCACTGCAGAATCTCCACACGCTCCTGTCGGCGTTTGTATACCGGTTTACCGAAGAAAAACGCCGCCGCGCCCTGCTGGACTTCAACGATCTGGAGCGGCTTGCCTATGATATGCTGATCTCCGGCGGCAATCCCACACCTGCCGCCGCGGATATTGCCGCACGGTTTGACGAGATTTACATCGACGAATATCAGGATGTGAACGCGGTGCAGGATGCGATCTTCGCCGCGGTTTCAAGCGGCAGAAACCGGTTCATGGTGGGCGACATCAAGCAGTCCATCTATGGTTTTCGCGGCGCAGAGCCTGGAATTTTCGCGGATTACCGAAGAAAATTCGGCAAGCTGTCCGATCCCGATCTGCCCTCCGATTCCGGCGCGGCAATCTTTCTTTCCGACAATTTCCGATGCGACACGCCCATCATCGATTTTACCAACATCGTGTCCGCCTGTCTGTTCACCGGCGGCCGGGGCGATATTTCCTTCACCCCCGAGGATCTGCTGGTACATTCCAAGCCGGATGCGGAATCCGGTGAACCGGTACACGTGATTTTGCTGTCCGGCGAGGATTCGGAGGAGGAGGACGTGTCCGAGCCGGAGGCGGAATATGCCGCATCGGAAGCGGCGCGTCTCATCCGCGAGGGCAAAAAGGATGACGGCTCGCCCATTCGTCCCGGCGACATTGCCATCCTCATGCGCTCCGCCAAATCCCAATCCGCCGCTTTTGAAGCCGCGTTCGCCCGGCACGGGATCCCGCTTCACAACAGCGTTTCCGGCGATTTCTTTGAAAATGCCGAGGTTTTGCTGGCACTTTCCATTCTTTCCGTCATCGATAATCCCACCCGCGACATTTATCTCGCCGCGACACTTCGCAGTCCCGTGTTCGGCTTCACGCTGGACGAGCTGCTGATGATCCGCCGCGCCCATCCGGACGGCTGTCTCTACGATGCCCTGCGCGCGTTTTCGGCAGCGGAGGAATTTCCGAAGGGCCGGGCATTTCTCGACACGCTGGCAAAATGGCGGGAGAAGGCCATCGGTATGCCGGTAGACCGACTGCTGTGGTACATTTACACCGACACGGACCTTGGTGCGCTGGTCTGCGGCGACGGCATGAACCGCCGCCCCAATCTGATGCTGCTCTACGAATACGCCCGCCGGTTTGAAGCCTCCTCCTTCAAGGGGCTGTACAATTTCATCCGCTATGTGAATGACATTCTCGAAAACAAAGCCACGCTGGAAACTGCCAGAATTTCCGGCGATGAGCGGGACACGGTGAAGCTCATGACCATCCATCAGTCGAAGGGACTGGAGTTCCCGGTCTGCTTTTTGTGCGGTACGGGCAGAAAATTCAACGAGGGCGACCTGCGCAAAAATATCGTCATCGAGCGTTCACTGGGCATCGCGCCGAAGCTTGCCGACACCACCGGTTTCGCCCGTTACGACACGTCAATCCGTCAGGCCATCGTCAAGCGGCTGTCCGATTCTCAGCTTGAGGAGGAAATGCGCGTTTTGTACGTTGCCATGACCCGTGCAAGAGAGCGGCTGTATGTGACCGCGCTGGTTAAAGATCCCGCCGCGCTTCTTGATGAAACGGCGGAGGATGCAAAGGGGCTGTCGAAGTACACGATCCTCAAAAACGGCGGCTATATGCGCTGGATCCTGCTGGCACTGGCGCATCACGGCGGCACACTTCCCTGCACCATCGAAACGGTGCGTGACATCGCCGCGCCGGAGGTTCATCCCATGACTGCCATTCCGGAAGCGGAGGCGGCGGATGATGCTCTCTCCACGCTTGCGGCGGAGCATTTCGATTTCGTCTATCCCCGCGCCCATGCCGCAAAGCTGCCGGCAAAGCTGTCCGTGTCAAGGCTCTATCCCACGGTGCTGGACGAGGATGAAGCCCCCGCCGCTGAGCTTTCATCGGATGGTGAGAGCGGCATTCTCACAAAACGTCCGCGCTTTCTCGATGCCGCCGCGGATGAGCGTGCCACCGGTGCGGAGCGCGGCACGGCGACCCATCTGTTCATGCAGTTCTGTGATTTTTCCCGATTCCGCCATGCTTCCGGCAGCCTTGAAGCATTGGTGCGGGAGGAAGCGGCGCGCCTTGCCGCAGCCCATTTTGTCACGCCCCGCACCGCATCTCTTGCGGATGTGCGCCGTCTCGCCGGATTTTTCGCCGGGGAGACCTTCCGCGAGATCTGTGCATCCCCCCGCGTATTCCGCGAGCATCGGTTCAACGTAAAGCTGCCCGCCGGAGATTTCACGGCGGATGAGGAAATGCGCCGGGAGCTTCGCGGTGAGACGATCCTTGTACAGGGCGTCATCGACTGCTTCTATGAAAATCCCGACGGATCGCTGACCATCCTCGATTATAAAACCGATTTTATCCCGCCGGAGCTGACCTTTGACGAAGCCCGCGCGATGCTCATTGACCGCCATGGCCTGCAGCTCGGTTATTACAAAGCCGCGCTGGAACGCATTGCCGCCAAGCCTGTCAGTCGGGTGGAGATCTGGTCATTCGGCCTGAATCGGAAAATTTCGCTGTGATACCGAACCTTTCCCGGTATTTTCCCACTTATCTTTACGAAGTACTTCAAAAAAGCGAGGCAGATGCATGAATTTTTCGATGGATGAGGAACTGATTTCGTCGGTGCTGGCATGGTGCGGACGGCGGCTTTCCCTGCAGGATGCCGAGGAGCTGGCGCAGGATATTCTCTGTGAGGTTTTGTCGGCCATGCGGCGCGGGACAGTGATCCACGCCTTTTATGCATGGCTCTGGAGGATGGCCGACAACCGTCTGCGCATCTTTTTGCGGGTGAAATATCAGGGCGCGGCCAGCCTTGATCCGGTGGACGAGCCGGCATCCGCCGAGGATGTGAGCGACCATGTTCTGCGGCAGGAGGAGATCTCCGCCCTCAACTACGCCGTCTCCCGCCTCTCCGCACTCCATCGCGAGATCATCATCTGCCATTACCTGCGCGAAATGCCGGTCTCCGCCATCGCCGCCCACCTCGGCATTCCTGAGGGCACGGTGAAGCGGCGGCTGCATGACGCGCGAAGTGATGTAAAAAGGAGTGTAGAATCCATGAAAACAACGGGAAGGGGCGCATATGCGCCGGTGGAGCTTCAGCTTCGCGGCGGCTACGGTGCGCCGAATCACTGGAACGCCGTGAACGACCTGATGACAAAGCAGATCCTCGCATCGGCCGCATTCACGCCGCGCACGGTTCGGGAGATCGCCGACGAGATCGGCGTTGCACCGGTTTATTTTGAAGAAAAGTTAGCCTATCTCACAAAGCACCGCATCATGAAGGAAACATCGCGAGGGAAATATCTGACGGATTTTGTCATTCTCCCGGCACAGCTCTGGCAGGATTTCATGTATGAGCTGGCGAAGCTCATCGAGCCGCTGGCAGAGGAGCTGACGGAATGCATCGCCGATGCCGAACCGGAGCTGCGCGGGCTGAAATTTTACGGAAACGATTTTCCCCATAATTATCTGCTCTGGCTGTGGTATGTCTACGCCTGCGATGCGCTGTCGGCAGAGATGGCGGCCATCTTCCGCAGTCAGTGCCATCCCGATGCGCCGGACGGAAACGGCAAAGCCTATCGCTTCTTCGGTCAGCTGACGCGGCCGGAGGAAACGCTCATCCCCCGCCTCACGAAATCGGTGAGCTGGAGCAATATGCACTGGCATTTTGTCACGGCGGAGCATCCGCGAGTGACGTTCGCCAATCTCTACGAATGCGGGCCATTTGCTGATCGCGACCGGATGATAAGCGAAGCCAACATCGCGCTGGTGATGAAGCTTGCAAAATCGCCGGATGCGGCGCTGACCAAGGTGGAGGAGGAGCTTGCCGCCGGACTCATCGCCGACGGCTTTGCGGTGAAGCGGGACGGCGGCGTGCATCTGACGCTGCCGGTGATGTCATACACTGTGAAATCGCAGATCGGGGAAATCTTCCGCCGCAGGATCGGCTCGCTTGCCATGAAGTATACCCCAGCCGTCAGCGATCTGGGCGACCGGATGCTTCTGCCCCACATCCGCCCGGATCTGCACGAGGAATACGTGAACTGGGTGATGAAGATGGCATTCTCGCCTCTCGGATTTGTGATGCACTATGGAATGCACACGCCCACGCTGGCGATTCCGGAGGATTATTCCCGGAGTGCCGCGGGGACGGCGATCTATTATCAGTCATAAATTCAAATTCTTTTTGCTTTTTTATCGAAAAAGGGGTGACAAACCGCCAAGTTTCTGCTATAATAGAAGAAAGATAAAAATGCAAGGAGAACATCATGTATCAGAAGGACATTCATAAAGTTTGGCTCGCCACCGGTGAGAACCGCGTCTATCTCGAACCTTCCATGGCCAACCGCCACGGTCTCATCGCCGGCGCGACCGGTACCGGCAAGACCGTCACCCTGAAGGTGCTGGCGGAATCGTTCAGCGATATGGGCGTTCCGGTATTCGTCGCCGACATCAAGGGCGATCTGTCCGGTATGTGCGCGCCCGGCAAGGAAAACAAGCACATCCGCCGGAGCATCGACACCATGGGACTCGGAGAGTTCGTCTACACCTCCTATCCCGTGCAGTTCTGGGACGTTTACGGCAAAAAAGGCCTGCCCGTCCGCACCACCATCTCCGAAATGGGGCCGGAGCTTCTCGCACGTCTGCTGGGACTCAACGACACCCAGAGCGGCATTCTTCGCATCGTGTTCCGCATCGCCGATGAGCGGGAGCTTCTGCTCATCGACCTGAAGGATCTGCGGGCCATGGTGCAGTATGTGGGCGACAATGCCAAGGAATACAAGCTCACCTACGGCAACATCGCGCCCCAGTCTGTAGGTGCGATCCAGCGGGCGCTGCTGACGCTGGAGGACGAGGGCGGCAATATCTTCTTCGGTGAGCCGTCGCTGGAGCTGGCCGATTGGGTAGACTGGGCGGATGACGGACGCGGCGTGATGAACATCCTCGAATGCGCCGAGCTGTTCCAGCATCCCCTGCTCTACGGCACATTCCTTTTGTGGATGCTCACAGAGCTTTACGAAATGCTCCCCGAAGCCGGCGATCTTGACAAGCCCAAGCTGGCGTTCTTCTTTGACGAAGCCCATCTGCTGTTCGACGATGCCCCCAAAGCACTGGTCGATAAGGTGGAGCAGGTGGTGCGCCTCATCCGCTCCAAGGGCGTTTCCGTCTGGTTCATCACCCAGAATCCCTCGGATATTCCCGAAAGCGTGCTGTCCCAGATCGGCAGCCGCGTTCAGCACGCCCTGCGCGCTTATACGCCCAATGAGCAGAAAGCCCTGACCGCCGCCGCGAAATCCTTCCGCCAGAATCCCGCATTCGACACCGCTGAGGCCATCATGGCACTTGGCGTGGGCGAAGCGCTGGTCAGCGTGCTGGATGAAGACGGCGTGCCCACCGTGGTGGAGCGTGCCAACATCCTGCCGCCCCACAGCAGCATGAGCCCGGCAGATGACATTCTCCATCAGAGCGTGATCCTCGCAAGCAAGCTGAAGGATAAATACGCGGCCGCCGAGGATCGCGAGTCCGCATTCGAGCAGCTCAATGAGGAGCGTGAGGAAGCGGAGAAGGAAGCTGCCGAAGCTGCCGAAAAAGCCGCGAAAGAGAAAGAGAAGGCTGCCAAGGAAAAAGAAAAGGCGAAAAAATCAACCTCCCGCAAAAAGACCACCGTGGTGGAAAAAGCACTGTCTTCCACCGCCAACACCATTGGCCGCGAGATCGGAAAGAAGATCGTCCGCGGTCTGTTCGGGACATTTTTCAAATAAGCTACCGCCAAAAAACCGCCGAAAGGCGGTTTTTTATTGTCAAAATGAACAAATTCAGGTCGCAAATTTCCATAATCTAACAAAAAAAAAAAAAACTGGATTTTTTTCTAAAAACTATTGCATTTTGAATTAAAGTGTGCTATAATATACCACGGATATGTGAAATACACATATACCAAATAAAAATAATCTTTTCGAAAGGATTTTTTATCATGAGAAGACTTACCTCTTTTGCACTTGCAGCTCTGCTCGCAACCGCTCTGGGCGTATCCGCTTCTGCTCTTGAATTCAAGGCAGCTTCCGGTACTCCTACCATCGACGGCGTTATGGATGATTGCTACCTCGCAGCTGAAGAAGTTGCTGTTAAGTATCAGTCCTCCGGCACTACCGGCGACGGCAAGACCTATGCTTCCGCTTACGTTGTATGGGATGCAGACAACATCTACTGCCTCTTCGACGTAACCGACCCGGTTCTCTCTGAGTACCACCACACCACCACTTTCTGGTATTCTGACTCCGTTGAGTTCTTCATCAACCTCACCGACAGCACTGATGCTGACATCACCACCATCAACGCTGCTCAGTACACCGCAGCTGCAGACCTTCCCGGCAAGGACAACACCATCTGGAACGGCCGCGGCGGTCACTGGGATGCAAACGTAGCTAACGCTAAGTGGGAATCCAAGAAGACCGATAAGGGCTACATCACTGAGATGCAGATTCCGTGGGGCGCTGACTACACTCCTAAGGCTGGCGCTAAGATCGGCTGCGTATTCCACATCAACTCTGATGAGGACGGCGTAGTTGAGACCCGTGAGGGCGAGTACTTCGCTAACCCTGATCTCGACCAGTCTCAGGCTTGGTCCACCGTTGCTAACTACGACACTCTCGTACTTACCGACGCTGTATACGTTCCTCCGGTAGAAGAGTCCGCTACCACCGCTGACGCTGGTGTTATCGCAGCTCTCGCAGCTCTTGCATCCACCGGTGCAGCAGCTCTCTCTCTCAAGAAGAGAAAGTAATTAATTTTTGGCATCATTAAAAACCCTTTCACTTTTAATATGCAAAACAGCAATGCCGCCTTTTCAGGCGGCATTGTTGTTTTATTTTGCAAGCACCCGCAGAAATTCCCGCACTTCTTCCCCACGATTAAAAGCGCCGAAGCTGACCCGAACCGCGCCGTCACGGATGCCGAGTCTGTCATGGGCCAGCGGCGCGCAGTGAAGCCCCGCCCGCACCGCGATCTCACGGTCGGCAAGTCTGGCCGCCGTATCCTCCGGTGATTC
>SVSO01000119.1 GCA_015064195.1 Oscillospiraceae bacterium
ACGGCTGCAACCCCAATCAGAAGCCTGCCCGCGTTTATATGAACGACGGCGAGCTTCCCTTCACCGTTTTAAACGGCCGCCCCGGATTCATCAACCTCCTCGATGCCTTCAACTCGTGGCAGCTGGTGCGCGAGCTTCGCGAAGCTACCGGACTTCCCGCCGCCGCATCCTTCAAGCACGTTTCTCCCGCCGGCGCAGCTGTCGCCGTACCTCTTGACGAAACGCTTCAGAAGATGTATTTCGTGGAAGGCGTGGAGCTTTCCCCCATCTGCACCGCCTACATCCGTGCCCGCGGCGCTGACAGAATGTCCTCCTACGGCGATTTCGTGGCACTCTCCGACGAATGCGACGAGCAGACCGCGTCCTTCCTCGCACGCGAGGTTTCCGACGGCATCATCGCGCCCTCCTATTCGGAAAAAGCGCTGGAGATCCTCAAAACCAAGCGCAAAGGCACCTACTGCGTGATCCGGATGGATCCCGCATACATCCCCGCCGAGCTTGAGACCAAGCAGGTGTTCGGCATCACCTTCGAGCAGGGCCGCAACAACATCAAGCTGGACGATTCTATCTTTGCAAACATCGTGACGGACAACAAAAATATCCCCGAATCCGCACGCCGCGACCTTCTCATCGCCATGATCACCCTCAAATACACCCAGTCCAACTCCGTCTGCTATGCGTACGGCGGACAGGCCATCGGCATCGGCGCAGGTCAGCAGTCCCGCATCCACTGCACACGTCTTGCCGGCAACAAGGCTGATGTGTGGTTCCTGCGCTCCAATCCCAAGGTGCTCGCTCTCCCCTTCAAGCCGGAGATCCGCCGTCCCGACCGCGACAACACCATCGACGTGTACATTTCCGACGATTATCTCGACGTGATCGGCGACGATGTATGGCAGCAGTATTTCACCGAACAGCCCGCGCCCCTGACCCGCGAGGAAAAGCGTGCATGGCTGGATCAGGCGAAGGGCGTTTCCCTTGGCTCGGACGCATTCTTCCCCTTCGGCGACAACATCGAACGCGCACACCGCTCCGGCGTTGAATATATCGTGCAGGCAGGCGGTTCCGTCCGCGATGACAACGTCATCGAGACCTGCAACAAGTACAACATCACCATGGCAATGTGCGGCATTCGTCTGTTCCATCATTAATTATAGCTTCGTGAGGTGCTGTGCTGCTGCGCGGCACCTCTTATATTTTCCACTTGGCGTCGCCGATCACCGCATCGGCACGCAGATCGCCCGCGCTTTCACCGGCCGCCCGCAGGATGCGGATGAGGGCCTCGCACTCGTTTTTCAGCCGCGGATAGACCTCCTCCAGCCCGTGAAGCTGGATGCGCGTGGAATAACCGCTGTTTGAAATCTCCGACAGCCGCCGGCAAAGCTCCCGCCATGCACTGCCGTTCCAGATCACCGATGCGCCGAGGCCGAAGCATCGCGCAAGTCGTGCAAAAAAGCCGGCGCGAGTGCTGCATCCCCTGAAATTCACCAGATAAACCTTGACCGTCCGTTTCTGAATTGCTGTCATTGTTTTTACCTCGTCGAAATAATGTTCGTTTGCTGTTCTGATATATAGTATAGCACGAACGTTCGGTTTTGTCAAGAGGTTTTTTTGCACTTTTTTGCATTTTTGTAAGATTCCTACCCGGTTAAATCGGAATTTGGTCATATTTTACAAATTTGTACGCATAATTTCTAACACTTCGCCCCCAGATTTTGTTCATTTGTTTATTGTCAGTTAATAATTTTGTATTATAATGATTGAAGATGGTTGCATTACGTTCTGCAATTGTCGAATCTACAAACGGATGTGATATTTTGGCTGCATTTTTCTCCGACGTTAAAACCAATCTGAAAATCGCCTTCAAAAGCGTAAAGTTCAATCTGGCCCAGTACGCCAGCTTTTTCGCGGCGCTTTTTCTGATTCAATGCTTCTTCGGTATGCTCACCGTGTCCAGTGACATGAACCGGAAAATTACCGACGACATTGTCTATGCGGAATACGACTACGACGTGGTATTTCTGGATATGAACTATTCCCAGATGGTATTTCTTCACAACGATGAAATCCGCATCTACGGAAGCGACCATATCTACAACATCGTTCGTATCGTGGACCGCTATCAGGCCGCTGACAACACCACGACCTACGACGTTTACATGGATTTTCTCCCCGAGGATATGGACTACGCGATGAAACTGTTCACGAAAAAGTATATTCCCTATCTGCAGGAAGACTTGAAGCCGGGACAGTCCATCAAATATAATTATTCCGAAATCTACAAGCTGAACGGCTACAAGATCTCCTCCCTCATCAGCTATGTTGCATTCGCCGGGATCATGACCGCCGTTTCCATTCTGCTCATCACGTCGATCTACCGCATCCGTGTCAACCACTACAAGTTTACATACGGTATCTACATGAGCTTCGGCGCGGATTTCCAACAGCTGTGCAAGACCTCATTCTGGGAAATGATGGTGGTTTCATTAATAACCTTCATACCGGCCCAGCTGTTCTCAACCCTCGTCATCTTCTTAATTTATCACGCAGACGGCTTCGCGTTCAGCTATGATCCGCTGGCGCTGCTCAAAATCTTCATTATTAATCTTATCATCGTCGCCGTTTCCGTCTGCTTCCCCATGTGGCGGGTATCCCGCTCCCTGCCGACCAAGCTCATCACCTCCGAGGACAACTCCAACCTTGTCACCTCGCCCCGCCGCTCCTTCGATTTCTTCAAGCTCACCTTCCCGAAGAAATACGAGCTGGTTTCCATGTGGCGTTTCCGCAAGTATCTCGCCATCATGATCGTCACCGCGGTCGGCTTCTCGTCCATTTTCGTCGCAGGCTTCTATGTGGCGGATTTCTACAAATATACCGTGGATTTCGCCGAGCCACAGCTGACGGCAGAGCTTGTGACCGACGATGTGTACGACGACACGCTTATTCCCGATCTGGCGGCAATTGATGGTGTGTACCGCGTCTCCGCATCCACCTCCATCGATGCACCGTCGGTTCGCTCCCATACGCTCATTCCCTCCTCGTCCGCACTTCCCTCCGCGTCCAGCATCATGGCAACGCCGGAGAATCCCTCGGACGCATCGCTTTCAAACTATCGCGCCACCAACGATGTGAACTACCTGCTGGCAGATCCGTCCTACATTGAGACCATCACCAGCGACCTGTTCACCTACAAGATCAAGGGCGATCCCTCCAAGCTGTTCACCCAGGACAACGCGGTTATCGTCTCCAACTTCATCGGCAACGAAAAAATGTGCAATTACAAGCTTGGCGATGTGATCAAGGTCGGCGCCTATGCAGGCCGCACCAAGGAGATCGACTACAATCTGGAGGGCATCAACCGTCTGCGTCAGGAGCTGCAGTATTACAAGATGGATTACGTTGAGCTTGAGGTCGTCGCCATCATCGACGGAATCGACACCCTCGGCGGCTCGCCCATCATGCTCTCCAAGGACAACTACCGTCTCATCACCGGTGATGAAGGCGCAGAGATCTCCGCAGTTGACATCTATGTCGCACCGGATGCAAGTCTCGATGACACCAAGGCGCTGTTCGACAACGTGCGCGCCTACACGTCGCTGTACAACGGCAAGCTTCTGCTGACCGACCATCACACCGTTTCCAACGGCATCATCACCCGCTCCCTCAACTATCATCCGCTGATCATCGCCATCGCGTTCCTCGTGCTTGCGATCTCGCCGCTGATCTGGTTCTTCTCCCAGACGCTGTTTGTCAAGAAGCGCGAGAAGGAATTCTCCGTGCTGCTGTGGCTGGGTACGATCAAGGACGATATCCGCCGTCTGTCGAAGCAGAACGGTCTGATCCTCGCCATCATCTCGGCGGTCTCCTGCTTCCTGCTTTCGTGGGGCATCATCACGCTGATCCAGCTGGCCGTGACCCGCATTCCGCCTGTCCTTTACGGCGGCAGTCAGTCCTACTACTTCAGCGTATACATCCCGATCCCCGCGCTCATCGTCAGCACGCTCATTTCGGTAGCCTGCGGCTACATCTCGTCCATCCTGCCCCTCGGCAGCTTCTTCAAGCGGTTCGCGGCCACGGAAAACTCCCGCGAATTCGGCGCATCGGACGATCAGTAATCAACGATTAGAAAGGATGAAAAACAAATGGCAATTCTCAGCTGCGAGGCTATTATCAAGCAATACAGACAGTACGACTCGGTGGTTACAGCCGTCAACCGCGCGTCGTTTCAGGTAGAAAACAAAGAATTCGTCGCCATCATCGGTGCATCCGGCTCGGGTAAATCCACCCTGCTCCAGATCTGCGCAGGTCTTGACGTTCCCAACTCCGGCCGCGTATTCATCCGCGGTCATGACATCACGGACATGGATGCCGATGAGCTGTCCCGATTCCGCGGCAGCTACACGGGCTTCATCTTCCAGAAGCACAATCTGATCCCGCAGTTCACCGCGCTGGAAAACATTCTCATTCCCACGGTGATGTGCAACAAGCCGGACTACAGCTACGAGGAAAACCTCAAGAAGCTGGTGGAGACTCTCCGCATCGGTGATCGTTTGCACCATCTTCCCAGCGAGCTTTCCGGCGGTCAGCAGCAGCGCGTAGCCATCGCCCGCGCCCTCATCAACCGTCCCTCCGTTGTATTCGCCGACGAACCGACGGGCAACCTTGACCGAGCCAACGCGGACGAAGTTCTGTCGCTTCTGCTCAAGACGAAGGAAGTCATGGGTGTCACCATTGTCATGGTAACCCACGACCTCTCCATCGCCTCCCATGCTGACCGTGTATTCGTCATGGAAAACGGTATTCTCGAACCCATCGTCAGCTACAAAAAAGGCGACCCCATCGTCTGGAACTGGTCTTGAGGGGGAAGGGCCTTTTGCCAGAGCCCAAAAGGCCCTTCCCCCTCTTTCAGCCCCCCTTGGGGGGCTGAAATTCACCCCCATCCTCAAAACGCTCTGCACATCAAAGGGCTATTTATCAGCTTTCCGATTTATCGGGAAGCTGTTTTTATTGCTTTTTTTCCAGTGTTCGTGTCAGATTTTCTTGATGTGGTTTCAAAAATAGTGTATACTTATTGTAGCGTATCATTTATTAAATTGGGAGGATATTTTTTATGAAATTCCGTATTCCTGCGCTGCTTCTTGCACTGCTGATGGCCGGATCCTGTTTCGCCTGCGGTTCCGCCGATCAGCCGGAGGACACCACCGCATCCGACACGCAGACCACCGCTGAGCCGGTTTCCGAGGGGTTAAAATCCGGCGTTCCGGACGATGTGAAGTTTGAAGGCGAGACGATCAGAATTCTCAACGCCTGCTATCACGATGACTGGTTTACCCTGCTCAACGTGCCGGAGGCCACCGGCGACACCGTTGACGACGCGGTTTACAACCGGAATCTTGCGGTCATGGACAAGCTTGGCATCACCATTGAATTCACCGATATGTCCGACACGCACAACACTTACACCGCATCGAAAACCTTCCGCCAGACCGTTCTTGCCGGCGACTGCGAATGGGACATCATGATCGGCCCGCAGTTCCGCGCGGTACAGCTTGCGGTGGAGGATCTGTTTTACAACATGATCGACGCGCCGTACATTGACACCGAGCAGCCTTGGTGGTACGCGGATTACATGAAAAGCGTCAACATCAACGACAATCTCCGTTATATGCTGGACGGCGATCTGTCGCTGAACTTCCTGTTCCAGACCTCCGCCATCTATTTCAACAAGGACCTGATGGAAGTTTACCATGGCGATCCGGATTTTCTCTATGATGAAGTTTTAGCCGGAAAGTGGACATTCGACCGATTCCGCACCCTTGTCACCGACGTTTACGACGATGTCAACGGCAATCAGAAGGTGGATTACGAGGATCTTCACGGATGGGTGAGCCGTCCCAATTCCTACACCATGTACACGCTCATGATGGGCGGCGGCTCCAAGGTGGTGGAAGAAACCGACAATGGCTGGGCAATCACCACCGATCTTGAGCGCAATATCGACCTGTGTGAGATCATGTACCAGCTGGTATATGAAACCACCGGCAGCTATCCCGACACCGAAGCGTCGCGCCTTGATCCGTTCAACGATGAATTCCCTCGCAAATTCTCTGAGGGAACCATGCTGTTCCACGTGGGACTGATCGATACTGCCGACAGACTTCGCGAAATGGAGGACTCCTTCGGCATCATTCCCTTCCCGAAATTCGACGAGGCACAGGAATCCTACAAATCCCCCGTACAGGATCAGGCGGACACCGCATCGGTTCCTTCCACCATCAAGAATATTGATCTGACCGCCGCAGTGCTGGAGGAAATGGCATATCAGGGCTACATGACCATGATCCCTGAATTCTACAACATCGCGCTGAAGGTCAAATATATGCGCGACACCGACGATGCGGCAATGCAGATCATCGACATCATCCACGACACGGCGTTCACCGAGATCGGATTCGTGCACAACTACAACATGAACAATCTTGCCACCATTCCGCGCTTCATGCTTGCCGACAAGCAGAACAATTACGCATCCCGCTGGGACAAAGCACTTTCCGCCGCACAGGAAAAATTCGCGAATCTGATGGCATTCTACAACAAATAAACAGCTGAGGTGCTGCACTTACCGTGCAGCACCTCATTTTCTTATAAACCAAACACCGTTCCGCTTGCATCGCTGGGCATGGCGAGATCCCCGCGGGGGGATACGCCCACACTGCCAACCTTCGGGCCATCGGGAAGACAGCTCCGCTTGAACTGCTGCGTGACAAACCGGCGCATGAAGGTTGCGAGCCACTTGTGAACCGTCTCCGCGTCGTAATCGTCGGCAAAGGCATAGTTTGCCATCCGCTCGATTTTGTCAGGTGTGAAGCCGAATCTCAGCGTATAATAGAGGAAGAAATCGTGCAGCTCGTACGGGCCGACCAGATCCTCCGTCTTCTGCGCGATCTCGCCCTTGTCATCCGCCGGAAGCAGTTCCGGGCTGACCGGCGTGTTGAAAATGTCCATCAGCACCGCCGCCAGCTCATCGTCTCCGCAGGTATCCGCAAAGTAGCGCACGATGTGGCGGATGAGCGTCTTCGGCACGCCCGCGTTCACGCCGTACATGGACATATGGTCGCCGTTGTAGGTCGCCCATCCCAACGCCAGCTCGGACAGATCCCCCGTTCCGATGACCATGCCGCCCTCCGCGTTGGCGATGTCCATGATGACCTGCGTCCGCTCACGGGCCTGCACGTTCTCGTAAACCACGTTGCGCACGCTCTCATCGTGTCCGATGTCGGCAAAATGCTGATTCACCGCCGCCTTAATATCGATGCATCGGAAGGTGACGCCGAGCTTTTCGCAGAGCAGCTCCGCATTGGAGCGGGTGCGTTTCGTCGTGCCGAAGCAAGGCATGGTCACAGCGATCACATCTGTGCGCGGGCGGCTGAGGAGATCCATGGCCCGCACCGCCACCAGCAGTGCGAGGCAGGAATCAAGACCGCCGGAGATGCCGATGACCGCACATTTTGCGTGGGTATGCGCGATACGCTTGCGAAGCCCCATGGCCTGAATCGTCAGGATTTCTGCACATCTTGCCGCTCTTTTTTCGGGATCTTCCGGCACGAACGGCATTGTTTCGATCTCCCGCGTCAGCACCGTTTCCTCCGGCATCAGCGAAAATCCGCCCACGCCGTAACCGCCATCCGTGACGAAATTCTCCGCCCGAAGCCGCACGTCCGCCAGCTTCCCCACATCAAGCTCGGTGATGCACATGGGGCAATCGTTCGCCGCATTCGCGAAAGGTTTCGTTTCGGCAAGGATCGCGCCGTTTTCGCAGATGAGCTGATGGCCGCCGAACACCTTGTCCGTGGTGGATTCGCCCCATCCCGCTTCCGCTAAAATGTAGCCGAGACAGCCCCGCGCCGATGCGTTTTCCGCCAGCTTTCGCCGATAATCCGCCGCGCCCACCGTCTCGCAGATGGCGGACGGACACGCGATAACCGTCGCACCGGCCTTGGCGTGTTGGATGGACGGAGGCACCATCGCCCACAGATCCGTGCCGATCTCGCAGGAAATGCGCAGTTCGGGCAAAACGTCGCATTCCAGCACCACATTCCGGGAAAAATCGCCCCACCAGTCGCCGATCTTCGCCCGCATCATCACCATGCCGTCCGACTTGTCGGATGCGGCGGCGAACTGGCGGCTCTCCGCGGATGTCAGGTGCGTTTTCGGGAAAATGTGCAGGATCTCGCCCCGGGAAATGACCACGGCGCAGTTGTACAGCTTCCCTTCGGCTTTCACCGGTGCGCCGAGGACGATGACCATGTCAAGCTCCGCCGTTTCCGCCGCGATGCCAAGAATTGCCGCGTCGGAAGCTTCCTGCAGCCGCCGGTGGAGGAACAGATCGCCGCAGGTCGAACCGGTGACGCAAAGCTCCGGCAGAACCAGCAGCTTCACGCCGCATTCCGCCGCACGATGGCAGGCGCGGACGATCTCCTGCATTTTTGATGGGATCGGCCACCGTTACCAGCGGAGATGCGGCGGCGACCTTGATAAATCCGTGTTTCATAGCT
>SVSO01000120.1 GCA_015064195.1 Oscillospiraceae bacterium
AATGATTTCATCCAGCGAGCCGCCGGGCGGAAGCATGGGAAGCACGAATTCGTCCGGGTCGATGGGAACTTCGATGAGCGTGGGGCCGGGATGGGTCATGGCACGGCGGAGTGCCGATTCCAAGCCGTTGGGATCAGCGGCACGGCAAGCCTTCGCGCCAAAAGCTTCGGCAAGCTTCACATAATCCGTCTGGCGTTCCAGCACCGTGGCGGAATAATGCTGCTTGTAAAAGAGGGTCTGCCACTGACGAACCATGCCGAGAACGCCGTTGTTCAGCAGGATGATGGTGATGGGCAGGCGGCAGGATACGGCGGTGGCAAGCTCGGTGAGATTCATGCCAAAGCTGCCGTCGCCGGTGATGAGCACCGCGCGGTTTCCGGCGATTGCCGCACCGATTGCCGCACCGAGGCCGTAGCCCATGGTGCCAAGCCCTCCGCTGGATGCAAACCGGCGTGTGCGCTCGAATCGCACATACTGGGCCGTCCACATCTGATGCTGGCCCACGTCGGTGACGATGACGGTGTCATCCGCTTTCAGCGTGTTCAGCATATCGAAAATGCGGGGGGGCGTGAGAACGCCGGCGGGCGCGGTGTCGGAGGCTTCACGGATGTGCCGTCCTTCCTCCTTGAATTTGCGCACCAGCTCGCCCCATTCGGGATGCTTGGCCGGCTGACATTTTGCCAAAATCTGCCGGAATGCGGCGGAAATGTCGCCCACGATGCCAAGCTCCACAGGCACATTTTTGCCGATCTCCGCAAGATCCGCGTCGATCTGGATGATCGTCGCGCCTTTTTTGTATTTTTCCGTATTGCCGGTGGCGCGGTCACTGAAGCGCACGCCGAGGCCGATGATGAGATCAGCTTCTCTGCACGCCGCCGAGGATGCGTAGCGGCCGTGCATTCCCTGCATTCCGAGGAATCGCTCAAAGGAGCTTGGCAGGGCGGTCAGTCCCATGAAGGAGCAGCCGATGTAGGCGTCGATTTTGTCAGCCATGGCCATGATATCCGCCGACAGCCCCGCACCTGCCGCACCGCCGCCGATGTACAGATAAGGCCGCTTTGCCTCCGCAATGAGAGCGGCGGCACGTTCGATGTCCGCCTCCTGCGGTGCATCCTGTGGGAACGGCTCTGCAATTCCTTCCGGCTCAAAGTGAGTCTTTGCCGTCTGCACATCCCGCGGGATGTCGATGAGCACCGGGCCGGGACGTCCGGATTTTGCGATGCGGAAGGCTTCGCGGATGGTGTCCGCAAGCTCGGTTACATCGCTGACAAAATAATTGTGCTTGGTGATGGGCAGGGTCACGCCGGTGATGTTGATCTCCTGAAAGCTGTCCTTGCCGATCTGATGGGTAGCCACGTTTCCGGTGATGGCCACCATGGGGATGGAGTCCAGCATGGCGGTGGCGATACCGGTGACAAGATTGGTCGCACCGGGGCCGGAGGTGGCGATGACAACGCCCACCTTGCCGGTGACGCGGGAATAGCCGTCCGCCGCATGAGCCGCGCCCTGTTCGTGAGCGGTCAGCACATGGCGGATGCGGCGGCGTTTCTGATACAGCACGTCGTAGATGTCAAGCACCGCGCTGCCCGGATAGCCGAACACGTCGGTGATGCCCTGTTCCATGAGCACCTCCACTAAAATTTCGGCACCGGTCAACCGTTTTCTCTTTCCCATAGCCATCCTCCGTTGAAATAAAAACTCTTCCGTCCCGCTGCTATCCGCGATCGATAACAATGAGACGAAAGAGTGATTCTGCAATTCTTCCGCGAACTCGTTTTCATCCCGCAGAGGGTAGTCCTCTGCCAATTCTCTACAATAAAGTATATCATGCGGGATGAGGGCTGTCAAGAAGATTGTCCGACAGTTTACAATTCCTTAACATCCGCCCTACAGAAGCTCGACGATCATGGCTTTGTACCGGTTCATCGCCGTTTCATCGGGGGCGGTGAAAAGGGTCTGCTCGCCATAGCCCAGCGCGCGGTGCTTGTTCTCGCCCATGGCGTGATAGGGCAGAAGCTCCGCCTTTCTCGGCGGATTTTCCTTCAGAAATGCGGCGATCTTCGGGAATTCCCCGTCGTTGGCACTGCATTCGACAATCATGGGCACGCGGACGATGACATCCTTTCCCATGGCAAGAAGCCGCTTATAATTTTCGATCAGCCGGGCGTTGTCGATGCCGGTGAATTTTTTGTGGAGATCGGGGGTGACGCATTTGATGTCATAGAGGAACAGATCGGTGTGGGGGAGCACCTTCTCAAAACTCTCGAACGGCACATCGCCCGCCGTGTCAACGGCGGTGTGAATCCCCTCCGCCTTGCATTTTTGGAGCAGCTCCGCCACAAAATCGGGGTGAAGCATACATTCGCCGCCGGAAACGGTCACGCCGCCGCCGGTGGAATCGTAGAAGGGCTTGTCTTTTTTGATCACGGAGACGAGGGAATCGGTGTCCTCCCATTTTCCGCAGATGGCGATGGCATCGGCGGGGCAGAACAGCTCACATCTGCCGCAGAGGGTGCATTTTTCTTTGTCACAGCTGAGCGCACCGGTATCAGGGTCGAATGTGATCGCACCCGCCGGACATTTTTTCGCGCAATTGCCGCAGTGAGTGCATTTTGAGTCGTACCACATCCGCTGGATGCCGCCTGCCTGACTCTCGGGATTGTGACACCATGCGCAGTGAAGATGACAGCCCTTCATAAAAACGGTGGTGCGGATGCCCGGGCCGTCCACGTAAGAGCTGCGCTGGATGTCAAAAATGATCGCTTTCATGAAATTTCATCCTTTCCTCGGATTTTCTCCATTATATCACACCACAGCCCATTTGTAAATAGACAAAATCGAAGGAAATGCACATTTTGTCACAGAAAATCTGTCAATTCTGTAAGAATGCTTGACAAACGACGAGAAATATGATATACTATAGTTGTAACATTCTACAAACGGAGGATGCGCCATGGATGATATGACCAGAGAAGAATACGGTAAAATGCTGCTTGAGATCTGGCGGGATGTTTTCATTGGCATCCTCGTCTGCATCGGCATTGTGTTCGCCATTTTCCAGTCCTCCCGCATCAGCCATGAGCGGGAGATCAAACGGCAGGAGATCAAAGCCAGAGAAGCGGCGCTGGCAGTCAGCACCAACATCACCGCATGGGCGCATATCAACAAGCCGGAGTATTACGAGGGGCGGTTTCTCGCGGAATACCGGGAGCTTGAAAAGCTTGCGCCGGGAGAGGAATACATTGTGGGCCAGCTTCGGCGATTCGACCGCAACCGCCTCACCGGATTTGTGAATGTGATGCCCGATCCGGACGATGATGCGATCTTCCACAATCCTGCGCTGACCTTCCATTACCGCAACTATCTGCACATTGAAACATCCCTTGACGACAGCTGGCTGGTTGTCGGCCCAACGGCGACGGCGGGGAAGCTGAAGGAGTACACCTATCTGCCGGATGCGACCGATGATCCCATGGCCGCAGAGGGCTGGGGCAAGGGCATGACCAGTGTGTACATTCCGGTGAACGGCCGGGACAACGTGGCGGTGACGGATGGGGAATATAACTACTGCATCACCGAAAAGTTCAGCGATCTGTATACAGACGCGGCGGGAAATGCGCCCGATTGGACGCGGAAGGTCTGGGTGAGCCACATCTTCGTGACGGCGTACAATCAGAATCCGCTGGACAAAAAATCCCAGAATCCCGAGCCTGTGGCAGCACTGACCCTGCGCGTGAAATATTACGAGCAGTGGGATGTGAGCGAGGAGGAGTTCAAAAAATATCAGATTTCCGACTACAATTTCACGTCCCATGTGACGGTGGAGATCGTAAAATAATCGACCGGCGGGCTTGACAAGTCCGCCGGATTCTGTTATAATGATGAAAAAGGGGGATTCACATGAAGCTTTACATGAAACAGCGCTGGTTTTCGTGGGGAGATGTATTTCATATTTACAATCCCGACGGAAGCGAGCGATTTGCCGTGGAAGGGGAAATCTTCACGTTCGGACGAAAGCTCCATCTTTACGATATGGCAGGCCGGGAGCTGGCGTTTGTCCGTCAGGAGCTGCTCACTTTCCTGCCGCGCTATACCATCCTGAAGGGCGATACGGAGATCGCCGAGGTGGTGAAGGAGTTCACCTTCTTCCGCCACGAATACACAGTGGAGGGTCTCGGATGGACGGTGAGCGGCGATTTTCTCGACCACGATTATGAGATCACCGGCGGTGGACGGCGTGTTGCATCTGTCTCCAAGGAATGGTTCACGCTGGGTGACGCTTACGAGATCGACATTGCCGACGGCGTGGACGAGATCGCGGCACTGGCTGTGGTGCTGGTCATCGATGCCTGTCTGGATGCGGCAAAAAACTGAGCAGGCGGAAGACCGGCTCAGTCGTGGGAATAATGGGGAAATGTTTTGTGAGGCAGGCGGCTTGCGATGGCGATGATGTGCCGCAGATCCTCCTCGCCGAGTCCGCGCAGAGCTTCTGCCGCCTCCGTTACCAGCGTCGGCTCGATGGTGCCATCGTCGAAGAACTGAGACGGTGTAACGCCCAGATATTCGCAGATGGCGAGAAACTCGCTCATCGTCGGCAGGCATTTTTTTGACGTGATGTTGTGGACATAGCTGCGGCTGTGTCCCAGGTCGTAGCTCATTTTGTATTCCGAAACGCCGAGTCTGAGCCGGAGCTGTGTGATGCGGTCTCGAATGTAATTGCTGTCGATCATAATCGTTACCTTCCTTGTTGTCTTTGTAATAATATTTTATACCATTTCAAGCTTAAAATGTGCATAAAAATTATGCATGAACCAACAGAAATCGTCAAAATTACGCTATTTTCTCGAAAAAGCCGTTCCGGTTACTGCAAGGCGAGAACCGGAACGGTTTTGTTAATTTTTATGGAAGACTTGACATCACGGGGGAAATGTGCGATAATATTGTTATCGAAACGAAAGGACAATTGTATGAGCACTACTTATGAATTTGTGGCCACCTGCCTGTTCGGGCTGGAGGCTTTGCTTGGTGAGGAGATCGAGGCGCTGGGCTATGAGCGCACCGAGACCATCGACGGCCGTGTCACCTTCCGCGGCGACATGGCGGCCATTGCGCGCTGCAACATCAATCTGCGCTTCGCAGAGCGGCTTTACATCAAAATGGGCAGCTTCCCCGCGAAAACCTTCGCGGAGCTGTATGACGGCACCAACGCCCTGCCGTGGGAAATGTGGATCGCCGAGGATGACGCCTTCCCGGTGAAGGGACATTCCATCAAATCCGGCCTCACCAGCATCCCCGACTGTCAGAGCATCGTCAAAAAGGCCATCGTCAACCGTCTCTCCGGCGAATACGGCATCACATGGTTCAAGGAGGAGGGCGTGAAATATCAGGTGGAATTCTTCATCCTGAAGGATGTGGCCACACTGATGATCGACACCTCCGGCACACCGCTCCACAAGCGGGGCTACCGTCCGGCGTCCGGCGCGGCTCCCCTCAGAGAAACGCTGGCGGCGGCGATGGTAAAGCTGTCGCGGCCCCGTGATGAGGTGCTGCTGTGGGATCCCTTCTGCGGCTCGGGCACCATTGCCATCGAAGCAGCCATGATGATGACCAACACCGCGCCGGGACTTGACCGTCATTTCACGGCGGAGGAATTCTACGATGTTCCCGAAAAAATCTGGACGGATGCACGCGAGGAGGCGAGAGCCGCCATCCGGGAGACGGATTTCGAGGTCTACGCCAGCGACATCGATCCGAAGATGGTGGAGCTTGCCCGGGGAAACATCCACCGTGCCAACATGGGTGCGCACATCAAATGCTTTGAGCGGGATGCGACGAAGATCGTCAAGGCTGACCGCCGGGCAACCATCGTGTGCAATCCGCCCTACGGTGAGCGGCTGTCGGATACGGCGGAGGTGGAAGCACTCTACCGCGCCATGGGACGCTGTTTTGCATCCCTCGCGCCGTGGCAGATTTATGTGCTGACCAGCGTGCCGGAATTTGAGCGGATGTACGGACGCCGCGCCGACAAAGTGCGCACGCTGTACAACGGCATGATCAAATGCGGATTCTATCAGTTTTTCAAAAACGACAAGCCGCCGTTCCCGAAGAAAAAAGGAAATTGACTCCGCCAGCGGAAAAAGATGAGTCAAATCGGCAGGACTGTTTTCCTTGACAAATTTCCGACAGTGCGCTACAATATTATTGTGGAAGAATTACCACATAATATGGAAAGGATGATGAAGATGTCAAGATTTCCCACTTCCCGCGCCTTTGCGATGATCCTCTGCGCACTTATCCTGACCGGCACCGCTTCCTGCGGAGATGCCGCCGTTTCCGATGATACCACCGCCGCAGCGGATGCTGTTGTCACCGATGCCGCGCCTGCAGGCTACGACTATGAGGGCATTGATTACGGCGGATACGAATTCAAATTCTTCAACTTTGACAAATGCTGGGGCTGTACGATCCGGCTGGATGCGGAAACACAGACCGGCGATGTGATGGACGATGCCGTCTTTACCCGCAATCAGAAGGTGGAGGAAGAGATGAACATCGACATCAAAGAGATCACATTCCAGTATTCCAGCTGGAACGCATCTCAGGTTGCCATGGCTGACCAGTTCATTCAGTCTGTGATGGCGGACGATCAGTCGTATGATGCCGCATATCTGCCCGTTTCCTTCAAGCCCTCCCTCGTCACCGACGGCTATCTCATGGATCTGAACAGCATTCCCGAGCTGCAGCTGGATGAGGAATGGTGGGACTCCGTATTCAATGATGCGCTGACCATCAACGGCAAGCTGTACAGCGCCTCCAGCCCTCTGTATCTCATGTCCATGGATCAGGCGACGGTGCTGTATTTCAACAAGGATCACTTTGACAATCTCAAGCTGGAGTATCCTTATGAGCTGGTGCGTGACGGCAAGTGGACACTGGACAAATGGCAGGAGTATATCACCGCCTGCACGATGCTGAACGGCGATGATTCCTTTACTTACCGCAAGGATGGCACATCGATCTACGGTGTCGGCGGCCATCACGAATTCCCCATTGCCCTCGCCTATGCGGCAGACAGCCGCGTGCTGACCCGCGACGGCGATTCCCTGACGCTGGCCATCGAATCGGAACGCTTTGTCAACACCATGGAAAAGCTGGCGAATATTCTCAGCACCCACGACGGCAGTGCGCTGTTCTATGTAGCCGTCCCCTCCACTCCCGCTGAGGCAAATCCCAGCAACCTGTTCAAAGCCGGCCGCGCCGCATTCTCCACGCTGGAGGTCAAGGATGCGCTGTCCATGCGCGATACCGAGGTCAACTTCGGACTGATTCCCATGCCGAAATACGACGAGGCACAGAAGAGCTATTATTCCTACGTTTCCGATTCCGTCAACCTGCTTGGCATTCCCGTGACCGCCGAAGATCCCGCCCGTACCGGCAAGATTTTGGATGCGCTGTCCTTTGAGAGCAATGTCTCCTGTATGCCGCTCTACTACGACACCGTTCTGGCTTACAAGGGAATGCGCGATGAGGATTCCATCGAGATGCTGCAGATCATCAAGGAAAGCCGCGTGGCGGAAACCTCCCAGTTCCTCGGCGTGACCAAAGCCTATGTCACCGCCCTCAATAACACCATCGTTCATGCGACCGGCGGTCAGGCATCTCTCGCCGCGACCCACAAATCTGCCATCGAAAAAAATCTGGAAAATCTCTTCAAGGCATATGAATGATCCATACGGCTTCGGAGCATCCCTCCGAAGCCGTTTTTTGCGTATCCTCTTGACAGATAAATCCATATGTAGTATAATAATGAGCATAGAGACCGGCAGCCTTGCGGCAGTTCTCGAAAACTACAAAAATTCAGAAGGGAATCAACAATGACAACATCAAAATGGATCTGGTATCCGGGCGATTTTGAGATCGCTCACAGCATCAAGCTTCATTCGCGCAGAGAGGAGTTCGGCTGCGAATACCCCTCCATGTGGGGACTGGCGAATGTATACCCGCGGGTGAATTTCCGCAAAACTGCCGTTTTTCAGACGGACGGCTGGGTGAAAATCCGCCGGAAGGGAAAGGCCTATCTCACCGTGGATGGACGGAAATATCCGATGGATCAGCGGGTGGAGATCCCGGCTGGTGAGCATCGGTTTTCTGTTGTGGCGATCCGCGGAGACGGTCTCCCGGCCATTTACTGCGAATCCGATCAGCTGGCATCCGACGAGAGCTGGCTCTGCACGCCCGGCACGCCCACAAATGCCGTTCCCGCCGCCTGTGAGCCTGCATTCACCTCCCCCGACGACGATGTGGATGTGTTCCCCTTCACCTATACGCCCATCGCGCCGGTATCGGTTGACGGAAGCCTGCACGATTTTGGCAGGGAATTGTTCGCGGTGCTGGAATTTGATGCCGATCCTGCGGATACGATCACAGTGGTCTACGGCGAATCGGTGGAGGAAGCGACCACCTTTGGCCTGCCGAATGAGCGCGATAATGCGCTGATTTACGAAACCGTGTCCGGCAAAGCACACTACCGCC
>SVSO01000121.1 GCA_015064195.1 Oscillospiraceae bacterium
CACTCATGCTTTTCCCCGCCGTTCTGCCCGCCATCCGCGGCTCGGCAAGGCTCACCGCCCGCTGCTTTTCCATGATCTTCGGCAAATGAAAGGAGTGCGCCAATGAAACTCAAACGCTTTTTCATCCCCGGCATCCTTTTGCTTCTCGCCGGAATTCTCTGCTTCGCCGCCGTTTTCCTAAAGCACGGCTTCGATCCCACCCGCCTCACGCCCCGGGTTTATGTGGGCAAAATGGCGGACTATGAGGACGTTTCCTCCATCATCGTGGACGATAAAAACGCCTCCGTCAGAATCATGCGCGCCGACATCGGCCGGGTGAGCGTCACCTATTCCGACTGCGACGAGGAATGGTACGATCTGACATGGGACGGCAGTACCCTTCGCATCACAAAGCACGAGCAGTTCGTCTTCCGGCTGTTCTCCTTCGATTTCTACCGGCCGGAGCTGATCATCGCCATCCCAAAGGATTACGACGGCGTGCTGAACATCGAAACCATCAACGGAAGCATCCGGGCGGAGGATGTGTGCGCATCCGACGGATATTTCACCACCATGAACGGCGAGATCCGCGTCTCCGGCGGCTTTGATTCCCTGCGTGCGCACACCACCAACGGCGCTGTCACCCTTGACGGTGTAGCCGCACCGGAGCTGATCTCCGCCGTCACCACCAACGGCGAGGTGAACTTTATCATCCTCCATGCAAATGAAGTGATCGTGAAGACCACCAACGGTGAAGTAGGCGGCAGCATCGTCGGTGACGAGACGGACTGGCAGATCAGCGCATCCACGGTCAACGGCAGAAACGATCTGAAGAACCGCACGGATGGTGAGAAAAAGCTTACCGTGCAGACCACCAACGGAAGCATCGGAGTGCAGTTTGTGCAGACGGGAAAATGAATGCGAAAAAGCAGCCTTTCGGCTGCTTTTTCTTAATGCTCCAGTGTGGCGTATTTTGCTGTCAGTTCTGCAAGAGAAGTCTCCGCTCGCTTTTTGCCCGATTCAAACTGGGATGCGAGATTTGCTGCTCCCACCTTACGTGCGCCGGGATCGGGCTTGGTGTCGAGCCGGAACAGATTTGCCGGGAAGCCGCTCACCTGCATACCGTAGACGAATGCAAAGTCGATGGCCGCGCCGTCACGGATGATGTCCAACATTTCGGCGATGTCCGTGTCGCGGGCGTATTTTTCCTTAAGCGCAACTTCGTAATACTTAGGCACGACCAGCTGGTTGGTGTAATAAGCCAGAAGCTCCATCGCCTTGGAGGTCAGCTCCGGATTCTTCACGCTGACCGGCGCAAATACCATGCAGGTGGATGTGCCCATCTGACAGGTGTAATCCTTCTGCATATCGTCATATTTGGGCATGGGAACGATGCCGTAGTCATCCTTCATGTCGCGCAGATATTCGGTGGAATAGATGAAGTTGCACATGGTGGCCACATTGCCGTTGGCGAAGGTTTTCATGGAGCGGAAGGAGCTGTCATCAATGGTCGTCATCGTGCCGATTCCTTCACCGGACATGAATGCCGCACGTTTTTCGTAAGCATCCGCAAAACGCTCCGTCAGACCGAGCCATTCGATCTCGCCGTCTGCATTTTTCTCAACGATTTTCAGCTGCAGTGCGGTCTGAAAGGTGCCGTTGGGAACAACTTCCGCAAGATAGGTTATCTGATCGTTTTCAAAATCCCACTTGCCGTCGCCGTTGAGGTCCCGGGCCATGGAAGATGCCAGCGCGTGGAACTTGTCCAGCGTCCACTTGTTTTCTCTTACAAGGTCGTAGGGATTCTCCGCATTATATTCGTCCCAGATGCGCTTGTTGAAATAAATCACGGTGATGTCCTTGTACACCGACAGGGACAGGTCGCCGAGAAAGCCGTACAGCTTGCCCGCAATGGAGAGATCCTCGTGCTGATTTTTGATCCACCACGGATTGTCCAGATTCATAAACGGCAGATTCGCGCTCTCGAGGAAGAAGCCCTCCGTTGCCAGCGGAAGGGTGCAGACGAGCGTGTTGCTCACCATGTCATACATCGCGTCGCCGCTCTGCACATCCTGCATGATTTTCTGATTGAAATCGCCGCGCGCATTCCAGTTGCCGTCCTCATATACAAATTCAAACTGGATTCCGAGATAATCCTCCACAGCCTGATTCTTATAGTACACCGCGTCGGAAACCACATCGCCGGTCTGCTCCTCCGCGTCGTATTCGTAGGCCTTGTGGATGTTGGCGAAAACGGTGAAGGTCTCGCCGCCGTTGTCCTCCTCCGGGAATCCCACAAGCTCCGCCACCGATTCGGTCGTCACCGCCGGCTCGGTGGTGGATGCAGTCGTATCCTCCGATTGTCCGCCGCCGCAGGATGCCGATGAGAGCATCAATGCCGCGAGGAGCATGATAGAAACAAGTCGCTTATTCATGATTTATCGTCCTTTCTGAATTTTTTAAATGCAATCTTATTATATCATATTGACAAGCCGATGAAAAGGCAGTATAATATGAATAGCGGAACGATTCTACGGTTGGAGGATTTTTTATGATGACCGATGCTTCCCTGTCCTTTTTTCACTGCCACAAATACGAAATGTACTGCCATTCTGTCGATTACGGCAATCGGCCGCGCCCGTTTTCTGCGCTGGCTTATATCATATCCGGCGAGGCGAGATTTTACAGCAATGATCGGTCGGATCTGCTTCGCCCCGGCGATCTGGTCTACACGCATATCGGTTCCTGCTACCATCAGGAGTGGAAGCAAATGAGCGGCAACGGCATCATTTCCTGCCAGTTCATCTTTAAAAATCCGCCCTTCCCGTTTGCGGGACGGCGATTGTTCGTGCAGAAGGTGGATGGGCTTTCGGACACCCTGCCGGATTTTGAATATATCCTCGCCCACCGTGATGATCCTGCCACGTATTTTGACGTGATGGCGCGGTTTTACAGAATCATGGCGGCCGTCGCACCAAAGCTGGAGGGCGTGGAGCTTCCGCCCGCCGATCCCCTCATTTCCCGCGCGGTGGAATATATCGATGCCAACTGTCACCGTCCCATCAAGGTGGCCGAGCTTGCCGGACTGTGCAAGCTGTCCGAGTCCCATTTCTACACCCGGTTTCATCAGGCGGTGGGCTGCTCGCCCATCGAATACAAGCACCGCGCTGCCATTGGCCGTGCCGAGCGTCTGTTCATCAGCGATCCGTCTCTGACCATTGATGAGATCAGCTACCGCACCGGCTTTGAATCCTCCTCCTATTTCCGCCGCACCTTCCGCAAGATCACCGGTATGTCCCCCAGCGATTACCGGGATACGGTATGGAAGATGTGAAATTTCGTGGAAACTGCACAAAAAATCCACTGCATTTTTGGCAGTGGATTTTTTTGTCTTGCCGTTGACAAATGGGCGGGGGCGTGGTATAATACTGCATCTTAAGATACACCCGGTTTGTACCGTATACGGAACACACGACAGCATTTGAAACAAAAGGAGGGTTGTCCATGAACAAATCCGCGTCGCGCGCCGTGGATATTCTCGCATTCATCGCCGGGATCGGCCATCCGGTGGGGATCACAGAGGTCAGCCGCGCACTGGATATTCCCAAAACCAGCGCATCCGTCTGCCTTTACACCTTGGCTGAAAAGGGCTATCTTCGCATGGAGGGCACCGATTTTCTCATCGGGCCGGCCACTGCACGTCTGGGATTCGCCGCCATGCGGGAATACGGCGTGGTGAAAATGGCACGTCCGGCCATGGAGGAGCTTCACCGCCGCACCGGCCGTGCAGTCTTCATCGCCGTTCCTGACGGTGACACCGCCACCGTGCTTGACAAGATCGAGCCGCCCGGCCCGGTGCGTTTCACCATCCAGCCCGGCACCACGCTGACCCTGCATCTCACCGCCGCCGGCAAGGTCATTCTCGCCGCCATGAGTGATGACGAAGTAGCCGGCTGTGTGGGACGAGGCTGCTACATCACCCACACGAAAAATTCCATCGGAACTTATTTTTCGCTGAGTGAGGAGCTTGCCGCCGTCCGGAATCAGGGCTATGCGGTGGAAAATTTCGAGGACAACATCGCCATTTACGCCATCGCCGCGCCCATCTGGGACAGCTCGGACAAGCTGGCCGCCGCACTGTCGCTGACACTGCTCAAATCAGAGCTGGCGGCTGTGAATCCGGATGTGCTGGCACGGGATGTGATGGCATCGGCGGCGCAGATCTCCGGGAATCTGTGCTCAAAACGCAAAAGCTTTATGGAAGAATGAAGTTTCAATTGTTTGAAAGGAATGGTAATCATCATGCAAAACAAAGACCACGCAATGCTTCCGGCGCGCTATCTCACCGATCCTGCGATCCTGCACGATCCGGCGGATGTTTATGCCGACGAATCCCGGGTATTTCAGGGAATTCCCGGCATTGAATGCACGAAGGGCGGACGGTTTTACACCGTTTTCTACACCGGCACCAAGGATGAAGGCAACGGCAATTTCCTGCTTCTCCAGCGGAGCGATGACGGTGTGAACTTCAGCAAGCCGTTCATGGCGATCCTGCCGCCCACGGAGGACACACGGTGCTACGACCCGACGCTGTGGATCGACCCGCTGGGACGTCTGTGGGTATTCTGGGCGCAGAGTTACGGAATGTACGACGGCAGATGCGGCGTATGGTGCGGCATCTGCGAGGATCCGGATGCGGACGAATTCACGCTCAGTGAGCCGCGCCGCATCGCTCACGGCATCATGATGAACAAGCCCACTGTCACGCGGGACGGCGCATGGCTGTTCCCATGCGCGGTCTGGGCGGTGTGCAATTCCGAGCTGAACTGGCTGCCGGAGGAGCGATTCTCCAATGTCTACCGCACCACGGATAACGGCGAAACCTTCACGCGCCTCGGCGGAGCGGATTATGCCAACCGCTGCTTCGATGAGCATATGATCTACGAACGCGCGGATGGTTCGCTTGTGATGCTGATCCGCGGATGGAAGGGCGATCTCGGCAGGGCAGAATCGTCGGACGGCGGCGTGACATGGACGAAGGGTGTTGACTCGGGACTGCTCAGCCCCGGCGCGCGGTTCTGTGTGCGCCGGCTGAAAAGCGGACGGCTGCTGTTTGTCAATCACAAAAATTTCAAGGGCAGAAACAATCTGACGGCCATGCTGTCGGAGGATGACGGCGAAACGTGGAGTGACGGACTGCTGCTGGACGAGCGGTGGGATGTTTCCTATCCGGACATGGTCGAATCCCCGGACGGCTTCATCAACATCATCTACGATTACAACCGCTACTCCGACAAGGAGATCCTGCTGGCCCACATCACCGAGGAAGACATCATCGCAGGAAAGCTGGTCAATCCCGCGTCGGAACTGAGGCGGATCGTGAACAAAGCGAAAGGAGTACTGGAATGAAAAAGTTTATCACATGGATGCTTCTTGCGGCAATGACCGCAAGTCTCGCTGCCTGCGGTGGTGAAACGCCCTCCGCCGATACCACAGAGGCAGCCACAACCACGGCTGAGCCGGAGGTTATTTATGACATGGAAGGCTTCACGCTGAACATACTCAAAATGCCCCAGAAGGAAATTCAATGGGTCCTGCTCAGTCTCGGCACCAACGAGGAGACCGGCGAAATCCTCAATGACACGATCGTCACCCGCAACCGCACGCTGACGGAAAAGCACAACTTTAAGATCGTCGAAACGGAGCTCAGCAATCCTGCCGGTGTGATCCGGAAGATGGTGAGTGCCGGCGACGATGAATATCAGGTGCTGTTCAGCTCCATCGATGCGTCTCTGCTGACCGGCGATCAGCTGATCGATGCCACCGGTGTCGATACGCTGAAGCTGGATGCCGACTGCTGGGATCAGAATCTGCTGGAATCCCTGTCCATCGGCGACAAGACCTATCTCCTCGGCGGCGACATCAGCGTTGCGGACGAGGACTGCCTGGAGGTTCTCGTCTACAATACCAGCTTCGCAAAATCGCTTCAGCTGGAAAACCTCTACGAAGCGGTGGATGCGGGCACATGGACGATCGACAAAATGCTCTCCTGCATGAAGCTTGCTGCCTCCGATCTCAACAGTGACACGAAGATGGATCTGGAGGACAGCTACGGCCTGATCTCCAACAACGATGGCGTTTCCGCAATGCTTGTCAGCTGCGGCGCGGCAGTCATTGCGAAAAATGAGGAGGATGTTCCCACGCTGATGGCAGACAGCGAGCATTATGCGGCCGCTTTCGCAAAGCTGGCATCCGTGTTTGACAAATCCGTCTGGCACAGCTATGACGGAGTCACCCCCGAGATGCACGTATCGTGTCTTGAGAACAACAGAGTGCTGTTTATCAATGCGGTCACATCCTTCGCCCGGAGATTTCTCCGCGATGTGAAGACCGATTTCGGCTTCCTTCCTACGCCCAAGCTGGATGAAGCGCAGGAGCGATACTATTCCGCATCTGTTCCCTCCACCTGCACGCTGGGCATCCCCGCATCTTGCGGCGATGTTGAGAATACGGGTCTGGCACTCCAGCTGCTTGCTGAGGGAAGCGGTGATCTGTCTCACGCCTACTACGAGATCTGCCTGCAGAGTAAGTACACCCGCGATGAAGAATCCTATGATATGCTGAGACTGTCCACAGAAAATATCTATTATGACTTCGGCTATTTCTACACCTCTCAGCTTGGCGGTCTGCACAACAAGCTGGTGACGGATCTTCTCAAGGGCGGCGAGGGACTTTCCTCCATCGTTGCGGCATCCAAGGAGATGACCGAGCAGAAAATCAAAGAGTTCTACGGCCTTGGCTGATAAATCAAACCTCCCGCAGTGCGGGAGGTTTGATATTTGCAAATCCTGCGAACATTCTGTAAAAATGGGATCCTGCTATTGACATCGGCGGAAAAGTGTGTTACCATAATAAAAAAGCAAATGAAAAAGGAGTGATTTTTCATGTTTACCTACTTCAAGGAGCAAAACGCCGACATGACGCTTCATCAGGACGGCAACAAGCTGGTGGATGAAAACGGCAACAAAGTGCGTCTGCTGGGCGTCAACTGCGCGTCGCTGGAATGGACCTCCACGCCCCGCGAGCTGCTTCGCTCGGTCACGGTGGCCTGCGATGAGTGGCACGCCAACATCATCCGTCTGCCCGTATCCCAGGATCGCTGGTTCGGCTTCGGTGAGGAGCAGGCCCACGATCCCAGCGGCGAAAAATACCGTGCGCGTGTGGATGAGATCGTTGCAGCTGTAGCCTGCCGCCGCAAATATGTCATCATCGACCTCCACCGCAGCAATGCCAACCACTGGGGCAGATTTGTCAGCGGCAATCACGCGGATTACGGCAGCCTCGTATTCTGGAAAGATGTGGCCCTGCGCTATCACAACCATCCGAGCGTGATCTTCGATCTGTACAACGAGCCGTTCCTCATTGACTGGAACACATGGCTGAAGGGCGGCGAAGTCACCCTCTACTACCGCGACAAGGATGTGGGACATCAGATCATGTTCCACCACGACGGTAGTGAGACGACCCACACCTATGTCTACCACGTGCCCGGAATGCAGAAAATGGCGGATGTTGTCCGTTCCACCGGCGCGAAGAATATTCTCATGATCGGCGGTCTTGACTGGGCCTATGAGCTGGACGGCATCATGAACGGCTACAAGGTCATCGACAACGGCGGAAATGGCATTCTGCTTGACAGCCATCTCTATCCCTGCAAGGATCTCGACCGCTGGGACGAGCTTGTCACCGTGGCGGCAAACGATTATCCCATCATCCTCGGCGAATGCGGACACTATGGCGAAGCACCGGTGAAGCATGAATGGCCGCAGTTTGAGGAATCCACCACATGGGTACCCAAGCTCCTGCGCTGGGCGGACGAGCATGAATATCACATGACCGCATGGGATTTCCACCACAAGGCCGGCCCGCCTCTGGTTCTGAATCTGGACGATTACGCGCCCACGCCTTTCTGGGGAAGCTACTACAAGAAGTTCCTCGCAGAGCACAACAAATAAGCAAATGCACCTCCTGCAAATTGCAGGAGGTGCGCTTTTCTTATTCGTCGAAGCCCTCGAATTCATCGTAGAATCCGCATTTTCTCATGCAGGCGATGTATTCGTCGTAGTCGATGTCGATAATGTTCGTCATGTAGTGGTTGCGGCCCGTCACGGTCTTGCCGTCAAGCTCATACTCCCATTCCATCAGATAGAAGTGCTTCTCGCCCTCTGTCATCTGCTTGTACCAGACCACCTTCGACTCGTTGGCGATGCCCGTCGCCGTCGATTCGATGAGCGTTTCGCCGGTGGTGAGGTCGGTGACGCGATATTTCACGCTCACGTCGGACTGGAGATCGCTGACGATGTGCAGCGGGAGTGCGCCGTTCTCCGGCTCGTTGAAGATGAGGCAGAGCTGCTGCTGGGAGCGTTTGATATAGTGATACGCCAGCTTCTTCACGCCGTAGTAATCCACCACCGCGTCAGAGATCTGCGGCCAGCCGTCGATGAGATTCCACCAGATGATGCCGGTGCGTCTCCATTTGGTCACGCG
>SVSO01000122.1 GCA_015064195.1 Oscillospiraceae bacterium
GCGATTGAGCGCCGGGAGCCGAACTTTCTCTGCCATCCGCTGATCACCCGGCGGGATGTGCAGGAGTGTGAGACTTCCGAGCTGATCGACAAGCTCTATGACGGCGCGGCGGACAAGCTGGTTGCCTGCCTGCTTGACGGAAAACGGCTGAGCGACGACGAGATCGCCCGGCTGAAGGCAATGGTGGAGGCACTCAAATGATGGCCGGCAGTGTGATGATCGCGCTCATCCTCATCCTTCGCGCCGCCGCACTCAGACGGCTGCCGAAATGGCTGTTCCGATGGCTGTGGATCATCGCCGCAATCCGGCTCATCCTGCCGTGGTCGCTCACCTTTACGGTGGAGCTTCCCGCCGCACCCCGTGAGGTCATGCCTTATGACGCGGTACAGGTGCCGATCCCGATGGATGGTGTGATGCCGGCTCCCGCATTTACGGCGGAGATGCTGGTACAGCTGCTCCTTCCGGCGGGCGCACTTGCGGCGGCGGCATTCTTCCTTTTCGCATACGCAAGGCTGCGAAGAATCGCACATCATGCAAAACCGCGCATCCTGTGCGGCGAGACCGTCCGCGTGGGAAGGGGCTATCCATCGCCCTTCTCCTGCGGCATCGTACGGCCCGTCATCTTTCTGCCGGCAGAAATGCTGACACTGCCCGGGGATCAGCTTGCCTGCATCCTCGCCCATGAGCGGTGTTACATGAAGCGGGGCGACCAGCTTGTCAAATGGCTGATCGTGGCCGCGGTGTGTCTGCATTGGTGGAATCCGGCGGTATGGCTCATGCTTCGGTATGCCAACCGGGACATGGAGCTTGCCTGCGATGAAGCGGTGCTTCGCCGATCCGGACGCGCCGAATACGCTTTGTGCCTGATCGCGGCCGAAGAAGTGCGCAGTGCCGCGCCGATCAATGCATTCGGTGCGCCTGCCATGGAAGAAAGGATCGAATGTATCATGAAAACAAAGCATCTGACCGTTTGCGGATTTGTCTGCGCCGCCCTGCTTCTGGCCGCCATGACATCGTTTTTCATCAAGGTTGACGCGGTGACAGTTCCGGCGGAGGCTGACACTGCCGCCGTGACCGAGCAGTCACCCGAACCGACCGTCGAAGCGGAAACGGAGAAAGACGACTGTGAAGAAACGACCGTCGTTGTCATCGAGGGGGAACAGTACGAGGAAGAAGGAATGGTGATCGATGAAGACCCGATCTGGGAAGAAGGAATGGTGATCGCTGAAAAACAATTCTTGATGGAGAGCATTTCGCTCATCCATCCGCTGACCGGCGATTACACCGTTACCCAAGGCTTCACCGATGCGCATCCCGCTGTGGATCTGGTCGCTCCGCTGGGAAGCGATGTGCTTGCCGCGGCAGACGGAATTGTCATGAAGGCGGAATACACCGCCGATCTCGGCAACGTGATCTATATCGACCACGGCTCTGACATCGTGACTGTGTACGCCCACTGCGATACGCTGGCGGTTTCCGTAGACGATTCCGTGACGGCGGGCGAAGTCATCGCGACGGTGGGGCAGACCGGAAACGCCACCGGCCCGCATCTGCATTTTGCCACCATGTCGGGCGGCGGCTATTTCCTCGCGGAATCGCTGTTTGATCCCGCCGATTTCCCCAAGCGACCCTTTTAATCAAAGCAAGAAACGCCCCATATGGGGCGTTTCTTGTGTTTACTTGAGAAAGCGCGACAGATTTTCTGCTGTGCTTTTCTCGAATTTGAGCACATCCTCGGCCAGCTTCTTCGTTTCCGGCGCGGCATCGGCGGAATTCATCTGCTTCTCGATGTTGATGATGCCCATGGTGGCGCCGTTGATCATCATCTCCGCGATGTGAGATGTGGTCACATCCAGCATGGTGTTGAAGGTCATGCCGATCTTTGCCCCCGCTTTGGCCATCATGCCCGGCTCCTCCGGCTTCAGACCGCGTTCACCCAGAAGCTCAGCGGCTCTGGCAGAAAACTGCTGGTATTTTTCCAGCTCCGCCGTCATTTCCGCTCGCATCCGGGGATCGGACGCCTTATCCATCAGATCGACGATAGAATCCGCGCCCATGGTGGTATTTTTGTAAAGCTCCTGCAAAAACAGTTCGTTGGAATCCATACTGATCTCCCTAAAAAAATTACTGCGGAATGTGTATTCCGCAGTAGTAGTATGCCGGGTTATCCGGAAATTATGAGAGATCCGCAAGATCGTAGGGCGTATTCTGATAAACGAAATAGTTGAGCCAGTTGGTGAACAGCAGATTGGCATGGCCCCTCCAGACGTTGGGCGGACGCTTGGTGGTATCGCCGCCGGGGAAATAGTTCAGCGGCTGTTCGATGGGAAGGCCCTTGCCCACATCGCGGAAATATTCGTTTGCCAGTGTGTCGAAATCGTACTCGGAATGGCCGGTGACAAAGAGCATTCTGGCATTTTTTGCCGCGATGATGTACGGGCCGGCAAGCTCACTCTTGGCCACAAGATCCAGCTCGCTCACCTTGAGAATATCCTCCTCACGCACTTCCGTGTGACGGGAGTGGGGCGCCATGAAGATCTCGTCGAAGCCGCGGACGATGGGGTGATTGGGATTGACGGCGGAATGCTCAAATACGCCGAACATTTTCTTGTCGAGGGGATACTTCGGCACGCCGTAGTGGTAGTAAAGTCCCGCCTGCGCCGCCCAGCAGATGTGCAGAGTGGAGAACACGTGGGTTTTCGACCATTCCATGACCTCACAAAGCTCCGGCCAGTAGTCCACATCGCCGAAGTCCAGATTTTCCACCGGTGCGCCGGTGATGATGAGGCCGTCGAATTTTTCATGCTTGATATCGTAATAATTCTTGTAGAATGCCTCCATATGCTCGGCGGAGGTGTGCTTTGCCACATGAGATGCGGTTTGAAGCAGAGTCAGCTCGATCTGCAGGGAGCTGTTGGAAAGCAGACGGATGAGCTGTGTTTCGGTGGTGATCTTGGTGGGCATCAGATTGAGCACCGCGATCTTCAGCGGACGGATGTCCTGATGCTCGGCACGCAGCTCGGTCATGACAAAAATATTCTCGCGCTCCATGGTTTCATGAGCGGGAAGTCCCGCGGGAATTTTGATGGGCATAAATACATTCTCCTTATGTGGATATTTTTGGGATGGTGTTTATCACATATGACAATATTATACCACAAAATTTTTCAGAACTCAACAGAGATTCTGAATTTCATCAGAAATTGAAAAAATCATTGCATTTTGTAAGAAATAATGATATAATATAGATAGTATTTTTTGTTAGGAGGGTGATGGCTTGAATCGAATACAGACTTTTCTCATGGCAGCGGTGCTGATGCTTGTCATGCTCATGCTGCCGGTTTCTGCGGAGGATGCCGCGCCCACCTATATGCTGTCGGATTTCAATACGACGACCGAGGGCTGGTATGCCGGCGACAATGTGAAGGAGACTGCGGCAGCGGATTTTGCGGCAGATCCCGATGAGCCGGAGCTGACCCGCAGCTGTCTGTCCGTTATCAGCTATAATCTGGACGTGAATCTCATCCGGTCGGTGTGTAAGGATTTTTCCGCGCCGGTGAATCTGAAGGAATACCGCACGTTTCGCTACGATCTGTTTGTGATCCCCTATGAGGATGATCCGGAAGCGGAATATCTGACCCGCGTGACCCTCCGTTCCATGAACGGCGACACCTTTGAAAGCTTTGACACGGTGCGTGCCGGTGAATGGTGTACCGTAAAGGCTGACATCGGCGGCTGGGCAGGACGCACCGAGCTTGTGTCGGCGGAGATCAGCGTCGTCATCGGCACATCGATCCGACAGTTCCGCCCCAACAGCTTTTTCATCGATGCTGTCATGGCTGCCGATCCGGTTGACCGGGAGATGAGCGGCCGCTATCTGTTCGACGATTACACGGTGGAGGGGGCAACTGCCACCCAGGCCGGCGACAAATCCATGATCACCATCGCGGCGCTGACCGGCGATCCGGCGACTCTCAAGGCGGAGGTTTTTCTGCCCGATATGGAGTTCCCGGCCAACTGCCTGCGCATCCGGATGTCCAACTATACCACAGCCGAAACGCTGACCATCCATTATTCCACCTACGACACAGCGGTACAGAGTGAGGACAAGAGCGTCACCATCAAGCTCACGCCGCAGACCGGCCCCCAATTCTATTATGCCGATGTGGGCGATGTTTCGTCCCTGCGGCGGCTGGAGCTTCGCTTCGGTGAAGGCACGGGCCGCTTCGAGCTGTATTCCATCAGCGCAATCAGCCGGTATCACGAAGAAGAGCAGATCACCTGCGGTACGCTCACCGGATGTACCCTCGGCGATGATCTGGCGACCGTCACCTTCTCCGGTGAGATCCTGCGGGATGAGGCACTGCGCAATTCTTCCGGCCAGATCCGCATCTATGCGCTGAATGATAACGAGATCCCCACCGCCGATGCGCTTGGTTCCATGACACCGGTGGTGACAAGCCCCATGACCACCCGCTTCGATCTGACCTGCAAGCTTCCCCAGACCGGATTTGCCGAGCTTTCCCGGATGTATTTAGCGGTCAGCTATCGGACGGACGGCAGTTTTTCCCTCATCGCACCGCCGTTTCAGCTGGAAAATCCCGAACGGGCGGCAGGGCTTGACAACGCTTTCCCTCGTGGCGCCAAGGGCTTTGCGCCCACCGATCTGTCACTGGCAGGCGACAGCGGTGCGGGCGTGACGGTGCTCCGGCTGGATGCGGCATCTGCATTTGTCAGCAAAAGCGAGGGCAAACGCTATATCTACAACGGTGAGGCCTATTATTTCAGCGAGCGGTATTTTGATTCCCTGACGGCACAGCTCTATGCGCTGCGGGACGGAGATACGGCAGTGCTGCTGCGGCTCTGCGGCATCACCGGAAGCTTTCAGACGAACCTTGCCGATGCACTGGCGGCGGATGGTTATGTGGATTATTCGGGCATCGGCAGTGAGCCGGACGGCGCAGATTTTGTCGGCGCACTGAGCGGATATATCGCCGAGCGGTGGATCGCCGACGGAAGTGTCGTTGGCGTGATCCTCGGCGAATACAACAATCTTCTGACCGAGGACACACCAACGCTGACGGCGGTGGTGGAGCAGGCGGCGGATCAGCTGCGCCGGATTCACACCAACATCATCTCGAAAAATTCCGCGGCGAAAGTCTATCTCTCGGTCTCCGATCTGTGGCGCACCGAACCGGCCACCGGCAATGTGGAGCTGGAGCTGTCGGAGTTTGTCCCCGCGCTCCTTGCCGAAACCGGGAAAAACGGGCAGTTCGGCTGGCATCTCTGCATCGACCGGATCTACCGCTTCCAAAAGCTGGGCGACCACTGCATTGACGAAACAGATCTGGATGCGCTCACAGCCATCCTTCCCGCCGAAAAACAGCTGCTCATCTGCGACAACCGCTATCAGTTCCTCAATCTGAAATACAGCGAGATCACGGCGTGGTACGTGCAGGGCTATCTTGCAGCGTGGTTCAATCCCCGCATCGATGCGTACATAGCCGTCACATCGCCGGATACCGATAAGCTGTTCGGCTCGGTGAAGGTGATGGGCACGGAATCCGACGAGGGCATCATTTCCATGGCACTGACCACCCTTGGTCTTGAGGATTGGCGCGGCATCATTCCGAATTTCGATATGAATGCGCTTCCGCAGGCGGAGGTCACGCTCTACGAAGCGGTGACTGAGCCGCCGGAGGGCATCCGTGGCTCCTTTGCCTACTACAAATTCGACAATTTCATGGGAGTCGGCGCACTTCGTCCCAGCTTCCACTGCGGCACACTGTCCGTCGCTGAAGATGGCGGAAGCGTGCTGTCCGCTCCGCTTGGCGCGGAAACCTCCGGTGCGTGGATGGGTATCGCCCATCGGTTTGACTTCCCCGAGAATTACAGCCTCACGCCGGTATTAGAGATTACATTGAAGCTGGAGGATACGCTTCCTTCCACTCTGAAGGATGTGCCGGTGAAGCTGGTGCTCATGGGCAAAAATGAGCGTTTCGAGTCGGAAACGCGCATTCCTGCAGGTGAGTGGACGACGATCTATGTTTACACCGGGGAGTTCGGCGAATGCCGAGACACCGAGTGCATTCAGCTGCTGGCCGGCGGGTCGGAGCTGATGGGGGCGACCATGAAGGTGCGCAGCATCAAGGGTCTGTCCCGCGAATACAACGACGAATCGCTGGAGAGCGTCATCGCCGATGAGCGCATCAAAAAGCAGACGGAGGGCGACCGAAGCGGTATCAGCCCCTTCCTGTGGATCGGTGCGGCGGCCATCGTCGGTGTGGCGACGGTCATCACCGTTGCTCTGCTCAGCCGCGGAAAGGAGAAAAAATCCGATGAATAAATTCAAGCTGGCCGGTCTCGGTATCGCGTTCGTCCTGCTCATCATCGCCATCGCCGCCATGCAGTTCGGCGGGAATCAGACGGTGAGCTTCATTCTGCCGGTGCTGAGCATAGGGCTGTGGGCACTGACGGCGGTGGATATTATTTCCTATAAGAAATACGTCAGCTCGTCCAAGGCGATCCGTGCGGCAGAGCTGATGCGGGTGGTCAGCCTCGGCGTGGTATCATGCCTCATGACCTTCGCCGCTATCGTCGGACTGGTGGTTTAAATGCTTCAGCGAAATTTTTCAAGCTATGAGCCCATCGAAAGCCTGCCTATCCGGCTGTTCGGTGTGGTGAAGGAATCCATCGTGGACGGCCCGAAGCTGCGGTATGTGGTATTTGTGCAGGGATGCCCCCACAAATGCGCGGGCTGTCACAATCCCGCATCCCATGCATACGGCGGCGGAAAGCTGACGACCACGGACAAAATCTGGGCGGATATTGCCAAAAATCCGCTGATCAAAGGCATCACCTTCAGCGGCGGCGAGCCGTTTCTGTGGGGGCATGAGCTGGCGGTCATCGCAAAAAAAGCGGTGGAGCGCGGCATGGATATCATGACCTACTCCGGCTTCACATATGAGCATCTCTTAAAAAAAGCGGAGACAGAGCCGTCGGTGCATGAGCTGCTGTCGGTCACAAACTATCTCGTGGACGGCCGTTTTAACGAAGCCGAGCGGGATTTGAATCTGCGATTCCGCGGAAGCCGCAATCAGCGGATTCTTGATGTGACGTGCTATCCGAATAAGAAGGATGCGGCGGAGATTGAGTTGTAAATAATGAATAATGAATAATTGTGGTTGATTTTCGCCCGTGGCGAAAACATCATTGAAACGGACCGTCGAGGACGCCGGTCCCTACAGTTTCATTTTTGCGGCAAAACGATTCCCAAGCGCACAATGTTCGCACTAACAAAACAAACAATTTCGCAGAGACAGTTGCCGGGGTAGGGGACCCGGCTGGGGCTGTAGCCAGTTCGCGCAGAGACAAACGGCCTGTTAGCGATAGCGTTGAATAAAGCTTTTTGCGGAGCTTTTTCTCGAAAAAGCGACCGTATCCCCTAAAACAAACTAATCAGAATCACAAACCCAAGGAGGAAAAAACAATGTCAAACGCATATATGTCACGCGGTGTGTCCGCAACGAAGGATGAGGTGCACAGCGCCATTTCCAAGCAGGATAAGGGCGAGTTTGCTGGCGCATTCTGCAAAATTATTCCCGATCCCTGCGGCGATCCCGACTACTGTGCGGCGATGCACGCGGACGGCGCGGGAACAAAATCTTCTCTCGCTTACATCAAGTATAAGGAAACCGGCGATATTTCCGCACTGTATAATATCGCGCAGGATTCGGTGGTCATGAATCTGGATGACCTGCTCTGCATCGGCGCAACGGACGGATTCGTGCTGTCCAATACCATCGGTAGAAATGCGCATCGCGTGGGCGGCGAGGCAATCAAAGCGGTCATCGATGGTTATACCGACTTCTGCGAAATGCTCCGTTCCTACGGAGTGGGCATCATCATGTCCGGCGGCGAAACGGCGGATGTGGGCGATCTCGTCAATACCCTCATCGTCGATTCCACTTTCTTTGTCAGAATGAAGCGGAGCGATGTCATCGACTGCGATAACATCAAGCCCGGCGATGTCATTGTCGGTCTCGCTTCCTTCGGTAAAGCTGCATACGAAAAAGCATATAACGCCGGCATGGGCAGTAATGGTCTCACCGCCGCACGTCACCTCATGCTCTCCCACGAGTATGCGGCAAAATATCCGGAAACTTACTCCAATACCATCGATGAGTCCAAGGTCTACTGCGGAAGCTACGGCGTGAATGATATTCTCCCCGGCACGGACGTGACCGTGGTGGATGCAGTCCTTTCGCCTACCCGTACCTATGCGCCCATCATCAAGGAAATCCTCGATACCAAGCGCGAGGCGGTTCACGGCATGATTCACTGCACCGGCGGCGGTCAGGCAAAATGTAAGAATTTCGGCAACGGCATCCATTATATCAAGGATAACCTGTTCGATACCCCGCCGCTCTTCCGTGAGATCCGCAAGAATGCGGACATCGGCGACCGCGAGATGTATCAGGTGTTCAATATGGGCCACCGGATG
>SVSO01000123.1 GCA_015064195.1 Oscillospiraceae bacterium
AATGAAAAATACCATTTCCTACACCACAAAAGGCACCTGCTCCCGTCAGATCGAGATCGTCACCGATGGCGATATCATCGAGAGCGTGAAGTTCATCGGCGGCTGCTCCGGCAACACACAGGGCGTTGCGGCACTGGCAAAGGGCATGAAGATCGACGACGCCATTGAGCGGCTGAAGGGAATCCGCTGCGGCTTCAAGCCCACCTCCTGCCCCGACCAGCTGGCCATCGCGCTGGAAGGTCTGAAAAATAACGCATAAGGATCGAAAGGATTGCAAATGATGACTTACAGAGAAAATTACGAACGCTGGCTCGCCTCCGACAAGGTGGACGAGGCCACAAAAGCTGAGCTTCGCGGCATCGCGGACAATGACGGCGAGATCGAATTCCGCTTCATCAAGGGTCTGGAATTCGGCACAGGCGGTCTGCGCGGCACCATGGTAGCCGGCACCAACGCCATGAACGTCTACACCGTTGCTCATGCGACCCAGGGTCTTGCCGACCTCATCAACAAAGAGGGCAAGGCGGATCGCGGCGTTGCCATCGCTCACGACTCCCGCAACAATTCCGAGCTGTTTGCGAAAACTGCGGCAAGCGTTCTTGCGGCTAACGGCATCAAGGTGAAGATCTTCGACGGTGTGCGCCCCACGCCCGTGCTCTCCTTCGCAGTGCGCGAGCTTGGCACCATCGCCGGCATCAACATCACCGCTTCCCACAATCCGAAACAGTACAACGGCTACAAGGCGTACTGGGAGGACGGCGCACAGCTTCCGCCGGATCACGCAAAGACTGTGTCCGAATTCATCGCGGCGGCTGACATTTTCGACGATGTGAAGCAGATCTGCTTCGACGAAGGCGTGAAGAGCGGCATCATCGAGTTCATCCCCGATTCGTTTGATGAAATTTATATCAAAAACGTGCTGGCGGAGGCAGTCAATCCCGAGGTCGTGGCCAAGGTTGCCGATGATCTGGAGATCGTCTACACGCCGCTCCACGGTGCGGGCTATCGTCTCGTTCCCGAAGTGCTCCGCCGCCTTGGCATCAAGCACATCGACACCGTTGATGAGCAGATGGTGCTGGACGGCAATTTCCCCACCACCGATTTCCCGAACCCTGAGTATCCGGAGGTATTCACCCTCGGCATCAAGCTGGCAGAAAAGGTTCACAGCGACCTGATCATCGCCACCGACCCGGACGCTGACCGTGTTGGCATCATGTCCCGTGACAAGAGCGGCGAGTTCAAGTGTCTCACCGGCAATCAGGTGGGCGCACTGCTGCTGGATTATATCATCACCGCCTACGAGGAGACGGGTATGCCGGAGAATCCTTATGCGGTCAAGACCATCGTCACCTCCGAAATGTGCACCAAGATCTGTGCCGATCACAATGTGAAGCTGCACAACGTGCTCACCGGCTTCAAATTCATTGGCGAGGTCATCAAGAAGTATGAGACCACCGGTCACGACAACTACATCTTCGGCTTTGAGGAGAGCTACGGCTATCTGAAGGGCACCTACGCCCGCGACAAGGATTCCGTGGTGGCGGCAATGCTTCTGTGCGAGATGGCGGCTTATTACAAGACGAAGAATATGACCCTGTGCGATGCCATGGATGCGTTGTATGAACGGTACGGCTATTTCGGCGAAGGCGCGTCCAACATCTACATGGAGGGTCTGGACGGCATCGAAAAGATGAAAGCCCTGATGAATCGCCTGAGAAACAATCCGCCGGCGGAGCTGGCAGGATACCGCATCATCGAGCGCCGGGATTATCTCAACGATACCGTGCTTGACATCGACACCGGCAAGGTGACATCCACCGGGCTTCCCACCTCCAACGTGCTCTACTACAAGACGGAGGAGAACGACGTCATCGTCATCCGTCCCTCCGGCACCGAGCCGAAGATCAAGCTCTACATTCTCGTGAACGGCGACAGCGCCGAGGATGTCAGCGCAAAGATCGCGGCTTACGACAAAGTTACCGACACATGGGTTGAATAAACGCAAATAATCCCGAATAACAACACCTCCTGTGACAGCAGATTCACGCTGTCACAGGAGGCGTTTGTATGCAATTTCTGCTTCACGGTGCGTCCTGTCAGTTTACTTCAAATCCAACGGATGCATAAGGCGGTATGGCATCGATCGTCACCGTATTGCCATCCAGCGTTCCGGTGCAGTTGATGAACCTGATTTCGCTGTAGGTTCGGTCAAGGGCAACGGTGGTATACAGGCACTCGTCGGCGAAGAAATTGCCGATCCACACGGCTTTTCCCGATTCGCTTTCCTTGCACAGCATATAGCAGTCCGGATTGCCGTGCATGGATGCGGGGAGCGTTTTGCCGATGGATGCGATCCAGCCCTCGATCTCCTCGCCCCGCGCATACTGCCGGAATGCGTGCTCGCTCATGGAGTAGCCGTCGAATGCGAACACGAGGAATTTCTGTCCCGCCGCATTTTCATAGGCGTAGGACGCGATCTTTTCGTCTCCATCGAAGAAGCTCAGCACCTTGGCGCCGGGCTTCACCGCGATCTCCGCCGCCGGACAGCCGGAGACATTCACATACCGCTTCTTATCGGGAAAATATTCGCGGCCTGCGGAATAGATGCCGCCAACCTCCGAAAGTCCCGCGTCAATTCCCGCTTTTTCGAGAATTTTCGCCGCGGAAACGTCGAGGATCAGCCCGTTTTCAAGTGCGCCCGCATCCAGATATTTCGCATTTTCGCCGAATGCGATGCCCACCGTTCCAAGCCCTTCGTAGATCGTGGGGATCGTCTGCGCCGCCAGCATTCTCGCCGCCGGGGAGAAGAACATATTCTCCACGCTGTCCATGCCGTCATGATAGTACGGCACATCCATATTCTCAAACTTCGCCATCTGCTCATACACCCGCACACCCACCGGCGTTTTGTCCGCGAAATGGGCATCGATCTGCTGATAGATCGCCTGATTTTTCAGATGCTTGCGATTGTAGCCCGGCTCGTAATCCACGTCGGCGGTGTAATCCAGCGTGTATTTGTGAATGCCGTCCACCGCTCCCGATGCGCGGAGGGCCATGTCGTAGCCCTCGAGGAAATTGGACGGGCAGATGAATCGCGGCCGCGGATAGGCATCCCCTTCCGCGAAAATCTCGATGTCGTCATCGCACCACGCGCTTTCCATCCGCGAAAGCTCGATGACATCCTGCAGACGGTTGCCCCAGTTCTGCTTGACCGCCCAGTACGGTGCGCCGATCAGACGGCAGAAGGGCTTTGTATTGCCGGCGAGGATGTGCGCCAGCTCTGCGGTGGATACGCCGTCGAAATCCCACGTGGTCATGCAGGAGCAGAGACCGAGGCGGATGGCCGGATCGACCGAATCCACCGCCGCACGGGACTGCTTGGCAAATTCCCGGAAAAAGTGGCCGTTTGCCCGGAGATACGCGCTCCGGTATTTGTTCGGGCCGCCGCCGAAGATGAGCTTACCGAGATTTTCCGCCGGCAGCGGCTCACCCAGCAGCTCCTCCATCAACGCGCGGTGATGCTTGCAGGTGCATCCGAGGCCGCCGTCGAGAAAGCCGTAGCGGAAATCGTCGTCGAACATGATCATATCCGGACGGCTTTCGGCGATGTTCTGCATATATTCGTATGCGAATTTGCAGAAATCTTTGTCGGACGGGCAGACCTGATCCCGGCAGACACCGCCGTTTGGTGAGGTGATATGGACGAAATCGTTCTTCTCGCGAACCATGAAGGTCCATACCCACACGCCCACGGTGAAGCCCGCTTTTTGAAAGAGCGGCACGTTTTCTTTGAGCGAATCGAATACCTTCGCCTGCTCACCCTTGTCCAGCTTATAGCAGTCCAGCGCGAGGAATACGATATCTGCGCCGATCTCCTTCAGTTTGGCGATAAATGCATCTGCGCCGTAGGTGTCGATCTGATGCAGCATGAACGGAACGGACAGCTTATACATACGTTTACTCCTTATTCATTCGCGGTGAAGCTCTCAACAATGTCTTCGAGGCGTTCTTCCCACTTTGATTTGTTGGAATCAAAATGCGACATGAAATTGTTCTTCTTTTTCTCCATCAAATCCTTGAGGCATCCGCCCATCATCTGGTTGTTGCCGTAAATGAAGCCCATGTCGAATACACAGCCGTTTGCGATCATGTCGATGAGCGTGAGGGAGTCTTCGTCACGCGCGCCGCGAACCTTGAGGGCGATATCGTAAACCTTCGGGATGATCTGCTTCCACGATTCTGCCGCCAGTGCTTCGGTGATGATGCCGGAGAATTCGGAATCAGCGACCGTTACCGGAATACCGACAAGCGGCGAAGAGCCGTCGGTCATGGTGTAATACTCCTCCTGATTCTCATCCCACTTCGGATACGGGATCATGGCATAGTCGTCTTCAAAATCGGTGAAATAGTTATAGGAGTGCTGGAACACGCCGTTAAAGAACAGCGCACGGCTTGCTATAAACGTCTCTTTGTGGAGTGTCCAGCCGGTCGTTGTGATCGTGCCGTTGGACTCATAGAACAGGTTGTACACCTTTTCGACCATGCTCGCCCACTTTTCCGTGTTCATGGCAAGCACGGGCATACCGTCGCTGTCCTTGACAACCGAGGTTTCGCCGAAGGAATAGACAAACGGCGTTGCGTAAGACGTGACCTGCGCGGCAAGACCGTAGAAGTCCTCCTCATCCTGCTTGCTGTTGCCGTTGAGATCGCGCCATGTATCCTTGATGAGACTGCTGTAATAATCGATGGTGAACTTGCCTTCAAGGGCGGTGTCGTAGATGGTGTCGGTCAGGCCGTAATCCTCGCCGATCTTTTTGTTCATGTAGACGCAGTACTGTGAGCCAAGACCATAGGGCGTGATGCTGCCGTACATCAGATAAGAATGTCCTCCGATGCTGAGATTTTCCCATGCATTCTTGTTCCACCACGGCTTCGTCTCATCGAAATACGCAACATCGCCGAGATCGAGGTAAAAGCCCTCCAGTGCCAGCGGTGCGTTCAGAATCATATGATGGGCAATAAGATCATATGCGTCCTCATTAGAAGCAATCACAGTATTCAAATGACCGGGTACTTGATTAAACAGCATCACTTCGGTAACGACATCCACATTGAACCGCTCCTCCACCGTGCGGTTGCGCTGATAGATGGCATCGTTGACCACAGCGCCGATCTCCTCTTCCGCAACAAAGTCGGTGGCAGAATAGCTGTCATCCGCCAGAATGCGGAATTCCGCGCCGCCATAATCCTTTTCGGGCAGGTCATCCGATACAAGCTTTCTTCCCTCGGGGGAATTGGGATCGACAGGCTCGGTCGTTTCGGTATTTGCAGGGGCGGTGGTGTCAGTATTTGTCGTGGAAGTCTCGCCGCATCCGGCAAGGAGAGATACCGTCAGAGCGAGCAGTAAAAACCGTGAAATCGCTTTTTCTGTTTTTTTCATGATACAATCAGCCTCCATTATTATATTAAAATATCCCAATAGTATTATACCACCAAACTGCAATCCTGCAAACGGTGTATTTTTAGCATTGCGGTACTGGTTTAACATAAAAATCACAAATTTCCCTTGACTTTGCGGATGGGTGTGGTATAATAGAAGCAGGAGGGGATCAACATGGTTTTTTACGCGATCCGGCTGGGCAAAACGCCGCGCATCCGATTCGCCTGCTCGGACACCACGCCGATCCGTGCGGACAGCGGCAACATCATCGATCATCGCCGCGATATGATCGAGATCAGCACCAACAATACGCCCTTACACATCACAACGGAATACGGCAGCCGCAAAAATCTTCCGGGAAAGCTGTCTCTCTATATGCCGGACTGCCGGTATGAGCTGAGGCAGGCAGAGGGCGCGGATCGGACAATGGTCATGATGTCCATCGCCGTTGAATCGGCGGGCATGGCGTTCACCCGGTACGATCTGCCGCCGGAGAAGATCGCGGAGGTTCTGAATGCGGCGGACAGCTCCACCATTTTCCTCGAGGAGACGGTGGACTGCGACGAGGAGGAAAATCAGCTGTTCATCTCCCAGCTGCAGGTGATCATGCAGCATTACAGCATTGACAGCACCGCAGAACGGCTGCTGGCACTATCCGGCTGGTTTGAGCTTTGCGCCATGCTGGATGCCCGCTTCCGCCGCACCGTATCCGAGCTGGAGCAGCATCGGGATTCGGGCGAGCTGTACGTCTACAAAGCGAAGCGATATATCTGCTCCCATCTCGGCGAGGAGCTGCATCTTGACCGCATCGCGGGCGAGCTTGGCATCTCCGTGCCCTATTTCAGCTCGCTGTTCCGCCGCATCACCGGGCATACGGTGACGGATTTCATCGGCAATATGCGCTGTCAGCAGATCCGGGATCAGATCCTGCGCACCGACGACAGCTTTCCCGAGATCTGCGCCCGATTCGGTCTGCATGGCCGCCGATACGCCCAGCGGCTGTTCAAAAAGCATTTCGGCATCAGTATGCAGCGATGCCGTCAGCTGGGCCGTGGGATCTCCCTCTATCACGAAAATCCGTGGAAGCGGGATCACGTGGAGCAGGATATCTATGAGCAGGAGGAAAAATAGAAAAATCCCCTGAAATCGCAGGATTTCGGGGGATTTTTGCGTGTGGCAGTGTTATTCCAGCTCGTTGAGCTTTTCCACGGCTTCCGCGATGACGGTTTCGGCCTTGGTTGCAAGGGAAGCGGTCAGAGACGTGAAGTCGAGATTGACATTCTGGAAGCCGGTATAGTAGTTCACGGCAATATCGTTCAGCCACGGCGTGACGGACAGGTCGATGGTACGGGTCGCGCGGCAGAGATCCAGCATTTCGATGGATTCCATATCGCGGAGAACCTTGCCGGCCATTGCTTTTTCATAGTAAGCCGGGAATACATAGCGCGCAGAGCCGGATGCCAGTGCTTCCATGATGACGGAAGTGCGCACCGGATCGGGATTGGTCACGGGAACTACGTGGAGCCATGCATCGATAACGGCACTCTTGTATTCCTTCTGATTCTCGTCAAACTTGGGGAACGGGATGACGCCGAAATCGTCCTCCATCTCGCGGAGTGCGGCGAGACGTCCGGCCACGTTGCCCATGAACAGAGTGTTGCCATTCATGAAGGTTTCGGCAACCTTATTCAGGCTGTCGGTGGCGACATACATTTCGCTCTTGAAAATATCGTTGAAAATGCGGTCGAATACGTCGGTCACGTGCTCATCGGTCAGAGCTCTGAAATAGGGGATGTCATTTTCATCCTTATCAAAGAGCTTCGCATCTGCGGAGATCCATGCGGGCAGGCAGACGTAGTTATAGTGACCGGTCAGACCCATGGCATCGTCCCAGCTGATCTTGGAGTCGCCGTTCATGTCAAAGGTGGCGGTCTTCATATCCTCCAGCATGAGATCCATTGTCCAGTCGCCATCGCGGACGGTCTGATAATAATCGCGCAGATTGTACTCGTCCTGCAGCACCTTGTTGAACGCCAGAACGCCGGTGCGCTCGAAGGTGTAGACCGATTCCTCGGAATAATTGAAGAAGGACTTGCCATCGATGGTCAGGCCGTCGTTTACATCCTTGAGCCAGTAATCTTTTTCAAGATTGATGTGAGTCAGCTCATCAAAAGGCATCAGATAGCCCTGCAGTGCCGCAGAAAATGCATCGCGGTTGATGAGCATGATCATGTCATACGCATCCTCGTTGGCGTTGACATAGTTGGCCAGTCTTTTGGCGTTGCTTCCCCAACCATCTTCCTCCGCCGCAAAAACGATGTTGAACCGCTCCTCGATCTCGCGGTTGCGTCTGTAAAGGGAGTCGTTGAGAACCTCGCCGTTTTCCTCGGTGTCAAAGAGAGTGAAGGTATTGTTCGGCACATAGGTAACGCTGAGCACGCGATATTCGTAGCCCTCGAAGTCGAATTCACCAAGATCATCCATCAGGGGATCGACAGGTTCGCCGGTGGTTTCGGACGCCGGATCGGCGGTGGTGGTATCCGTGCCGGCAGAAGTTCCGCCGCAGCTTGCGGTGGAAACGATGAGAGATGCCAGAAGCAGCCATGTAAGAATTGTGCGTGTTTTCATAATATACTCCTTCAATCCAATAATTGTAACCGATTACATACTGCATCAAAAAGAAACCAGCCGTGAAATTTGGCCGTGAAATCGCTTACATTAATTTCATTATACCACACAATGCACAAAATGTCAAGATGCTTTAACAGATTTTATGAAATTCACAAAAATCCCCGCATTATTCCGGGATAATGGCCGAAAATTATATGCACATTGCATAGATAACAGCAATTTTCACCAAAAAAGCGGGAATGCATATCAGCATTTCCCGCTTTAATATCATTTATAAAAATGCAGATTGGATTCCAGCACGATCCTTGGCTGAGCCAGCATCTGCTTTGGAATCTCCACGCCGTCCGCGATGTGATAATACATAGCCTCGAAAGCTTTGCGCGCCTGCATGAAGGGGCTTTGGTGAATGGTG
>SVSO01000124.1 GCA_015064195.1 Oscillospiraceae bacterium
TCCGAGAAGCTGGAATACGGTATCTGCAAGGGGACCCTTGAAGGGTACACGACCCTCAACGCCCTCGGGAACGAGCTTGCGGCTGTTTTCCTGGAAATATCTGTCCTTTGAACCCTTTTCCATAGCGGCAAGAGAGCCCATTCCGCGATATACCTTGAACTGACGTCCCTGGTAAATTTCGGTGCTTCCGGGGGATTCCTCGCATCCTGCGAACAGCGAACCGATCATAACAACGTTAGCGCCTGCGGCAAGAGCCTTAACAAGGTCGCCCGAATACTTGAGACCGCCGTCGGCGATAACTGGGATGCCTGCCTTTGCGGCTTCGCAAGCCGCATCGTAAACTGCGGTGATCTGGGGAACGCCGATACCCGCAACAACACGTGTCGTACAGATAGAACCGGGGCCGATACCTACCTTGATGGCGTCTGCGCCTGCCTCGATGAGGTCGCGAGCCGCTTCTGCGGTAGCAATATTACCTGCGATGATCTGTGCCTCGGGGAATGCCGCCTTGATCTTCTTTACACATTCGATAATGTTTCTCGAATGTCCGTGTGCGGAGTCGAGGACCAGGAAGTCCGCGCCTACACCGAGAAGAGCCGCCGCGCGGTCAAGCACGTCTGCGGTTACGCCGATAGCCGCACCGCAAAGGAGACGTCCGCTTGAATCCTTACAGGAATTGGGATACTTGGTAGCCTTTTCGATATCCTTAATGGTGATAAGACCGCAGAGAATGCCATTATCATCGATAAGCGGAAGCTTTTCGATCTTGTTTTTGCGAAGTATCTCCTGCGCTTCATCGAGAGTTGTACCAACGGGTGCGGTGATAAGGTTTTCCTTGGTCATTACCTCGGATATCTTCATCTGATGGTTGTCAAGGAAGCGCATGTCGCGGTTGGTGATGATACCGATGAGCTTCTTGTTGCCGTCACAGATCGGCACACCGCTGATCTTGTATTTACCCATAAGCTCGTCCGCTTCGTAAACATAGTTGTCGGGAGAGAGGAAGAAGGGATTGGCAATCACACCGTTTTCGCTTCTCTTGACGCGCTCCACCTCGTCAACCTGCTTTTCAATGGGCATATTCTTGTGGATGACGCCGACGCCGCCTTCACGGGCCATGGCGATGGCGAGACGGGACTCGGTAACGGTGTCCATCGCCGCGCTCATCATGGGGATGTTTAATTTGATGGTTTTGGTCAGCTGCGTCTCCAGCGACACCATGTTGGGGGTGACGTCGCTCTTTGCGGGGATGAGCAGCACGTCATCGAAGGTCAGGCCTTCCTTGAGGAATTTTTCGGCGGGATTGCAATTCACCATAGATAGAACTCCTTTCACGGTTCAGGTAGAATGTTGGAAATACAAACAATATCTCAGAATAAGTATTTATACTATTATACACGATTTTTCACAGTTTGTCAATGCAATTTTTCCGACATCTTCACTCCAAGTATATGAAAATAATTATGCATTCTGTCAATTTATGAAAAAACACTCAAAAACAGCACATTCTCTTGCAATTCCGGCGGAAATGTGGTATACTTATGATACCATATTTTTTAAGGAGAAACTCAAAATGAAATTCTGCTGCTGTATCAATCTGAATGCCCTCGACCGTCTGGAAAAGCTTCATGAGCTTGGCTACACTTGCTACGAGACGGGTCTTGCCGCGCTGGAAAATGCCGCGGAGGAGGACATCGCAAAGCTTGCCGCAAAAGCTGAAGAGCTTGGTATGCCCTGCGTATCCCACAACGGTATGTTCCCGCCGTCCGTCACCCTGCTCCGCGGCCCGGAGAGCTATCCCGAGATCACCGCGTACATGGAGAAGGTGTTCAGCAAGGCAAAGCCCCTCGGTGCCAAGGTCATCATCCTCGGCTCCGGCGGCGCAAGAAAGATCCCGGACGGCATGACCAAGGAAGAAGCAACCGAGCGTTTTATCGCCCTCTGCCGCGACTGCATTTCGCCCTGCGCGGAGAAATACGGCCTCACCATCGGCATTGAGGAGCTTCGCGCCGCTGAGTGCAACTTCATCAACTCCTGCAAGGAAGCAATGGAGATCATCCGCGCGGTGAACAAGCCGAATATCCAACTGCTGGTTGACTATTTCCACGCGGCTCTCGGCGGCGATACCAACGAGGAGATCGCAAGCTACGGCGATGCTATCGCTCATGTACACATCGCAAGCCCCAAGCGTAACCGTGCATGGCCGAACGAGGAAGACTTCGAGGACGTAAAGGGCTTCTTCGCCGCACTGAAGGCTGCCGGCTACGACGGCCCTGTCTCTCTGGAAGGCAGCTGTGTGGGCGACCTCACCGAATGCCTCACCACCGCCATCGACGTGATGCAGAGAGCGCTGTAATCAAACAATCAGGGGAAATCCATCGATTTCCCCTGATTTTCCAGCAATATTGTTCGTCAATATAAGTATTAATATTTCATTAAAATTCAAAGGAGCGTGACCATGATGAAAGAGCGCGCAATGACAGCGCTGGCTGAGATCCGGGAGAACCTGGAGCGCGGCATCATTCCCTTTTGGCTTACAAAGGGCATCGACCGCGAATTCGGCGGCTATCTGACCTGCTTCGATGAGGCGGGAAATCCCACGGGTGACACGGACAAGTACATCGTCACCCAGACCCGCATGATCTGGGGACTTGCGGCCATGTATGAGGAATATCCCGACGAAGCACTGCGCGATGCGGCAAAACAGGGCTGGGAATTCTTCAAAAAATACTTCTGGGATCCGAAAAACGGCGGCTGGTACTGGAAGGTCGCCCGTGACGGCACCATGCTGGATGACGGCAAGGTGGTCTACGGCGAAGGCTTTGCCATCTACGCGCTGGCCATGTACGGCCGCGTGTTCGGCGATGCGGAGGCCATTTCCTATGCCGAGCGCACCTTCGACCTTCTGCAGATCTACTGCGCGGACACCATGAACGGCGGCTATTTCGAGAATCTTGAGCCGGATTTCACGATCTCCGCCCCCGGATTTGCCGCCGGCGACCGCAAATCGCTGGACATTCATATGCATCTGATGGAGGCGTTCACCGCGCTTTACGAAGCGACGGGCAAGGAGATCCACGCCCGCAAGCTGAAGGAATGCATGGATCTGATCCTCACCCACATGGTGAATCACGAGCACGGATGCGCCCTCAATCAGTTCGACATCCGCTGGAATCCCATCCCCGCCATCAACATCCGCCGCACGTGGAATGCAGAACGTGCCACCGGCGAGGTCATCGAAACGCCCACGGACACCACGTCCTACGGCCATAATGTGGAGCTTGGCTGGCTGCTCACACGTGCCGCCGACCGGCTGGGAATGCCTGCGGATACGTACAATGAGATCATCAAAAAGTTCGGCGATCACTCGCTGAAATTCGGCTTCGACCACGACCTTGGCGGCGTTTATCGCGACGGTGTACACAACGGCCCGGCGCTGGTATTCGACAAGGAATGGTGGCAGAACTGCGAGGTTCTGGTGGGGTATCTTGACACCTATGCCCGCACCGGCGATGCGAAATATTTCGATGCCTTCGAGAAAACGTGGCAGTTCGACAAGGCGAATTTCATCAGCCCCGTCACCGGCGAATGGCGTCAGCTGTTAAAGCAGGACGGCACGCCCCTTGTCACCGACATCGGCAACCCGTGGAAGGCCATCTACCACACCGGCCGCGCCATGCTGGAATGCAAGCGGCGGCTGGAAGCAATCCTTCAGAACGCTTAATCCAGAATCTCCGCGAGAATTTTTTCCATATCCCGATTCATCCGATCAAAATCCATGGCGCTGATGTAGATTTTCTCCATCGCGCCGTGGATTTTTCTGATTTCGGCCAGCTTTGCCAGTGCCGCGTCGCGAAATTCACGCTCCAGCCTCGAAAGTCCGCGAAGTCGCGAGCGATCCAGTGCGGCCAATGCTTCCCTGTCCACAAACCGCGCCATGTTCAGCGGCCGTGCATCCTTCGCCGCCGTCATGCTCAAAACGGCAAGCTTCAGCCCCGGGAACATCACCCCTTCGGTCAGATCCGGCAGCAGCGGTGACGGCGCACGGTCATAATCCAGCCCCAGCGCATCGGCGGCATGAATGAGCGCGCGGAAGAGATACGGCAGACCGCCCGCCGCATCCACGGCAAGGCAGATCTCCCAGCCGTCCTGCGCCCCGTCGAATGTGACCTCGCCTTGCGTGGCGATGGCGGACAGCGCACGGATGCGGCGGACGGGCGATGTGCCGACGCGAACGCGGCAGGCTTTCATCCGTTTGGTAAGCAGGCGTGTCATGGCCGCGTCCAGCTTGGATGTAAGGATGGCTGGCGAAAGCTCGGCGAGGCGATGCTCCGCGATGATACCCGCCACTGCGAGATTTTTGTACGCCGCGTCATACAGCGCGGATTTTTTGTCAGCGAGGGCGATGATCTCCTCCCGACGCACCGTCAGTGCATCGGCCCTCCAATATGCGCCGAGATGAATGATCTCATCCGCCGCGCCGGGATATTTCGGGTCGCGGATGTGGGGCGATGTGCCGTCCAGCATGGCGACCGTTTTATCGGCGCGGGTGAGGATCACGCCGTCCAGCGAATCCGCATCGGAGGAGCAATAGAACCGCTCCGCCGTTCCGCCGGATTTCTCCCATCGCTCAGCCGCCCGTTTCATCAGCGTGCTTTTTCCGGTGCCGCTCCCGCCCTTGATGACGTAGGTTCGCGTGAAATTGCGCGGGGCAAATATATCGTCAAACCAGCTCACAAATCCCGAAGCCGAATTTGCGGCGGCGAAAAATTTCTGCATAAAATCGTCCTTTCCTTGAGGAAGCTCCTCATGAAAAGCATATGCAATCGGCGGGATTTTGTGAAAAAAAGAGGAGGCACAAGGCCTCCTCAATTTTATCTCGATTCGTTTACATAAATGCCGGCGCGGTTTTCGATGATGTTCACCGTTTCATCGAGAGATTTCGTGCCGTCGAAGTAGGCGGCGGCTTCCTCGAGAATGATGGCCAGCAGCTTTTCATCGTTGCGCATCACCTGCGTGGTGTTGTCGATGAGATCCCGGAGCTGATCCACCTGCGCGTCGGTCAGCGGGATGGAGTACGGATCGACCCAGACGTCCACATCCGGCACCTCCGTCTCCGGAAGCACCTCCACCTCCGGCATGACCACGATCTCCGTCTCCACCGACACGGTCTCATCGGATACAGCCACCTTTTCTGCCGACTCGGTGACAGCGTAGGCTTCCGCCGGAACTGCGTAGCCGTAGTCAAAATCCTCCTCCTCGGGCGGCGTCATGACGATCTCAAACTGCTTCTCCAGCGCCGGGCGATAGACCGGGATGCCGTAGACGGGATAATCCCAATAGCCGTGCTCATCGTTGTAGAACGGCATCTGCGCGTCCTCGCTGATGAGCGTTTTGAGGAATTCCCACGCGCCTTCCTTGAAATCGGAGCGGCGTGCGATGGCGTATTCCGTATCGCCGGAGGACTGCATCATGGCACCGTTGCCATCCTCCACCGGGAAGCCGATGAAGTTGGGGATCGACTTGAGGGAATAATTCAGCAGCTCCTTGTAGCTGTACTGAATGTCGTAGAGATACCACTGGGCGAGGAGAACTCTGTCTTCGATGAAGCGGTTGTTCAGCTCCTCGTAGAATTCCGGCGTGTAATCCTCATCTTCCATGGTATTCCAGTAATAATCCTCCGGCATGGATTTTGCGAATTCCAGCAGCTGACGGAATGCGTCGGAATCAAAATGCGTCTCGCCGGTATTTTTGTCGATGAACTGATCGCGGGAGAACAGGATGGACTGACGCAGGAAGGATTCCCGGTTGAATTCGATGTCGAACATCTGCATATCCGGATGCGCTTTCGCAAATGCGAGGAATTCGTCCATATTCCAGCCGTCCATACCTTCGGTCAGCGATTCTTTCGCGGCGAAGGTGGTGATCTGCACAGCGGTGACGAGAGACAGCAGCTCGCCGTCGTATTCGTAGGCCTTGAAAATGCTCTCCACATATTCGGAGCGGTCGAAGTCCTCGTCCGCATCCATCAGCTCATAAAGATTTGCGAAAATGCCCTTGGAAGCGTAAACGTCATAGGGCGACTGGCTGTTCATCAGGAAAATATCGGGAATATTGCCGGAAATGATGTCGGAATTGAGCTTTTCCGTGCCGGCGTTGTAGTTGTCATCGTTGTTGTAGCGGGAATAATCGTCCACCGTGATGCGGTATTCGTCGTTTGATTTGTTGAAGGCGATGACCTTTGCCCGCAGATCGTAGGGGACATATGCCGCCGCCAGCCGCAGGAGCTTCTTCTCCACCACTTCCTCATCCGGCACGCGGTCGAGGAACATGAACTCGGTCTGATTGCGGCCGTTTAAATAGGTGCGGGTTGTCATGAAGAACCGGTCACTGCTGATGGGCAGGATGTTGCGCAGATCGTTGGTGTTGATGTCGGAGTTGATGAAGTTGAGCACCTCCACCATATTCTCCGCATCGCCGAAGGTGACGCCCCAGAGACTGCTCCGGTCATTGTAATAATAATCGTAGCCCGGGCCGAGAATGAGGCTGTACACGTGATCGCTGGAAATGTCCAGCTCGTCGCCAAGCTCACCGGTGGCATAATCGAATTCCACCAGCTTCACGCCGGAGGATTCCTCGCTGTATGTCCACATCTGCAGATACAGCTTGTCGCCGATCTTCTGCATTCCCTCGATCTGAGCCTCATCATAATCGTAATCAAGCGGCACATCGTGCATTTGGCCGTCGGGCGTGACGATGCGCATTCCGTTCCACGAAACGAGAATGAGCGATCCGTCAGGCGCGGATTTCATCGTGTAGATGTAAAATTCCTCACCGGTCTCCTCATCGATCATGGAGCCGAGATCGATATCCTCCGACACGCCGTTTTGGATCCGCTGCAGCTCCACGGAATGGGTATAGCCCTCGCCGTAGGTGTAGTGGTCGATCATGATGTAGAGCGTTCCATCGTCGCCCACCGTGAAATTGTTCACGCTGGAGCTGCCGTTTTCCGGCTGCGGGAAATTGAGGTCGATGGGCTCGCCGAACTTGCCGGTATTAAGGTCGAGATCGACGATGAAATATTGGTACGCGCGGGATTCGTCCCGGACATACATCATCATATACAGGGTGTCGCCGACCTGCTCGTAGCGATTGATGTTAAAATCCGAGCCGAGGAATTCCGGCACTTCGATCTTGGTCTCGCGGAACACATTGGTGGGCTTTTCGGGTTTTGCCTCACCGCAGGACGGCAGAAGGCAGATGACCATAAACGCCGCTAAAATGAGGGAAAGAATGCGAATTTTCATGCAGATTGCTCCTCTTTTGATTGTTTTTTTGCCGCCTTGTGCCGGCGATTCTGTTCGAGATCCCGTCTGGTTTTTTCAAAAGCATCCCGGATCGCGGCGAAAATCTTCTTCCGGCTGACGTACAGCAGGATCACCTCCGCCGCCAGAATGAGACCGAGGACGATCATGGGCACAAGCTTCCAGAGATAGACGCCGGCGGCCTTGTCCGTCAGCTTCACCGCCGTGTTTTCCCAGTACGGATAGGCAACAGGCTTTACGCGCACGCTCCGTCCGGCGGAATCCGTCAGCCGCGCTCTCAGCGAAGCATCGGTGAAGCGGTCGCTGTTTTCGAGAAATACCGTGAAATTTTTATCCGTCGGCAGAAGCTTTTCAAAAATTCCCATGGCGAATCCGCTGACGGGATTCGGCATCACAAGCTCCACCGATGTGACGGAAAGCTCGCCGGAAACCTCCTGGGCCAGCGAATACGGCAGGAAAATGCGCGGAGTTTCGCCGTAAAATTCCGCGTAATCGCCATCCGCGCCGCTCTCGCATACGCCGGCGATATATACCGGCCGGGAGCCGATCATCAGCTCAAAGCCCACCACATCCGACGAGCCGAAAAACTGCCACGCCAGATCGTTGTCGATGATGACATAATCGTTGAGAATGTCCGTGGTGGAAAAATACTGCCCGGACAGGAGCTTCAGGGGATGGAACAGGAAAAAGTCACCGCCGCAGGCCACAAACCGCGCACTCACGCCGCTTTTCACTGTCTTGCCGAAGTCGCCCTTGCGCGAAAGGACAAGATCGCCCTCCGCGCTGTAGGCGATGGCGTAGAGTCTGGCCGATTCGTTGGGTGCTTCGATGGAGGCGTTGACTAACTCCGTGTCAAGCCGCGACGGAAGATCGCGGGTGATGGCGGAGCCTTGCAGCCCGGCTTCCGGCGAGAGAAACGCCGAAAGATGGGCGATTTTCGTACCGTCCGCCGACCATCTTGCCGCCGCCTGCTGACTCTCCAGCGTCCCCGCCATGCCGCCGATGATGACGGTGGAGACAAGGATGCTG
>SVSO01000125.1 GCA_015064195.1 Oscillospiraceae bacterium
GTCCGCCACTGATCCGCACCCGAAGGTGCTTCACCGTTCGACTTGAATGTGTTAGGCACGCCGCCAGCGTTCATCCTGAGCCAGGATCAAACTCTCTAAAAAATTGTATATGAAGCAGTTGCCTGCTTGATATCGATTTTTCAGAGTATACTTGATATATAGCTCTTACTTCAAAATTTACTTTTGTTCGTGTTCAAAAGAATTGTCGAGATTTGATTATCTAAGTTCTTTGCTCTTGAGTCTCACTTGCGTGTTTCTCTTTCGCTTTGTACTTTCCTTCATCTCTTGTTGTTCAATTTTCAAGGACCATCGCTTGCTTGCCGCTTGTTCATGCGACTTATTTATTATATCACATTTCCTTGCGTTTGTCAAGGGGTTTTGCAAAAGTTTTTTAAGTTTTTTCTTAAGCTCTTTTGCTCGCCGTTCCTCGGCTTCGCTTGGCTGCGACCTTTATATTATATCACATTTTCAAGCGTTTGTCAAGTGGTTTTGAGAATTTTTTTAAATCTTTTTTCAAAGCCGCTTGGCTCGCTGCCGCTCTTGACGCGACCTGTATATTATATCATACTTCCTCGCGTTTGTCAAGAGGTTTTGCAAAAGTTTTTCGAAAGTTTTTTCGATTTCTTTTCGCTTTCGCTCTCTCGTTGACAGCTTATATATTATACCACAACAGTTTTGATTTGTCAAGGGGTTTTCAAAAATTATTCAATTTTTTTCGCATGTTTCTTTTCACTGCTGACACATAAACAAATTGACATTCCTTCGTAAATCTGCTATACTGATTAATGCCTGCCCTGCGCAGGCAAATCCGCGCAGGCATTCGCCTAAGCAGAAAGGAGATATATATATGAAAGAAACACTTCCGCGCGTGCATGAGCTTTTCGACTGCACCTGCACGATCGCATCACCTTTGTTCCGCCGGGATTCCTATCCCTGGGAGCTGCTCGATGACATCAACACATTCATCCGCGATTACGGCCCCACGCTTGATCCGGCGCGATTTGAGCATCGCAGCGGGCATGTCTACATCGCACGTACAGCTTCCGTTGCTCCCACAGCATATATCGGTGATTACACAATCATTGATGAGCATGCCGAGATCCGCCACTGCGCTTACATCCGCGGCTCGGCAGTCATCGGCAAGCATGCCGTTGTCGGCAATTCCTGCGAGCTGAAGAACTGTATTCTTTTTGACGAGGTCCAGGTTCCGCACTTCAACTATGTCGGCGACTCCATCCTCGGCCGGAAATCCCACATGGGCGCCGGCGCAGTTACTTCCAACGTCAAGAGCGACAAAACGCCCGTATCTGTCCGATGCGGCAGCAGCGTCGTCGCCACCGGCCGAAAAAAGCTGGGAGCCATCCTCGGCGACAACGTCGAGATCGGCTGCAACAGCGTACTCTGTCCCGGAACGATCATCGGGAAGAACACCACCATTTATCCCCTGTCACGCGTTCGCGGCGTGATCCCCGCAGATTCCATCTATAAATCCGCGGAAAGCATCGTACACAAGCACTGACCCCTTATTATAATGAAAGGAATACACATTGGGAAAACTTTTCGGTACAGACGGTGTTCGCGGCATCGCCAACAGCGAGCTTACCTGCGAGCGCGCCATGCAGATCGGACGCGCGGCAGCTTCGGTGCTGTCGGAAGGCCGCACGCAGCCGCTCACCGTACTCATGGGTATGGATACCCGCATCTCCTCGGAAATGCTCGCAGGCGCTCTGAGCGCCGGGCTATGCTCTGCAGGCGTGGATGTCATCGACCTCGGCGTCATTCCGACCCCCGCCGTCGCCTATCTCATCAGCAAATATCAGGCTCACGCCGGTATCATGATCTCCGCCTCGCACAATCCATATGAATACAACGGCATCAAGATCTTCAATGCAGACGGATACAAGCTTGAGGATGCGCTGGAAGCGCGCATCGAATCCATCGTTCTTGACGGCAAGCCCGGACCGAGGCTCGCCGCATCCGGCAAGATCGGCCGCGTCATCCGCACAGACCGCGCAGCGACGGATTATATTGACCGGCTCTGCAGCACGGTATCCTTACCGCTTGACGGCATGCGCATCGCCGTAGACTGCGCCAACGGCGCAGCAAGCCGTACCGCCGCCGCGCTGTTCGGACGCCTCGGTGCGGAATGCACCGTTCTGCACGCATCCCCGGACGGCCGCAATATCAACGACAGCTGCGGCTCCACCCATCCGGACGCATTGCGCGAATATGTCACGGCAAACGGTCTTGCCGCGGGCGCAGCCTTCGACGGCGATGCAGATCGCTGCCTTATGATCGACGACAGAGGCGAGGTGGTGGACGGCGATATGATCATGGCCATGCTGGCGCTCGATATGAAAGCGCGCGGCAGGCTGAACCGCGATACCGTCGTCGGTACGATCATGACCAATTTCGGCTTCTCGAAATTCTGCAAGGATAACGGCATCGGCTTCGTGGCCGCCAGGGTCGGCGACCGGTATGTGCTGGAGGAAATGCTGCGGCAGGATTACAGCCTCGGCGGCGAACAATCCGGCCATATCATTCTCCGCGACTTCGCCGCCACCGGTGACGGTCAGCTCACCGCCGTGCAGGTGCTCGCACTGCTTCGCCGCACCGGCATGAAGCTCAGCAACGCTGCCAAGACCATGACGCGCTGTCCGCAGTTCACCGTCAACATCCCGGCAAGCGCCGAAGCCAAAGCAGCATTTGAGACCGATCACACGATCAGACGCATCCTTGAGGATGCACGCGCCGCCATCGGAAACGGCGGCAGACTCATCGCCCGTCCATCCGGCACGGAGCCGCTCATCCGCATCATGGCGGAGGGCGAGGATCCGGAAGCCATCCGCGCCGCTGCGGAAGATACCGCAGCACGCATCACAAAACAGCTCGAAAGCTATCGCTGACAGCAAGCTACATTATAAGGAAAGAAAAGAACTGCGGATAATGAACCGCAGATAATATAAAGCGCCGCCGCAGAGCATGACCCTGCGGCGGATTTTGTTATTCCGGTGGAAGCTCATCCAGCGCGGCGCGGTAGCGTGTCGGAGACAGCCCCGTATGCCGGATAAAGACCTTGATGAAATAGGAGACGGAAGAGAAGCCGCATTGCTCCGAAATTTCGCCGAGCGGCAAATCCTCCTGCAAAAGTGCCTTGGCATGGTTGACGCGCACGGTGGTGATAAATTCTCCTACACTCATTCCCATCTCCCGGCGGAAATCCTTGGTCAGTGTGGAACGTCCAACAAAAAAGCGGTCGGCGAGCAAATCGAGGGTGAAGCGTTCTTCGGGATGTTCGATAATGTGGAGACAAACATCGTTGATGTAGTTGGACTTTGCAGATGAACCGCTTGAAATATGCGGATGCAATTCGTTAAGAAATAGAAGAAGCAGGTGTTTCAGGCGGTTTCGGTCACAGGGGGAGGAATTGATCGCAACCCAGGGGATAATTGTACCGTAAAACCCCCAATGCCTATACAGCATCTGCACATAGGAAGTAAATATTTCACACTGATCTTCTGTCAGCTGCACAGCAGCAAACGAATTGGGCAAATCTATTGCCTGACCAATATCAGTGGGAAACACAGGAAAGCACCATCGTTCATACATCTTACTGGAATAATTCGACTGCGCGTGCGGTACACCCGGCGGATAGCATACTATATACGGAGCTTTCAGAAACAGCGTTTCATCACCACATTCAATGTGTGAACATCCCTGTACAACCAGCATGATTTCAAATACGTTATGTATATGGAAACACACTGGACGATCACCAGGCTCTTGGCGTATACGAGCAGAATAAGCCGGTCCGCTTTCACAAACATAACCGATTGCAAAGTTTGTATAATTTATAGTGTCCACAGACATACCGTTCACTCTCCCTCCCTCCTGCAATTCATTATATCACACCACCATTCAAAAATCAATAGACCAGCCGATTTTACAATAACTCAATCCGATTATTCGTTGACAAAATCGACCGTTGCCTGTATAATTATTCTATAGTCCGGACTACTCTTAAATATCATGTTAAAGGATATATGCTCACATGAAAAAATCAAAACACTTCATCAGCATTACGATACTGATGAGTCTTGTTCTTCAGTGCCTTGGATGCGGAAGCAGCGCGGGCAGCGAAACTACAGGTGATTCCAGCACCACACTCATCAGCGATAGTACCGAAACCAACCTTTGTGAATACGAAGCCCCCAATGTAAACTACGGCGGAAAAACAGTCACAATGACCGGATACAGCTATCAGGGAGCATGGGCTATTCTCCGATACAATATCGCCCTTGACGAAGAAAACGGCGATATTATCAACGATGCAATCGTGAAACGGAATCGTGCAGTCGAGGATACGTTGAATGTCAATATTGAACTGATTCCGCTCGCCAGCAGCGATCGCAACAGCCCGGCAATGATACAAAAATATATTCTGGCGCAGGAAGATGTTGTAACTGTAGGCATGCAGATGGCTGCCGGACTTTCATCCCTTCTCACCACTGAAGGGATGCTGATTGATCTCAATGAGATTCCCACATTGGATTTATCCCATTCCTGGTGGAATCAGAACGCCAACGAGGAATATACTATTTACGGTAAACAGTACGCCGCTGTCGGCGATGCTTGCTTTTTCAACTTAGGTGCCCCTGTTGTTGTATATTTCTCCAAGGATTTAGCTGAAGAAAATAAGCTGGATAATCCCTATAAGCTGGCATATGATGGTAAGTGGACATTGGATACGATGGCAAAAATGGCAGCCGATGTTGCGCGTGATGTCAACGGCAATTCTGAAGTGGATGCAGAGGATATTTTCGGATTTGCCGGCGAAACCGACTCCATCTTCTATACCATGTTCAGCGCAGGCGTTCGTTACTCTGATCGTGACAGTTCCGGTAATATCGTGCCAGTTCTGAATTCTGAAAAATCCATTGATCTTACCGAAACAATCATTCCGCTTCTGCGCGATAAGAAAACGACAATATTTAACACCGACTGGGAAAAAATTTATACTTCCAGCGTATTTACGGAATTTATGATGCCCAAGCTGATGGAAAACGAGCTGTTGTTCTTCTCCAACCAGTTGCACGTAGCGCTCAGCCTGCGCGACATGGAATCCGATTTTGGTATCCTACCCATGCCGAAATATGATGAAAAACAGGAAAATTATCTTGCAATCGCAAACACATGGTTTTCTGATCACATCATCATCCCCGCCACAAACACCGATCTTGAAATGACCGGACACCTACTGGATGCGATGGGCTATTACGCACAGCAATATATCACGCCCGCTTTTATCGATTACTCTGTAAAAAATAAGATTGCTCGCGATGAAGATTCCGTCGAAATGATCAACCTGATTCTGGAGAACCAGATTTTCGACATCGGCCTGATTTTCAACTGGGGAGGCATGACTGGTATGCTGCAAAAAATGGCATCCAGCGGTACACCCAGCTTCGCTTCCTCGTGGGCAGGCATTGAACCCGCCGTTCTTGCCGCTATGGAAAAAACCGTCTCCATGCTCAAAGGCGAATAAATAGCAAATGCCGCAGGGTCTCGCCCTGCGGCAATATTTTATTTACTTACAAAATTATTTTCCCACATCACCTTGACAAAGCGTCCCGCATCATGTATAATAACCATAGCATCCCCCAAAAAATTCATTCAAGAGAGGAATCCGCAAAGATGAAACTGAAAAAACGCGCTATGAGCCTCGCGCTCCTTACCGCACTTCTCCTGCAAAGCGTCTCCTGCGGAAGCGCCTCCTCCTCCGGGACCGACACCACTGCAGCTTCTGCCGACACAACCGACACAACCGCACTTTCCAGCGAATACACGGCTCCCAATGTAGACTACGGCGGACGCACCGTGACCATGACCGGCTACAACTACGACGGCGCATGGGTCATCCTCCGCTACAATGTGGCGCTTGAGGAAGAAAACGGCGACTTCATCAACGATGCCATCGTCAAGCGCAACCGCGCGGTGGAAGAAGCCCTCAACATCAAGCTGGATCTGATCCCGCTGACCGTCGATGACCGCGGCAGCTCTGCTGTGCTCCAGAAATACGTTCTGGCGCAGGAAGACGTGGTGCAGGTCGGCATGCAGATGGCATCCGGTATGTCCCAGCTTTTGACCACCGAGGGCATGGTCGTTGATCTGCAGGAAATCCCTACCCTCGATCTCTCCCACAGTTGGTGGAATCAGAACGCCAATGAGGAATACACCCTCTTCGGCAAGCAGCTGACCGCCATCGGCGACATCTGCCTGTACAACCTCGGCGCGCCCGTTGTCGTATACTTCTCCAAAACGCTGGTGGAAAACAACAAGCTGGACAATCCCTATCAGCTGGTTTACGACGGCAAATGGACCCTCGATACCCTCCAGAAGATGTCCGCAAGCATCGCAAACGACATCAACGGCAACGCCGAGATCGACCAGGACGACATCTTCGGCTTCGCCGGTGAAGGCGCATCCATGGACTATTTCTTCTACAGCTCCGGCATCCGCTATTCCACCCGCGACAAGGCCGGCAATATCCAGGTCACCCTCAACTCGGAAAAATCCGCGGATCTGGCGGTCAAGCTCGTCAACTTCCTCCTCGATCAGAAGACCACCATCTTCAACAACAACTGGAGCAAGATCTTCACCACCAGCGTATTCACCGAATTCATGATGCCCAAGCTGATGGAAAATGAGCTGCTGTTCTTCTCCAACCAGCTGCATGTGGCACTCAACCTCCGCAGCATGGAGACGAATTTCGGCATCCTGCCGATGCCGAAGTACGATGAGGCACAGAAGGATTACATCGCATTCGGCAACGCCGCATTCTGCGACCATATTGTTGTGCCCTCCACCAATACCGACCTCGAAATGACCGGCCACTTCCTCGAAGCCATGGGCTACTACGCACAGCAGTACATCACCCCCGCTTTCATTGATGTATCGGTAAAGGACAAAGCCGCGCGTGACGAAGACTCGGTCAACATGATCAACCTCATCCGCGAAAAGCAGGTATTCGACGTGGGCTTCATCTTCAACTGGGGCGCTATGCGCAAGAATCTGCAAAATCTCGCCTACAAGAACGATACCAACTTCGCCTCCATGTGGGCAAGCATCGAAACTGCCGTCAACACAGAGCTTGAAAAAACCGTCTCCATGCTCAAAGGCGAATAACGCGCATAAAACTACTCCCGCAGCTCACAGAAGCTGCGGGAGTTTTCTATTGCCCATTACTTCTTGAGCTTCGCCTGTGCCTTGAGGCGGGTGGGGGTATCGAGAATCGACTTGCGCAGACGGATCGACTTCGGCGTAACCTCCATCAGCTCGTCCTCAGCAAGGAACTCGATGGCCTCCTCCAGGCTCATCACCTTATGCGGCGTGAGGATCAGCGCCTCATCCGCACCGGTGGAACGGATGGCCGTCAGGTGCTTCTTCTTGCAGGGATTCAGCGCAATGTCACCGATCTTCGGCGATTCACCGACGATCATGCCTTCGTAAACCGGCGTCTGTACGCCGACGAACATCTGGCCGCGATCCTGCGTCTGATACAGACCGTAGGACGTGGTTTCGCCGTCCTCCGAGGCCACCAGCGAACCGGTGTAGCGCAGCGTGATGTCGCCGCGGTATTCCTGATAGCTGTCGTATACCGAGCTGATGATGCCCTCTCCACGCGTGTCGGTGAGGAATTCGCTGCGGTAGCCGAACAGGCAGCGTGCGGGAATGAGGTATTCGATGCGCATGCGGCTGCCATGGAGATTCATCTCCAGCAGCTCGCCCTTACGGGCACCCAGCTTCTGGATCACTGTACCCTCGGTTCCTTCGGGCACGTCGATGGTCACATGCTCCATCGGCTCGCAGAGCACACCGTCGATTTCCTTATACAATACACGCGGCATGGAGCAGGTCAGCTCGTAGCCCTCGCGGCGCATGTTCTCGATGAGGATGGACAGGTGCATTTCACCGCGGCCGGCAACCTTGAAGCTGTCCATGGTATCGCCGTCGGATACGCGCAGGGAAACGTCTCGGAGCAGCTCCTTATAGAGGCGCTCACGAAGCTGACGGGAGGTGACAAACTTGCCTTCCTTGCCTGCGAAGGGAGAATCATTGACCGA
>SVSO01000126.1 GCA_015064195.1 Oscillospiraceae bacterium
TGGCATCTCTTTCCATGGACGACCGGCTGTGCATCTGCAATATGGCCATCGAAGCCGGTGCGAAAAACGGCATTTTCCCGGTGGACGATGTGACGATGGCCTACATGAAGGGCAGATGCGAGCGCGAGCCGGTGATCTTTTCGGCGGACGCGGATGCCGAATACGATGCGGTCATCGACATCGACCTCTCCGCCATCGTTCCCACAGTGGCTTGTCCCCATCTTCCCGAAAATACCCGCCCCGCATCCGAGCTTTCCGATATCCGGATCGATCAGGTGGTCATCGGAAGCTGTACCAACGGCCGCATGGAGGATATGGAGGCGGCATATCGCATCCTCGCCGGCAATCAGGTGGCGGAGGGCGTGCGGTGCATCATCATTCCCGCAACCATGGCCATCTACCGGGAATGCGTGGAGCGTGGCTATGTGACCGCGTTCATCGATGCGGGCGCGGTGGTATCCACACCCACCTGCGGCCCGTGCCTCGGCGGATACATGGGCATTCTCGCGGAAGGTGAGCGGTGCATCGCCACCACCAACCGCAATTTCGTCGGCAGAATGGGTCACGTGAAGAGCGAGGTCTATCTCGCATCCCCCGCAACCGCCGCCGCATCGGCACTGACCGGCTACATCACGGAGGAGAAATAACATGAACACACAAGGAAAAGCTTTCAAATACCCGGACAACGTGGACACGGATGTCATCATTCCGGCGCGTTATCTCAACACCCCCGATGCCAAGGAGCTGGCGCTTCACTGCATGGAGGACATCGACCGTGCGTTTGTCGGTCAGGTGAAGCCCGGTGACGTGATGGTGGCAGGCTGGAACTTCGGCTGCGGTTCATCCCGGGAGCACGCGCCGCTGGTCATCAAAACCTGTGGTGTGGGCTGCGTCATCGCCAAATCCTTCGCCCGCATTTTCTACCGCAACGCCATCAACATCGGCCTGCCCATCCTCGAATGCGAGGAAGCGGCGGATGCGATCGCGGCGGGTGACGAGGTGAAGGTGGACTTTGACACGGGCATCATCACCGACGTGACCACGGGAAAAACCTTCAAGGCACAGCCCTTCCCGGAATTCATCCAGAACATCATCCGCGCCGGCGGTCTGCTGGCATCCCTGAAAGAAGGCGCGAAATGAACAAGAATATCGCAGTGATCCGCGGCGACGGCATCGGCCCGGAGATCGTAGATCGGGCCTTGGCGGTGCTTGACAAGATCGCGGAAAAGTTCGGTCACTCCTTCACCTATACCGATGTTTACATGGGCGGATGCGCCATCGACAAATTCGGCGATCCGCTGCCCGAATCGGAGCTTGCCAAGTGCCTCGCTTCCGACTCCGTGCTGCTCGGTGCAGTCGGCGGCGATAAGTGGAATTCTGTCCCCGGACATATGCGCCCGGAAAAGGGATTGCTTCGCCTTCGTGCCGGCATGGGCGTTTATTCCAACAACCGTCCGGCGAAGATCTGGCCTCAGCTGTCCGATGCATCGCCTCTCCGCCGCGAGATCGTGGAGCAGGGCATCGATTTCATTATCGTGCGGGAATTGATCGGCGGCATCTACTTCGGCGAGCATAAAACCGTCGATTGTGACGGCGAAAAGCAGGCCATCGACATCCTCACCTACAAGGAATCGGAGATCGAGCGCATCGGCCGCATCGGTTTCGAGACGGCGCGCAAGAGAGGGAAGAAGCTGTGCTCCGTGGAAAAATCCAACGTGCTGGACTCCAGCCGGCTCTGGAAAGCGGTCATGCACCGGCTGTCGGCGGAATATCCCGGCGTGGAGCTTTCGGATATGCTGGTTGACAACTGTGCCATGCAGATCGTCAAAAATCCGGCGCAGTTTGACGTGATCGTCACGGAGAATATGTTCGGCGACATCCTGTCCGATGAGGCTTCCATGATCACCGGTTCCATCGGCATGATCCCGTCCTCCAGCCTCGGCGCATCCACCGTGGGACTCTACGAGCCGATCCACGGTTCCGCCCCCGACATCGCCGGCAAGGACATCGCAAACCCCATCGGCACGATCCTGTCGGCGGCCATGATGCTGCGCTATTCCTTCGATATGCCCGCAGAAGCGGACTGCATCGAAGCGGCAGTGTCGCGGCTGCTTGATGACGGCTATCGTACGGCGGATATTTTCTCCGACGGCGCGAAAAAGATCGGCTGTGCGGAATGCGGCCGGCTGATCGTTGAGAGAATGTAAAGAAAAAGGAAACCGTTCAGGCGAGCGGTTTCCTTTTTGTGTTAAACTCAAAGCGACGCAAAATACTGACAGCGGCCGATGAGATACTGCCCCACTTTGGCCATATAACGGGCGGCTTCGGGGCGCATTTCAATTGGCGTGTTCATGACAAACCTGCCGGCTACGTAGTTGAGGTTGCCGGTATAGCCAACCTCGGCCAGCGCGCGCATCACGGCCTCCCAGTCGATGATGCCCTGATGGGGGAGTGTGTGTATATCCCGCTTGCCGTCGTTGTCGTGAATGTGCGTACAGCCGATCCGTCCGCCGATCTGACGGAGTATCACTGCGGGATCGCCGGACAGATTGGCGTGTCCCACATCAAAGCAGACGGTGAACATCCCGCTGTCAAGGGCATCCAGCAGCGAAAGCAGGCCCTCCGGTGCTTCCGTGATTGTGCCTCTGATGTTTTCGATGGCGATCTTCACACCGTATTCCTCCGCATACGGCAGCAGCTTCCGGTAGAAATCCAGGTTGTACGCGAACATTTCCGCCCGACCGCTCTCCGTATCACAGCCGATATGAGCGCAGGGATGCACCACGACCATCTGCGCACCAAGCCACGCAGAATGCTCCATGCTTTTCACGATCTCGCCAAACCGCCGCGCCGACCGATCTTCCTCCGCATAGCTTGACGCGAAGGGCGCATGGGTCTGATCGAAGGTGATGCCCCGATCGGCGGCATAAGCGCGGATTTCCCTGTAAAAATCCCGGTCATGCTCGTCGGTGTAATACTCCTGCAGGTCGGCATTGAAATCGATGGCATCAAATCCGGCATCCGCAAAGGCATCGATGGTTTTTTTCAGACCAAGCTCGTTGTGAAAATAAATGAAATTGCTGGAAAGCTTCAAGACTTCTCACGCTCCTTGTTTTTGATGATGGTAACATTATACCACGTTTGGCGGAGAATGTCAAGCTTCTGGCGAAAAAAGTGAACATCTCGTGAACACTCGCTGAAAATTTTCGCAAAGCCTTGATTTTTGGACACAAATGTGATATACTTAGAATGCAAACTGATTTTATGGAGGATTCCACCCATGAACATGGAAGATATCAAAGCAAAAATTGAAGAAATCGTCGGCAAGATCAAGAACGACGATGCCCTCAGAGCGCAGTTCAAGACCGAGCCGATCAAGGCCATTGAAAAGCTCATCGGCGTTGACCTGCCCGACGAAGCCATCGAAAAGATCATCGACGGCGTTAAGAGCAAGCTGGCCATCGCAGATGCGAAGGATAAGCTTGATGATGCCAAAGAGGACGTTGGCGAAAAGCTGGGCGACCTCAAGAACGCACTCGGCGGACTGTTCGGCAAGAAATAACATCAAAAAACGCTCTCTGCACAAAGCAGAGAGCGTTTTGCCGTTTAAATGGAATCGATCATTTTTGCAAATACCGGCGTGTCATCGTAGCGGATGATGGGGCCCATCATGGACACCGCCAGCCGCTTGCCGTCCATGAACGCGGTGAGCTTTGCCTTGATTTCGCCTGCGATCTCCGGATTTTTCGCCGCGATCCGGCAGAGGGCGGAGATGAGATTTGCCCGGTACTGGAACACGAAGTCCTCCCGGTCAACCATCAGATCGTACGGCTCGAAGGGGATCTCGTCAAGATAGCCCTCGTCGGCGATCATACCGAGGAGCACGGGCACAGCATCTGCCGCGCCGATCCGTCCCAGCGCACTGATGGCCGCAATGGAGCGGGGAACGATGTATTTTCTGCCCGCTTTTGCGATGTAGCCGTCCCGTTTTGCCGCCGCATCCGTGAGGATCGATACGATTCTCTCAGAGGATTCGTCGAGAAGCGTCAGGGTCAGCGCGGCGTTGATGCGGGTCTTTTCATCGTCGGAATCCAGCAGCGCCGTCAGCAGCCCGCGCTTGCCGAGGGAGCGCGCCGACCACATGAAGTAGGCGGGGGCATCCGATGCCAGCCCTTCGGTGATGGCCGCATCGTCATCGCACCACAGCGGGAATTCGTACACCTCGTCGCATTTCTGCTTTTCGATGCGGATGATCTCGTCCTCCGCCTTCAGGCATCCCGACGCATACAGCTTTGTGCGGAGCTCGTCCACATCCACATCCTTTGCGGAAATGCCGCCGCGGATTGCCATTGCCGCCAGTCTTGCCGCCGTTTCGCCGGATTTCTGCGCGTCATCCTTCATGCGAAGACCCATGGCGATGTCGTGGTCAACGGACACGTTTCGACCGCCGGCGAGAATGCCGTCCACGCCCTTCGGAATGAGCGCGCCCATGGGAACGGGCAGGCATACGCCCCAGCCCCACATTCCGCAGATGGAGTTCCAATCCTCGTAGATCCGCGACTCCAGCATATTGTCCTTGCCGTGATTGTCCAGATTCGACCAGCCGTAATAGACAGGCTTCACCGGCCATTTTCCGTCGATCATGTCGGCGAAGATCACCGTTTCCTCGCCCACGATGCGCCAGCCCTCGCGAAGGCCGATGAGGGGCGCGACACCCATGTATTCCTTGTGATAGGAATCCCGCAGGTGGACGTGGGAGGAGATTGCCTTGATGACCGAGCGGCCGAAATCGTCGGGATCGTACTGATTCACGCGGCCGTTGTCAACGTAACCGTAACCGAGACGACCGTTCACATATTTGTAATAAACGCAGGAGAAGGGCTGCATTGCGCCGTCGATGGCACGTCCGCCCAGCATCTCGCATCCGGCGTTTACCAGTGCCGCCGAATCCGCCGAACAGTCGAGGACGAATTTGGCATCGGCTTCATGACGGACACCGTTTTCATACCACACCGCGCCGGTGACGCGATTGCCGGATTTTTTCACATCGGTGAAGATCGCGCCGTAGCGGAAATCACTGCCTGCCAGCGATGCATCGATTTCGAGAATCTTCTGATCCGCACCGATGCCGCCGGTGGGGACAAATTTGCTGTTGTAGCCTTTCGCACGTTCATCCAGTGCACGGTAAACGCCGCCCTTGTAGCCGAAATAATAGCCCAGCACCGAGCCTGCCGTTCCCGCACCGCCGCCAACGGGGAGATTTTCCAGCCCCAGCACGCGCAGGCCTTCTTCCATGGCGGTGACAGCGGCGATGGCACCGGCTGTTCCAAGGCCGATGACGATCACGTCGAACGCGCCGTCCTGCACGGCTTCGGGGGCGGAAGTGGAAGCTTTGCCGGAGGGCAATGCCGCCGACGCGCCCGCATCATACGCCGCGAGGAAATTGTCATATGCCGCCGAGGGGATCCATGCCGCCGCGCCGAAGTCCATGCGGGATGCGGCGGGGGAATAGCAAAGCTCCGTGGCGATTTTGAGGATGTTTTCGTTGCTTTTCACCAGCTCTGCCCGCGCCGATGCAATGTCGTCGCCGCAGGGAAGGCTGTGGAGCGTCTGCTCCCCATCGTAATGATTGAGGGTGATCTGTGCCATCTCCGGCTCAGATGCACCGAAGAAGGCGTGGGAGACGAATTTTGACGTGGTGTCGATGATCCTGTTTGCCGTGAAGCTGTGATCGATGCCGAAGCCGCTGAAGGTGACGCGGTAGCCGTCATCCTCCGCCGCGATCTCCTTCAGACCGGCGAAAAAGTACAGATCCGCGCCGGAATCTGCCATGCGGTTCGCGATGATGGGCGTGATGGCGGGCAGCCATTCCGCGCCGTCAAAAAATACCTTGCGGCGGATGCATTCGTCCTTCAGGTCGGATGCGGCGGCGGTGGTCGGTGCGAAGTCCGGCGCATTGCCGCCCTTGTATGCATTTGAAAATTCGCCGGCGGCGAGGCTGGAGGATTCCAGCACGACGGCGGAAAGCTTTGGATTGGCGGCGAGAATACCCGATGCGAGGGCGGTTGCGCCGAGGATCAGCAGATCGTAGGATTGTTTCATGTGCGTTCTCCTTTGATGGTTTTTGTGGATTTTCTGCAAACGATGCTATTATCATTTTACAGGATTTTTTGCGGAAAATCTATGCTGATTTTTACAGAATGTTCTACTTTTCCGGAAATCGGATGGATTTGAAGTGCTCGCTGGGGGATGTTCCGATCACGGCGCGGAAGCTCTTGTAAAAGCCGGAGACGCTGCCGAATCCCGCCTCCAGTGCCGAATCCAGCACGCCCTGACCCTTGGCTGTGACGAGATAGACCACCCGCTGAATGCGCAGTCGGCGCAGATAGTCGGGAAAGCTCATGCTGAGCAGCTGCTTGAACATTCGGGAGAGGGAGGATTCGCTGATTCCGTAAGCGGCGGCGACGCTTTTGATGGTGAGCGGCTCGGCGATGTGCTCACGCAGGTGATTCACGATGTGGGCGAGGAGCGCGGCGTGGGACTGTGCGGTGCGGTCAACGGCGGAGATCTCGCCGCATTCAGGGAGAATGCGGGCCATGTCGATGAGCAGCAGACGGAGGGCGGATTTCGCCGCTTCGAGAGAAAAGCTGTCATCCCGCCTGCATTCGTCCGCTATCCGATTGAAGGTCGGGAGAAGGCCTGCGCCCATGTTTGCCGGAATTCGGTGTGTCCGTGCGCCGCCCCAGAAGATCTCCAGCGGGTCGAAGCCGAACACAGCTACGGGGAAGAATCGGATGACGTGGATGCGGATGTCGGTGAGACTGCGGCGCACCAGCGGCAACCGGGAATCGGAATGGTTGAACAGCACAAAATCGCCGGCGGAGATGTGATATTTCTTCTCATTGATGAGCCAGTCGAAATCGCCGTCCGAGCCGGTGTCCGCAATATAGACGATGGTGAGCATTTCGTGAGGGGAATGGTAAGAGCCGAGGCCGGAGATGTACTGCTCGCTGTAGCGGATACTATCGCTGAGCTTCTGTGAAGATTCCATGATGTGCCTCCCTCCGTTTTTTTTCATTATAGCATACGTTTGGCGGATTGTCAATACAAAAAGCCGCCTTGCGGCGGCTTTTGTGCGATTCAGTCGATATTCACATCAATGCCGTAAAGCGCACCGTACGCTTTGGCCGCATCGATGCGGTCGAGGGGGAAATTCTTTTCCCAGAAGTAGAGCTGACCGGGATCTTTCGCGATCGCGCGTGGTGTTCCGTCCGGATTCTGATTGAGGGACAGAAGCTTGATGCCCGACGCGAGGATCGTTTCGAGAAGCTCGTCCCAGTTCTGCTCGGAGGGTGCGCCCGCTCCCGGCACCCACTGGATGCCCTTGATGCCATCGATGGCGAGAAGCTGATCAAGGTGGGGGATCTGTCCCATGCCGTCCATGTGATAGACGGCGTTTTTAATGCGGGCGGAGGAGGCGGCAAGCTCCGGCGCGACGAAGGTGCGGAACATATCGGGGCTGATCATGTAGGAAAAATCGCTCTGGAGGATGTAGCCCGGCTCTTCGCCGAAGATGCCGTACCAATAGGAATAGCCCCGCGCTTCCGGTGCGAGCATGGCGTTGATCTTGTCAAAATAGAAGAACCACAGCTTCTGCAGCTCATCCACACAGCGAAGCACCTCGTCGGGATCGTCATAGAGATCCATCAGCAGATTTTCCGTGCCGCGGAAGCTGGCCAGCACGTCAAGAATGCCGCCCAGATCCACCATGCCGGTGACTACCTGACCGTGCCATTTGTCCATGGCGGCCTCGATGACATTCATCACGCGGCGGTAGTATCGGTTGTTCTCGTCGAATTCAAAATGCAGCTCCTCGATGGGAATATTCTCCCGGGGCGGCGTGAACCAGACGGTGTGAGGCATGGAGACAGGCGTGCAGCCGAGAAAGGCGGCCATTGCACCTGCGCCGAATTTTGTGGTGGGAAACATGGGAAATCCGTCGCCGTGCCAGCGCATCTGAGACATCTGCCAGTCGTGCGCATCCACGATCTGCTCCGGCGTGATGGAGAAATCCCACGCGGTGGTAAAGCTG
>SVSO01000127.1 GCA_015064195.1 Oscillospiraceae bacterium
TTACATTCTCGATGACCCGGAGATCTCCGATTTTGAATATGACCGGATGTTCCGCGAGCTTTGCGAGCTGGAAGCGGCGCACCCGGAGCTGGCGGATGCCAATTCCCCCACCAAGCGCGTGGGCGGTGAGGCGCTGGATGCTTTTTCCAAGGTGACGCACAATGTGCCGCTGGGCAGTCTGTCCGATGTGTTCGATTTTGACGAGGTGCGCGCGTTCGCCGCGCGGATGAAGGAGTACGACCCGGACGTGGAATTCACGGTGGAATGCAAGATCGATGGCCTTTCGGTGTCGCTGGTGTACGAGAACGGCGCGTTTGTGCGCGGTGCGACGCGGGGCGACGGCAGAGTGGGCGAGGATGTGACCGAAAATCTGCGCACCATCCGCACGATCCCGCTGAATATCGACACGGATGAGCCTTACGTGGAGGTGCGCGGCGAGGTGTATATGTCACGCCGCACCTTTGAAGCACTCAACGAAAAGCGGGAGGCGGAGGGTGAGCCGCTCTTTGCCAATCCGCGCAATGCGGCGGCGGGCGGACTCCGTCAGCTTGACCCCAAAATCGCCGCGTCCCGGGGACTGGATATTTTCATCTTCAACTATCAGACCGGTTCAAAGGAATTTTCGACCCATTCCGACAGCCTCCGTTGGCTGGCTTCCGTGGGATTTACCGTCCTGCCCGATTTTTCCGTGGTGAAAACCGCCGATGAGGTGGTGGCCGCCATCGAACGGATCGGCGCGGCGAGAGAATCCCTCCCCTTCGGCATCGACGGCGCGGTGGTGAAGGTCAACGATCTGGCACTGCGCGAAACCATCGGCGAGACAACGTCAACCCCACGGTGGGCGGTGGCGTATAAATATCCGCCGGAGGAAAAAGAGACAAAGCTCACCGATATTGTCATTCAGGTAGGACGCACCGGTGTCCTCACGCCGAATGCCGTCCTCGAACCGGTGCATCTTGCGGGAACGACCGTCTCCCGCGCCACCCTGCACAATCTCGATTTCATCCGCGAGCGCGATATTAAGATCGGCGATACGGTCATCGTGCGCAAGGCGGGCGACATTATCCCCGAGGTGGTGAGCGTGGTCAAGGAGAAACGAAACGGCTCGGAGACCGAATTCTTTATGCCGGAGCGATGCCCCGAATGCGGCGGTCATGTGGTCTCCGATGCGGACGATGAGGAGTCCGGCGGCTCGGCGTTCTTCCGATGCACCAATACCGCCTGCCCTGCACAGCTGCTCCGCAATCTGTCTCACTTCGCTTCCCGCGATGCCATGGACATCGACGGCCTCGGAAAATCCCTCGTCGCTGCCCTCCACAGAGAAGGCCTCGTCAGAACGGTGGCCGATCTCTACCACCTGCAGAAGGATCAGCTCGTGCAGCTGGAACGCATGGGCGAGCGGAGCGCGGCAAATCTCATCGCCGCCGTGGAAGCGTCGAAAAATGCAGGCCTCGCAAGGTTCCTCTATGCGCTGGGCATCCGTCAGGTGGGCGCAAAGGCCGCTCAGGTGCTGGCGGCGAAATTCGGCAGCATCGATGCATTGATGGCCGCCGATGAAGAGGCACTGTGCGATATCGACGACGTGGGAGAAATCACGGCACGCTATATCGTGGACTTCTTCGCACAGCCGGAAACCCGCGCGCTCATCGACGAGATGAAAGCGTGCGGCATCGATATGACGCAGGAAACGGAAATAAAGGGCGACAGCCTCGCAGGACTGACGTTCGTGCTGACCGGCACACTGCCCACCATGAAACGGGATGAGGCGGGCGCACTCATCGAAAAAAACGGCGGCAAGGTCAGCGGCTCGGTGTCGAAAAAAACAAGCTACGTGGTGGCAGGCGAGGATGCAGGCTCAAAGCTGACAAAAGCACAGACACTGGGCATCCCCGTCATCGATGAAAATGAGCTGATCGCCATGATCGGGAGAGAAAATTGATGGACGATAAAATGCTCATTGAGGCGGCAAGAGAGGCAAGAAAAAATGCATATGCCCCCTATTCAAAATTCCACGTCGGCGCGGCAATCCTCACAGACAGCGGCAAAATCTATACAGGCTGCAACTTTGAAAATGCATCCTTCGGCGCAGGAACGTGCGCGGAACGGACAGCACTGGGCGCAGCCATCACAGCAGGCGAAAGAAATTTCATCGCCATCGCCTGCGTGGGCAAAGATGCATCCATCACCCCGTGCGGAATCTGCCGACAAGCGCTGGCAGAATTCGGCAACATGAGAGTGATCTGCGCCGGAGAGAGCGGGGAAGAAATGAGAATCTACAAGCTCTCCGACTTGCTCCCCCACAGCTTTAGTTTATAACCAACGCGAGCATAACAACCAACGCGAGAACTGTGATCGCACAAAAATAAAACGCGCCGCGCCCGTGCGGCAGCACAAAACAGAGACAGCGCGATAGACGCGGCGCAGATATAGCGATTGTTTCACTGCTGTAGGTGAAGATAGAATAAATCGCCCAAACGCCACGTCAGGCGCGAGGGAAGGGATAACAGTCCGCAAAAGAAACAGGGGAGAGATGGAGAAACGAGACGGAAGAATCTTGAGAGGAGCGCAAAATAATCCCTCTAATAAAGCTTTTGCGGAGCTTTTCTCGAAAAGCGACCGTCTCCCCATAACAAACAAACCAGAAAGGACAAACCATGTTTATCGATAACGTAACAATTCATATAAAAGCGGGCGACGGCGGTAACGGATGCGTCGCGTTTCATCGGGAGAAATTCGTTGCGGAGGGCGGACCTTCGGGCGGAGATGGCGGATGCGGCGGAAATGTCGTGTTCAAGATCGACGAGGGAACCAATACGCTGCTGGCGTTCCGGTATAAGAGAAAGTTTGAGGCCGGGCGCGGCGGTGACGGCGGCACGGAGAAATTCCACGGCAAAAACGGCGAGGACGTTACGATCCTCGTGCCGGCGGGAACGGTCATCCGCGATGCCGAAACGGGCCGGATCATTAAGGATATGTCCGAGTGCGAACCGTTCACCGCGTTGAAAGGCGGACGCGGCGGATGGGGAAATCGGCATTTCGCAACCCCGACACGACAGATCCCAAGATTCGCTAAACCCGGCTTGCCCGGCGAGGAGATGGACGTCACGCTGGAGCTGAAAATGCTGGCGGATGTGGGCCTCGTCGGCTTCCCCAACGTGGGCAAATCCTCCCTCCTGTCAGTCATCAGCTCCGCACGCCCGAAGATCGCAAATTATCACTTTACAACACTCCAGCCTCAGCTGGGCGTGGTCAAAACAGGCGAGGGCAAGGGCTTCGTCTGCGCGGATATTCCCGGCCTCATCGAAGGCGCGGCGGATGGCGCGGGTCTCGGCCATGACTTTTTGCGCCATGTTGACCGGTGCAGACTGCTCATCCATGTGGTCGATGTGAGCGGCGCGGAGGGACGTGACCCGACGGAGGATATCCGGAAGATCAATGAGGAGCTGGAAAAATACAGCCCCGAGCTGGCATCCCGCCCGCAGATCTTCGCCGCCAATAAGATCGATGCCTGCGACAGAGAGTGCGTGGATCTCGATGCCTTTGAGGATTATGTGAAAAATGAGCTGGGCGCAGAGCTTTTCTATATCTCCGCCGCAACGAGAGAGGGCGTGGATAAGCTCATGTACCGCACCGCTGAGCTGCTGGCGGAATTGCCGCCGCTCACCATCTATGAGTCGGAAGAACCGGAAATGCCGGCGTTCGACGAGTCCGCAGAGCGGGAGATCATCGTGAAAAATGTCAACGGCGTGTACTGCGTGGAGGGCAAATGGCTCATGCAGCTCATCGAATCGGTCAACTTCGACGATCGCGAATCGGTGGGCTTCTTCCAGAGAATCCTGCGGCAGACGGGCGTGATCGATGCGCTGACCGAAAAAGGCTGTCAGGATGGCGACACGGTCAACATTTATGATATCGAATTCGACTTTATCGGATAATTTTCATAAATTGCCTTGACATACAGCAAAATTTATATTATAATGTTATATTGAGATATTTTTCATATCAATACCTGATGAAGAAAGGGCAAAATCATGTTCTGGCAGCAAGAAATCGAAACCATGGACAGAGCGGATCTGGAGCGGCTTCAGCTGAAAAAGCTGAAAAATCTTGTGGATTACTGCTACAATCGCGTTCCGTTCTATAAAAAACGACTGGATGAGGTCGGCATCACCGCTGACAAAATCACCGCACTCAGCGACATTCAGCATATTCCCTATACCACCAAGGATGATATCCGCGATACCTATCCCTTCGGACTGTTCGCCGTGGATAAGCGCGAGATCGTGCGCATCCATGCATCCTCCGGCACCACGGGCAATCCCACCGTTGTAGGCTATACCAAAAACGATATGCAGATGTGGACGGACTGCGTGTCCCGTCTCGTGGTCGCGGCAGGCGCAACGGCTGACGATATCGTGCAGATCGCATTCGGCTACGGCCTGTTCACCGGCGCACTGGGCCTCCATTACGGCCTTGAGCAGATCGGCGCAACCGTTGTTCCCACTTCCACCGGCAATACCGAAAAGCAGTTGAAATTAATGCGCGATTTCGGCACGACCGCTCTCGTTTCCACGCCTTCCTATGCCCTCTACATCGCAGAGGTCGCCAAGGATATGGGCATCGACTGCAGAGAGCTGAATATTCGCCTCGGTCTGTTCGGATCGGAGGGCTGCTCCAATGAGATGCGCGCAAAGGTGGAGGAAGCGTGGAATCTGTTCGCCACCGACAACTACGGCATGAGCGAGCTTTGCGGCCCCGGCGTTTCCGGCGAATGCCGCTATCGCTGCGGAATGCATTTCGCGGAGGATCACTTCCTGCCCGAAATCATCGATTCCGCCACCGGTGCTGTCAAGGCGCGGGGCGATGAGGGCGAGCTGGTCGTCACCACCCTCTCCAAGGAAGGCATCCCGCTGCTCCGTTACCGCACTAAGGACATCTCCCGCATCCACTACGAAAAGTGCGAATGCGGACGTACCCATGCACGCATGGAAAAGCCCCTCGGACGTGCGGACGATATGCTCAAGATCAAGGGCGTCAACGTGTTCCCGACGCAGATCGAATCGGTGCTCGTCTCCATTCCCGAGGTCGGCCCGCAGTATCAGATCGTTCTCGGCACGAAGAATTACATGGACACCTTCGAGATCAACATCGAGGTCTCCGATCCCTCCGTGCTCACCAGCTACCGCGATCTTGAAAATCTCCAGCTGAAGGTTCGCCATAAGCTGCAGACGGTGCTGGGACTTGACGCGAAGATCAATCTCGTTGAGCCGAAGTCGCTGGAACGCTTCGTCGGCAAGGCAAAGCGCGTCATCGATAACCGCCAGAAATAATTTGATTTGGGAGAAATACATATGAAAAAAATCATGCTTGGAAACGAAGCCGTGGCGCGCGGCCTTTATGAAGCCGGCGTACATTTCGTCTCCAGTTATCCCGGCACGCCCAGCACGGAGATCACCGAGGCTGCGGCAAAATATGAGGAAATCTACGCGGAGTGGGCGCCCAACGAAAAGGTTGCGCTGGAGGCTGCACTGGGTGCGGCAATCGGCGGCGGACGTTCCTTCTGCGGCATGAAGCACGTTGGCCTCAACGTGGCCGCTGACCCGCTGTTCATCACCTCCTACACCGGCGTAAACGGCGGCTTCATCATCGGTGTTGCCGACGACCCCGGTATGCATTCCTCGCAGAATGAGCAGGATTCCCGCCATTATGCAATCGCGGCGAAGCTGCCCATGCTGGAGCCCTCCGATTCCGGCGAGTGCCTTGCATTCACGAAGCTGGGCTACGAATTCTCCGAGAAATTCGACACGCCCTTCATTCTCCGTCTCAACACCCGCGTCTCCCACAGCCAGTCTGTGGTGGAGCTTTCCGAGCGGGAAAATGTGCCGGTGAAGCCTTACACCAAGGATGCGTCGAAGCACGTCATGATGCCCGCCAATGCCCGCGGCCGCCATGTGGTTGTGGAGCAGAGACTTGCCGATCTTGCGGAATTTGCGGAAAACTGCCCCTTCAATAAGGTCATCGAAAATGACGGCGCAAAGCTGGGTATCATCACCGCCGGCCCGTCCTTCTGCTACGCCATGGAAACCTTCGGCGATTCCGCATCCTACTTAAAGCTTGGCATGGTCAATCCGCTGCCGACGAAGCTCATTGCGGATTTCGCGGCGAAATACGAGCGCATCATCGTCATCGAGGAGCTGGATCCCATCATCGAGACTCACGTGAAGGCCATGGGAATCGCCTGCGACGGCAAGAATCTGCTGCCCATCATCGGCGAATTCTCCCAGGAGCTGCTGGCGGAAAAGCTGCTTTCCAAGACCGCTGACTGCTACACTCTCGACGAAAACATTCCCGTGCGTCCGCCGGTGCTTTGCCCCGGATGCCCCCACCGCGGCGTATTCTACCTGTTCAAAAAGCTGGGACTCTATGTTTCCGGCGACATCGGATGCTACACCCTCGGTGCCGCACCGCCTCTCGGAGGCATGGACACCACCCTCTGCATGGGCGCATCCATCTCCGCACTCCACGGCTTTGCCAAGGTGCGCGGCGAGGAGGACAAGTGCGTAGCCGTCATCGGCGACTCCACCTTCATGCATTCCGGCATCACCGGCCTCGTTGACATCACCTACAACAAGGGCATCTCCACCGTCGTGATCGTTGACAACAGTATCACCGGCATGACCGGCCATCAGCAGAATCCCTGCACCGGCTACACCTTGAAGGGCGAGCCTGTTACCGGCATCATGCTGGAGAATATCTGTCTTGCCGCAGGCGTTGCCGAGGAGCACATCCGCATCGTTGACCCCAACAATCTGGCTGAAACGGAGAAGGTGCTCAAAGAGGAGCTGGCGGCGAAGTGTCCGTCCGTCATCATCTGCCGCCGTCCCTGCGCACTGCTCAAATATGTGAAGCACGATGCGCCGCTGACCGTGGACGCTGACAAGTGCATCGGCTGCAAGTCCTGCATGAAGATCGGCTGCCCGTGCATCTCCATCACCGACAAAAAGGCGAAGATCGACGCGACCCTCTGCAACGGCTGTCACCTCTGCGAGCAGATGTGCAAATTCGGAGCAATTCAATAAATTTAATTGCTCCGAAATGAAGTTGGATCTTCGCACCGACACGGCGCGATCCGGCACGGGCGGAACCGATCCAGCTTCTCATTTGGAACAATCGATATAGGGAGAATAAAAATGGCTACAAAAAATATAATGATAGTCGGCGTGGGCGGTCAGGGATCGCTCCTCGCCAGCCGCATCCTCGGCAACGCGGTACTGCTCAGCGGTTACGACGTGAAGGTGTCCGAGGTTCACGGCATGAGTCAGCGCGGCGGCTCGGTGGTCACTTATGTCAAATACGGCGACAAGGTGGCATCTCCGGTCATTTGCAAGGGTGAGGCGGACATCATCATGTCCTTCGAGCTGCTGGAAGCCGCAAGATGGCTGCCGTTCCTGAAAAAAGACGGCGTTGTTATCACCAATACCCAGCAGATCAACCCCATGCCCGTTGTCACCGGCGCGGCGGAATATCCCGCAGAGCTGGTTTCCAAGATGAAGGCGGCCGGCGCGAATGTGATCGCGGCGGATGCGCTGGCCATCGCAAGAGAGGCGGGCAGTGAAAAGGCGGTCAACGTGGCCCTCATCGGTCTGATGGCCAATGCCCTCGGCTTTGACACCGGGATCCTGCATGAAGCGATCCGGATGTCCGTTCCGGAGAAATTCCTTGAGCTGAATATGAAGGCGTTCGCCCTCGGTGCGGCTCACAAAGCATAAGATATCTATTTTGAAAGGACTGATAACAATGGCAAAGTATTTCAACGAACTCATGGAAACCGCACCGCGCGACCAGATCTATCATCTTCAGTCTTACAATCTTTCGCGCACCGTTTATCATGTTTACAAGAATATGCCCATGTACCGCGAGCGCATGGACGCTGCCGGTGTGAAGCCGGAGGACATCCATTCCGTGGATGATCTCGCAAAGCTCCCCTTCACCAACAAGCAGGATCTGCGCGATTATTACCCCTATGGTATGTTCTGCGTCGATCCGGGCAAGCTGATGCGTATCCACGCTTCCTC
>SVSO01000128.1 GCA_015064195.1 Oscillospiraceae bacterium
TGCAGATGGTGTCACAATCCGGAGGGGCTTTCGCCCCATCCGGAGCTGATGGTGCGCACGGCCCGATGCCGGAAATGCGGGCTGTGCAGACGTCCCTGCGAGCATCCGGAGTGCAAACCCTTTGACCGATGCCTCCACGCTTGTCCCGACGGACTGGTATCCGTTGCCGGAACGGTCTGGGAAGCGGATGCGCTGGCGAAAAAACTGCTGCAGAATGCGGATTTCATGGCGTCATCGGGGGGCGGCGTCACCATTTCCGGCGGTGAACCGACCCTGCAGGCGGATTTCGTCTGCGAGCTGCTTGATAAACTCTCCGGCGTACACCGTGCAATCCAGACCTGCGGCTTCTGTCCGGCGGACAAATTCACGGCGGTCATTTCCCGCTGTGATTATGTGATGATGGACATCAAGCTGGCGGATGATGCCATGCACCGGGAATACTGCGGGGTGAGCAATGGTCTGATCCTCGAAAATTTCGCCCGGCTGAAGGCTTCGGGAAAAGCGTTCACCATCCGCGTGCCGCTGATCCCCGACATCACCGATACGCCGGAAAATCTGTCTGCGATTTCAGCAATCGTCGGCGATTCTCCTGTGGAGCTGCTGCCCTACAACAGCTTTGCCGGCGCGAAATATGAGGGCGTGGGCAGAGTCTACACGCTTCCCGATAAGAAAAACAATCCGGTGGATGCCGGAATCTTCAAAAATGCGAAACTCAAAGCATAATGATAGTTTGAAAGGATGAACGATCATGAACATTCTCGAGAATATGAAGCCGTGGTATATGCTGGCGGATAAGGATGAGCATTTTGACTTTGCGGACGGACAGTTTGCCGTCACCTCCGAGGAGATCGACGGCCTGACGGTGGTATCCGTCAGGGCGGCACTTCCCCAGGGACGCCTCCATGCAGACTGCGCGGCGGCCATTACGATTCCCACGCTCGGTGAGGTCGAGGGCTGGTTTGCCAACTTCCAGAACTGCGACCATTGGTGCAAGCCCAAATTCGGCAAGGAGCTCTCGGAGATCCCGAACCGCACACAGGCACTTTTATGGAAAAAGCCCTGTGGCTGCTACGGATTCATCCTGCCGCTGGTTGACAAAATCTACAAGACGGCCATCCGCGGCGCAGAGGGCGGCATGGAGTTCTACCTCTATTCCAACGTCTCCGACCTGTCGGAGATCGACACCCACGCTTTCATCTGCGGTGAGGGAAGCGATCCCTACAAGCTGATGAACGACTGCGCGCGCCTTGCTGTGAAGGTGCTTCAGAGCGGTGGAAAGGTTCGCGCCGATCGCCGGTACAACGAGCTGTTTGAATATCTCGGCTGGTGCTCGTGGGACGCCATGGAGATCCGCGTCAGCACGGAGGGACTGCTTGAAAAGTGCGAGGAGCTGAAGGCCAAGAACATCCCCGTCAAGTGGGCGATCATCGACGATATGTGGGCAGAATGCGACCAGCTGCGGGACATCCCCGACACGCTGACCCGCGCCACCGGTATGTTCGGCGTCATGCATTCCTCCAAGCTCCGCAGCTTTGAGGCTGACCCCAAGCGTTTCCCGAAGGGACTTGCGGACTGCATCTCCAGAATGAAGGAATACGGCCTGAAGGTTGGTATGTGGCATCCCATCAACGGCTATTGGGCCGCCATCGATCCCGATTCCGAACTGGCGGAGAAATATAAGGATCTGCTCATCAAGACCCCGAACGGCAGACTCATGCCCCGCATGGAGCAGGATAAGATCTTCATGTTCTACCATGCATTCCACACCTTCCTTGCGGAGTGCGGCACGGATTTCGTGAAGATCGACAATCAGGGCGGCGTTTACAACGGCTACCGGAACGTGTATCCGGTGGGACAGGCAGCCCGCGCCATGCAGAATGCCATCTCCGCATCCGTTGGCGCACATTTTGATAACAACATCATCAACTGCATGGGCATGGCCAGCGAGAATATGTTCAACCGTCCTCAGGGCGCGATCTCCCGCTGCTCCGGCGACTTCCAGCCGGAAAACCGTGCGTGGTTCATCCGACATCTGCTGGCCTGCGCATACAATTCGCTGGTACAGGGTATGTTCTTCTGGAGCGACTGGGATATGTGGTGGTCGGACGATGAGCAGGCACTCAAGAATTCCGTCCTGCGTGCCATTTCCGGCGGCCCCATCTACGTTTCCGACAAGATCGGACGCAGCCGCCCCGAGATTTTTAGGCCGCTCTGCTATTCCGACGGCCGCATCCTCCGCTGTGCCGATCCCGCAATTCCCACCGAGGAGAGCCTCGTCTGCGATCCCGAAACCTCGAAGAAGATCTTCAAGGTGAAGAACACTTACGATGTGGGCGGCGTTGTGGCGGCTTACAATCTGGATTCCGAGGAATCCCCTGTCACCGGCACCATCAGCGCGGCTGACATCGGCGCGGACTATGATGAATATGTGATCTACGAGCATTTCAGCGGCGAAGTGACCGTGCTGAAGCGCGGCGAAGTGCTGGAGGTAACGCTGAAGGATCACGATGATTTCCGCCTTTACAACATCGTTCCGGTAACGGACGGCATGGCGGTGCTGGGCCTCATCGACAAATTCAACGCGCCCATGGCTGCAAAGCACGAATTCGGCGGCGTTTATTCCCTCTATGAGGGCGGCCGGTTCGCATTCGTCTGCACCGACGGCAAGACGCGCACTGTGACCACCGAGAGCGGCGTATATCAGCCGGTCGCGGACGGCAAGCTCTGCACCGTTGAACTCCCGCTCACCGACCGTCACGCAGAGATCAAATAATTAAAAATTCCGGAGACTGCCCGATGTTCGATATTGTGATACGCATCATTCTGTTTGCCGCCGCTGCGGTTGTGTGCTTCTGCATGGTTGTGGAGGTTCTCAAAGTGCGCGTCAAGCGGGAGAGCGCAATATCGGACGCGGGCGGTATTGATGAAATGGTGTCCGTCCGGGTGAATTCCTGCACCCATTCGATGCAGATCCGCGGCCGGGATCGGACACGGCCGGTGCTGCTCATGCTTCACGGCGGCCCTGGCAATCCGCTCATGCCCATCTCCCATGTGTTCGGACGCGGACTGGAGGCGCATTTCATCGTGTGCCACTACGATCAGCGGTGCGCGGGCAAAAGCTACGAGCCCGGCATGGAAAGCGGCATCGTTCCCACCCTTGATCTGATGGCGGATGACTGTCTGCACATCGTCATGTATCTGAAGGAGCGGTTCGGCAGGGAGAAGATCCTGCTCGCCGGCCATTCGTGGGGCACGGTGCTGGGAACAACTCTGGTGCGCCGGTATCCAAAGCATTTCCTCGGCTATATCGGCATCGGTCAGCTGGTGGATTTTGTGGAAAACGAGCGCATCTGCTACGATACGGTGCTTCGCGATGTGAAAATGCGCCGGGAACGCCGCTCTGAGGAGGAGCTTTGCCGCATTGCACCGTATCCGGACGGCGATCGGATCGAGCCGGACAAATGCATGATCCTGCGGCGGCATTCCACCGTGTACAATTTCCGCAAGACCACGGCGGGACTTGCCGGTGCGTTCCGGTATGTGCGCAGTGTGCTCCGGTCGCCGGCCTATTCCCTCCGCGATACCACCGTCTATGCCCACAATATTTTTGATACCTACCGCCGCATCATTTCCCGGGATCTGGCGGAATATTCGGTGTACCGGTATCCGCTCCGGTATGATGTACCCATGTATTTCATCAGCGGAGAGGGCGACACCATGACGCCCATCTCGCTGTCACGCCGGTTTTATGAGCAGCTGGACTGCCCGGATAAGCAGTTTTTTACCGTCGCGGGCGCAGGGCATTCGCCTATGCTTGACCGTCCGGGACTGTTTGCCGATATCGTGGCAAACCGTATTTATCCCCGCATCATGCTTCACGAAAGGATGAAAAAAACATGAATTTCTTACGCCGCCGACCGCTTGCATTTGCCATCAGTATCGGAATGCTTGCGGCAGCGGCGGGATTTTTTCTTCCGGGCCCGTGGAAGCTGCTTCCCGCACTTCTGTCCATCGCCGCGATCTTTGTTGTCACCGCCATTCTTCGCCGCCGGGATGTGGACGAGATCTGCAATATGCCGGCCACACCCTTTCTTATCCTGACCGCGGTCATCGTTTGCTGTATGATGCTCACCTCTTGGGCATTCTTCGATCTGTATGCCTCTCCGTACGATCAGCTCGCAGACGGAACCATCGACGCCACGATTCTTGAGGTGCGCGGCCAGTATTCCTTCTGCACCACTTATGTGGTACGGATGAATCGGCTTGACGGCGAAAAAGTGAATGCGAAGGGCCTGCTCACCAGTGAGACAGCCATAGGGCTCATTCCCGGCGATACCTTCACCTGCGATGTGGAATTCGTGCCGCTGGATGAATTTTACGGCGCGTTTGATGTGACCACCGGGACGATGCTGTCGAATCGGTATGTGTTCACCTGCAATACTGTCGGAAACGCGGAATTTACCGGCTATCATCCGAATCTTGAGGTGAGATTCACACAGCTGCGGGACTATCTGTCGGCGAAGATGGGGCTTTATCTCGATTATGACACCAAAATGCTGGCGAGAGCACTTCTGCTGGGTCAGCGGGAGCATGAAGGGAAGATCTGGCGGGATTTCATCAGCACCGGAACCATCCATCTGCTGGCAGTCAGCGGTCTGCATCTGTCCATCCTCACGGGAATGCTGCTGGAGTTTCTTCTGCGCATCGGCATCGGCTACCGCACACGGCATATCATCACCGTAGGATTTATTCTGTTCTACATGGCACTGCTGGGATTCCCGCTGGCGGTGGTACGCGCGGGCATCATGCTCATCATCGCCTATTCCTCCTTCTTTCTGGAGCGGCGCAGTGACAGCATCACCTCGCTCTTTCTTGCGGGCGGGCTGATCGTTCTCTGCGATCCGGCGGCCATCTGTGACAGAGGCTTTGCACTCTCCTTCACCGCCACGCTGGGGCTTCTGCTGTTCGCCGGCGATGCGCGGAAATTTTCCTATCGGATCTTCGGCAGTGATCGGCGGTTTGCCATGCTCCGGCGCGCATTCACGGCGGTGACTGTGAGCTTCGGCGTTATCATGTTCGTGCTGCCTTTGCAGTGGATCTATTTCGGCGAAGTCTCTCTCCTCTCCGTTCCGGCGACGCTGCTGCTCACGCCGATCTGCGAGCTGCTTTTATGGCTCATGCCGCCATTTCTCATCTTCGCACTGCTCGGATTTCATTTTCTCTGCGGACGGCTCGGCTGGATCATCACGGTGCTGGCGGGATTTGTGGAGATCCTTGTGGGCTGGATGGCATCCGTTTCGCCCCTCATCTCCCTCCGCTATTTCTTCGCGCCGATCATCATTATCATGACTGTCTGCGTCATCGTGCGGATGATGCTCAAAAATGTGGAGAGCTGGGTCTATGCCCTCGCGCCTGTTACGGCATCCGCGCTGATCTATCTCATCTGCGTGCAGACGTGGGAGCTGGCGCACATTCACACGCATACGCTGGATTTTGTTCAGTACAAGCGGGATGAAGCACTTGTGCTGGTCACATCGGGTGAGAGCATTGTCATTGATCTGACCGCCGGAACGAGTGTGTCCATGTTTCAGGTGCAGAAAGCACTGAAGGCCAATGCCAGGACCTCGGTGGATACACTGGTGCTGACCCATCTTCACCGCAAGCACGCCGGTTCTGTCCGTGCGCTCTGTAATGGGCGGATGGTAAAGTGGCTGATGGTGCCTGAGCCGATGGACGATGAGGAACGCTGGTATCTGGCGGGCATTCTCGATGCGGCGGAGGAATACGGTCTGGAAGTGATGTCCTATTCCCGGGAATCGGAGACATCCATCCGCTTCGGCGAGGTGACGATGGAGCTTGCCGCCTTTGCGGAGATTGAGCGATCGGTGCATCCCATGGTGGGCATCCGCTTTGTGAACGGCGATTTCACCTTCGCCTACGGATGCGGCGCGGTCTGGGAAAATGACTATCTGTGGGAATATGTCAGCGATGCGGACAGACTGCTTCTCGGCAGGCATGGGCCGCTTTACAAAACGCCGCCGGACACGCTTCCCGCTGACTGCATGGTCATTGCCCACGCCTCGCATCCCATCCTCGCAGATATGCCCGGACTCTACACAACGGACGACGAGCTGCCGCATTTTTTGCTCGAACCGTAACATTTTTGAAAATTTACAGCTTCTATGTTGAAATTGTCACAGAAAGGGTGTAAAATGATAGATACTAACATACCGCGCCCTGTCAATGCGCGGGGAAAGTGAGAATACTATGGGTCTGATTCACAAGCAGCTCGCCGACGGTGTGCGCTTCCATTATCTTGCCGTGGATAAATTCAAGACAGGATTTCTGTCGGTGAATTTCATCGCGCCGCTGGAGAGAGAGACCGCCGCAAAGAATGCGCTGATTCCCGCCATTCTGATGCGCGGCTCGGAGAAGTATCCGAATATGGCGGAGCTGAACAAAAAGCTGGATTATCTCTATGCATCCGGACTGTCCGCCCGCAATACCAAGCGGGGCGAAATGCAGATTTTCGGCATTTGCGCCGGCATGATCGACAGTGCCTACACCATCGGCGGTGAGGATCTTGTCTCCGAGGTGACAGAGGTGCTGGAGGATGTGCTGCTCCATCCCGTGACAAAGGGAGATGCCTTTGACGGGGCATACACCGAGAGCGAAAAGCAGAATCTCATCGATGCCATCCGGGCCAAGGTCAACAACAAAGCGGTCTGGGCACGCACAAGATGCATCGAGGAAATGTGTAAAAACGAGCGGTTCGGGCTGTCCGAAACGGGCACAGCGGAGGAAGTTGCCGCCTGCACGCCGGAGAGCGTCTATGCCCAGTACCGGTACGCGCTGGAAAACTATCCGGTGGAGATCTTCTTCGTCGGTCAGTGCGATGCCGATGCGCTGGCGGAAAAATTCACCGCCATGTTTGCAGGCATCAAGCGAAACCCCATGCCCATTCCCGAAACGGAGATTATCCGGGAGGCCAAGAAAGTGCGCACTGTCACCGAGGATATGCCGGTGAATCAGGGCAAGCTGACCATCGGCTTCCGCACCGGCGTGACGCTTTCCGAGCCGGTATATCCCGCCATGATGATGTTCAACGAAATTTTCGGCGGCGGCGTCACCTCCAAGCTCTTCATGAATGTCCGCGAGAAGATGAGCCTCTGCTACTACTGCTCCAGCTCACCGGATGCCAACAAGGGCCTGATGATCGTCTCCAGCGGTATTGAGGTTGACAACCGGGAGATCGCCGAGAAAGCGATCTTCGATCAGCTGGATGCGGTCAAACGGGGCGATTTCACCGAGGAGGAGCAGAACAGTGCGCTCCTCAGCCTCGTAAACGGCTACCGGGAGCTGTCGGACAGTGCGAGAGGGCTTGAGACGTGGTATCTCGGCCGGCTGCTTCACGGCATGAACAGCGATCCCGACGATGTGGTGGAATCCCTGCAGGCCGTGACGCGGGAGGAGATTCTCGCGGCGGCAAACCGTGTGACGACCGATACCATCTATTTCCTCAACGGAACGCTGAAAGGAGAGGAGGACGCGGATGATGAATGATAGGATCACCAAGCGCAGTGAATTTCTGAAGGAAGAATACTGCAAATACACCCACAAGAGCGGCCTTGAGGTCTATGTGTTCCCCAAGAAGCTGTCCACCACCTACGCACTTTTCGCCACCAAATACGGCTCCATCGACTCGAAGTTCAAGCTGGCCGGGGATGAAAATTTCACCGTCGTTCCCGACGGCATCGCCCATTATTTAGAGCACAAGCTGTTCGAAAATCCGAACGGCGAGGACACCTTCACCCGCTATGCGAGATACGGCGCGAACGCCAACGCATACACCTCCAACACCATGACGGCATATCTGTTCTCCTGCACCTCCAATTTCAAGGAGTCGCTGGAGATCCTGCTGGATTTTGTCACCACGCCCTATTTCACGCCGGAGACGGTGGAGAAGGAGCAGGGCATCATCGCACAGGAGATCCGCATGTACGACGACCATCCCTTCCGCCGGCTGTATCACATGCTGCTGGAAAGC
>SVSO01000129.1 GCA_015064195.1 Oscillospiraceae bacterium
CGGCCTTCCTCTGCATCCGACAGAAGACGGGCTTCCCCGTTTACGGCATCGATCAGATTGGCAAGCTGGAGGGCGTGCATATCATGGGAAACAGCGGCCGGATCGCGGGACATCTGCATTTCACCCACATCGTACCGTTCCGATGTACCGTCCCGGAGCGTGAGCTGTTCAATGCGGTTTTCCCGCAGAACCACAGAGCCGCATTCACCGGTCAGCTCGATTCTGCGATCAAATCCGGGATAAGCGGCAGTGGATGTCTGAATAACGCCCATGGCTCCGCTTTGAAACCGGATCAGTGCAGCAGCGGTATCTTCTGCTTCGATCCGGTGATGAATGGTACTGCAAAGTCCGCTGACTACGGTGAAATCTCCGGCCAGATACCGGAGCAGATCGACACCGTGTATGCCCTGATTCATCAGTGCGCCGCCGCCGTCATACCGGAATGTGCCTTTCCAGCTGCTGGAGGCGTAATAGGATTCATCCCTCCAGTATTTCATGCTGAGATCACACAGAACAAGCCTGCCGAACCGGTTTTGCCGGAGCATTGTTTTGACCCGCTGGATATCGGGAGAGAAGCGGAGCTGGGATATGACAGTGAGAAGGCGATTGTTTCTGCGGCAGGCCTCCACGATCCGATCTGCGCCTTCCGTGGAGAGGGCCATCGGCTTTTCAAGCACCACGTGCTTGCCGGCATCCAGCGCATCGATGGCATTCGGTTCATGGAAGCCGCTTGGCGTACAGATGCAGACAGCGTCAATTTCCGGATCCTCAAGCATGGCATGGAAGCTGTCATATGCCCGGATACCGTATGACTTGGAAAAATTCTCAGCATTTTCCCGGGAAATGTCCGCAGCACCTGCAAGACGGGCGTTGCTGAGGCTGCAAATTGCCTTGGCGTGGACATGAGAGATCATGCCGCAGCCGAGAATACCGAAGTTCAGTTGGGATTTCATCATCGGAAGCTTACAGTCCGAGAAGCTTTACGGCGTTGTCTCTGACCAGCTTGCGGAAGTTTGTCTCAGAGATCATACCGTCAGCCAGCATTTTGGTGATGAAATCATTGAATTCATACTGATGGGTGTTCATCGGGGCACAAACATCACAGCCGTAGTAGATGCGGTCTGAGAATTCCTCGATAAATCTTGCCGCGAATTCCGGATCTCTGCGCATTGCGTTCATACCGCTGTGAGCAGACAGATCGCAGAGCAGGTTTCCATATTCCCGCATGAGCTGGATCAGACGGCCTTCTTTCACCTTACCCTGAGGCAGACCGCCCCGGTTTTCGCTGTCAACATTGTCGCTGATTTCTGCCCAGAAGGGCTGAGAATGGCCAAGCAGCTTGAGATTCGGATGCTTTTTGAGCATTTTCTCAATGCGGGGCAGACCGATTTCGTCCACGATTCCGTAGCAGTCGCCGAATTTCGGGCCGATATGAATGGTGACAGGCATATCATTTTCCTCCAGCGCGGAGAACAGATTGTCGATCATCGGATCATCCGCATAAAGCTGAGCGGTCAGCTCGCCGAGTCCCTTTGCGCCAATGGACTTGTAGTGATGGAGCAGATAGGACAGCTTGGAGACAGAATTATTGCTTCCCATGCGGGGATCCACGCCGCAGAACCAGACAAAGCGGTCAGGATGTCTGTCCGCGATGACCTTGCAGTTTTCGCTGGTCATGGTGATCCACTGCGATTCCGGGGCGGTGATGGGGAGAAGAACGCCCTTCTCAATGTTGAGCTTATCGTAAATTTCGATCAGCTCTTCGCCGCCGAGAATGCGTCCGTGCGAGTAGAAATTGGCAGGAACCAGCTCCGGATAAGCGGTGGCGTGTGCATGAATGTCAATTCGTTTGATGGTTTCCATAACATATTCCTTTCCGGTATGTGAATTAATTGAGTCCGAGACGGTGTGCAGCAGCTTCCAGAAGAACCTCATTTCCGGCGCGGTTCAAATGGATGTTATCGTAACGCCAGTCTGAGGTGCGGTTGTCATCGAACAGGGAGGAAATCCGCAGTGTATCCGCATGGAACGACCGGCATACATATTCCACCGTGCGATTGTACGCCTCAGCAGTCAGAAGACTGGTGTAGGGATGCATATCAAGCTCCGGTTCGTCGGGCTTGTGTGAGGACGGCGGCAGCAGAAACAGAACCTTGCAGTCGGGAAGCTGATTTGAAATCAGGGTGAACAGCTCCGTCAGATTGCGGCGAAGAACATCGGGGGCGATAAAAACGCGGTCATTGGCAGAGAGTGACAGCAGGATAATATCCGGCTTGTGTCGGCCGATCCGATCCTCGAAATTTTCGATAAAGAAGCTGACCTGCTGGCTGCCTTTGCCGTTCAGCACAACATCGGTTCGTCTGGAGCCGATGCCGGCCACCGTGATCGCGGGAGATTGGCCGCGGATATTGGTAAAGCTTATGGTATGAACATCCCTGTCAGCCGCACAGGGGAGAGACAGGATCAGCAAGCCGTAGCCGGCAAAATCTTCTTTGGCTCCCTGCGTATCCACGTCACGCACCACGGGAACGCCGTCCACCGCAATATCAAAGAGACAGGGATGATCCAGCCGTTTCTGCAGATAGAGCACCAGCATATCGCTGCGGATCTTTGCTGAAAATGCTGCTTTGTCAGTGGGATACAGCGTCCGGATCCTTCCGCCGAACATGGCTGTGTTGGGGACATCGGAGTCATTGGCAATTCCCGCAGTCGATTCACAGTCAAACGTCAGGTCATCACCGTAGATAAACTGAGGGTCTGAGGTGAAAATCCGGTCACGGAGCGCAAAGGCCCATGAGCCCATACCGACGCCGCAGTCATATGCGTTTGGGCGAGAATCTCCGCCATCATCGTATGAGTAGCGGTTATAGGCGAGGCTGTCGCCGGTGATCAGCAGGCGGGTGCCGCTTTTCTGAAGCAGATCAAAATATGTCATAAACAGAATTCCTTCCGGTCAGTATGGTTCTGCTCAGCAGTTCATGATGGCCGCCAGATCGGTGTAGCCGGTTTTTTCGTCTACATAGCCGGGCTTGCCGTTGGTGGGACGGATTTTAACTACCTTGGAATAAGGCGGGTAAATTTTGGTGGGACGGAAGCTTTCCGGATCGGAAAGGAATCTGCGCAGAGCACGCTCAGCACCTTCGCGAATCCGCTTGCGTGCGACTACGGGATGCATATGGATTGCGCCCAGATTGCGGGCACGATATGCTTCCGTGGAACACTCGTCTCCCTTACCGGGAATCACGCCTTCCTTGACGTAGACCGTTTCGATTCCTTCGACCAGCGCAGCAGCTTCCTTGGTAAAGGCAAGACAGCCGCTGGCAAAAATCGGGACTGCATTGTACAGCTGTCCGAGGAAGACGATCTTTCCGAATTCGCCCACGGAAATGCCGTTGATGGTATAATCCAGCACTTCATGAGTGCCGGTGTGGCAGATGTGTCCGTATTCGGTGCCGGCTTTGGGATGCTGTCCGACCCATGCCATTACATCGTAGCTGTCATCCAGACCGAACGGGTGAGGTCCAACCCAGCCGCGCTGGAGCTTGGCTCTGGGATCCAGCTTCAGGATATTGATGCCGCCTTGACCGTGTCCGTCCTGAACAACGATTTCATCTGCGCCCGCCGCAAAAAAACCATCGATGGCCGCATTGGTTTCCTCTGTGAGAAGCTCTTTGGCAAGCTCATAGTACCGGCTTTCCGGGTAAACATAATCGCAGACGTTGATAACACCTGCTACACCTTCAAGATCTGTAACCAGAAATACTTTCATTTGAGTCACACCTTTCTTTAATCCCGGCAGAATGGGATTGATTACTTATATTATACAGCGAGGATGCACAAAAGTCAATCGATATAGTTGACACATTTTAGCATAGGATTGCTGTTTTACAGCTTTTATTTTTGATAATGTGGGAATTTCATGTAATTTGGGAGAGCTTCGCACGGACTGGAAAACAGAAAAGCCGCCGACAGCATGACGGCGGCTTTGGCGGTAAGCGTTATCTTACCGCTCCATTCTATGCAATTACTCTACGCTCACATGACTGCAGTTTCGCAGAATGACCGGCAGCTGGCCATCGCGCAGGCCGGTGATCCTATTCCCGGCCATTTCCACATGGTTGACCCGGTCAAAAACCATGGCCGCTTCGACGGGTGCGATCACCGTGTTGCCGATAAAGCGGATATTCTCGTGATAAAACGGCGCATTTTCCGTTGGCTGGAAGCCGCATTCGGTTTTGACGGGACAGCCGCAGCGGTCAAAGATGCAGTTTCGGATGGTGACATCCCTCACGCCGGTGTTTTCATACCAGTAGTTCATATCGCCGGAGAACAGGACGGAGAAGCCGAAGGTTTCAAACGAACAGTCTTCGATCAGCGCCCGCTTTCCGGTGGAGATGCGCACACCGGCTCCGCAGTTGATCCGGCATCCGCGGATCTCGATCTCCGGCATCCTGCGGTTTTCCAGAATATCTCCCGGCTCGATTTCGGCGGAAAGCGGCTCCTTGAACGTGAGCCGGAGGATCTTCATTTCCCCCGGAAGATAGGCCGCGCGCTCCACCGTGCCGACTGCGCGGATCTCCTGCGTATTCTGCCGGTAGATGAAAACTTCATCCCCCGGCAGAACATAGTCCATGTCCAAAAGAGCGGCGGCCGGCCCTTTGACGGTCAGGCTTTTCGCATCGTTCTGCTCCATGCAGACAAGATAATTGCCGTGAATATTGATCGCGTCATCAAGCAGATTTTCAAACCGGCAGTTTTCGATTTTGATGAGTCCGGTGGAATGGAAGGTGTGGAATCCGTCAGCGTTGATGGTGATGTGCCGGTCACTTCCTTCTTCCGGATACATACTGAAATAATTCGCCGTGATGTTGTGGCAGAGATTCGCCACAAGCCCCATTCCTCCGATGTGCAGGAGGCGGACGTGTTCAATGACCGTGTCCGTGTTCCGTTCCAGAAGGAAGCCCGGCTTTCTCCGATCCTCATGGGTCATCACCAGAATATGCCCGATCTGCGGACGGAAGTAGTCCGGAATGTTGGTGAAGCGAACCCTGCCGTCACCCAGATCCTCGGCCAGAACCTGATGGATCGGGGCGGGCGGATTGGGCCGGGGATGGATCTCATCGCCGATCAGACCGAGAAAGATGCCGCAGCTTCGTCTGCCGTTTTCGGGATCGATGGACGTGAACAGCATATCGCCCTTGATGAGACGGTGCTCCCATGTCTCACCGACGGCGATGAAATCGTGCCCCTCGATGCGGTACGGGAAGGATGGGGGGATCTGTATGGTGATGCTCCCCGGCGCGGATGCGAGGATGCGGCCTTCTGTGTAGAACGGGCGGTCATAGTCGATGGAAAAATTGCGGAACGTGATATTTTTGCAACCGGATACGGCAAAGGGCAGCATCCGGCCATGGAGCATCAGTATCGCACCGCCCAGGTCAATGGTGACATCGTGCAGATCCCGCAGGACGAATACCGCCCGGAGCGGTGCGCCGCTGCTGTTCAGGCACGTCCACCAGCAGTGGATCTCCTCGTTGTCGTCGGACGGATAGAAATCATATTGCTTCCGGTCGGCAATGTAAGTGGTGTCACTTTCAAAAACGGTGTCGGCGGACAGAATTCTTGTTTTCATAGTCTTCCTCATTTCTGCTTATGATGTTATATCGGCCAGCGGAATCGGCCCTTGTGACAACAGCGGATGCCCGCCCTCATCCAAGATCTTGCAGTGGAAATGATGGCCGAAGCCGTACCAGAGCTGCCTCTGGCGAAGCTCGTCCGGTGTCAGCTCGAGCCGGATGCGGACTTCATTCCCGACAAGCGTGATATGCTGGATGGAAGCGACGGAGGGGATTCCGTCGCCTTCCGAGAGCATGAAGCCGTCGGGGAAGCCGATGGAGGTCAGCTTGCCGCGCAGATTCCGGTACGCGATGTGCAGTTCGCTCCACTCCGTGATGATGGGATGGGCGTGTACAGTGATCGCTTCGATCTCCGGCTCGGGACATCCCGCGCCATCGGTCAGATACCGCATGGCATCCGCCGCGCGCCCGCCCAGCTTTTCCTGCGCATCCGCCGAAAGATGGATACAGTCGTCAAGCTCCAGATCGTTGGTGGCAATAACGGACAGATTCTTTCCCTCACGGCAGATGTCCCGCAGATAGTTCCGGTATCTGCTCCAGATGCGCTCGGCGTGGTCGTTGCCAAGAACGCCCGGGAGGGTACAGCGGAAGGGCTGCACCATGACGGTCGGCAGGTCAGCCGTGCCGCACAGCGATGAGAAGCCCTGCCGCATGGATTCAAACATGGCCGCATACGCTTCCTTCGCTCCGGGAAAGCCCTCGCCCTGATACCAGAAAATGCCGCGGATCCGCTTGCCGCAGGCGATGATCCGCCGATAGGCGGCGGTGTAGTAATTGTCGCCGTCGGACGTGGGGATCCACATTTCGATGGGAGCGCCGCCGACTGCACAGGGGATCACGCCCTGGGGGACACCGGTCTGTTTGAACAGCTCTTCGGCAAAGAAAAAGCCGGGGCCGACACTGCGCCGCTTCAGAGTCTGCAGATAATCCGCAGGATGAAGCCCTCTTGTCGCTTCGACCCGCGCTCTGTTTTCGGCAAAGGTACGGCGATGGGCGGGATCATCGGACTCCCAGAGCTGATGAAGCTGGGGAGATGCCGGTCTCCACTCGTCATTCATATAGAACGCCCGCAGATGCGGAGAGGGATTCGCAGTGTATGCCACATCCTTTTCGCGGAGCCAGCCTGCACCCTCCATGTTGGACTGGCCGGCCAGCAGCCACAGATCACCCACATAAATATCGGTAAATGTCAGCGATTCCTCACCATCGGAGAATGTGAGAAAGTAGGGGCCGCCGGTCGGGATGCCGGTGAGCAGCCATGTGTTGTCGGCGATCTTCTGAAGCTCGCCCATGCTGACCGTCAGCGTATCCGCGTTTTCCGTATGGATCACTGTCTCGCAAAAATCGTTCACGCGCTGCAGCAGTGCGCCGGTTTGTATCCCCGTCAGCTTCATTTTTTTCCGCGGCAGGACAGCTTCTGCGGAACGGTCGCCGCCCAGCCGCCATCGTTCCGCGCGGTATTCGCCCGGCGACATTCCGGTGATCCCGCGAAAAACTCTGCGGGAATAGGAGGATGATTCAAATCCGATGCGGCTGCTGATTTCTTCCACTGTCATATCCGGCTCGGAAATGAGCAGACGCTTTGCACGCTCAATGGCGGCACGATTCTTATATTCGATGGGCGTACAGCCCACCGATTCGCGGAAGCGGGTATAAAACCGCGATTCGGACAGATTGCACAGCTCGGCAAGAGTCGCGATCTTCAGCGGCCGGTGACAGTTGGCCTCGATGTATTCGACGGCGCGTGAGATCAGAGGATCGGCGGGCGGAAGCTCCGTGCCGACAAGCAAAGGCGCGATGCGTGCCATGATCCGGTAAAATCGCGCCATCATGTCAAAATACAGGGACGGCTCGTCGTAATGCCGGCACAGGAATTCAAAATCCGGCAGAGTATCGGCAAGTCCCGACAGCTTCTGAACATGAAAGCGGCGTCGTGCCAGCGGTTCAGGCGGATCTGTGAAGATGAACTGGCAGGTGATGCACCGGTTATCCGCCGAGGACTTCCATTCCTGTCGGTAGCATGAGCCGATATGCGTATAGACAAGATCGCCGGGGCGAAGGGCATCGTTGCCATCATCGCTGACAAGCTCCGCCTCGCCGGATACGATGTAGGTGATGGCGCAGAACGGGCGCGGCATGGTGCTGTAATCGATCAGCTTTTCGGAATTCTGAATATCCGCGCAGTGAAAAACGGACAGGGATGTGTCATAGATCATGGAATCTTCTCTCCGATCGTGATAGCGTTGATTATCCATATTATACAGCCTTGGCCGGTTATTGTCAATATATTCAGCAAAAGATAACAGTATCGTTCTGCAATTAAAAGTATACGGCCTTGACGGGGTTTATGCCGGTATGCTATAATAAAAATACAACTGCGA
>SVSO01000130.1 GCA_015064195.1 Oscillospiraceae bacterium
AAGGAAGGTGGGGTGAAGGGGGTGCAGGGGGAAGAGGGGAGGAAAACTTCGGCGCTTGAGATGGTTTCCGCCCCTCTTCCCCCTGCGAAGCAAAGCATTTATTTAATATAGTAGGTATAATACACCATAATGGTGCGCTCCTTGCCATCATGGGTGAGATCGGGCGCGGTGATGGTGGCGCCGTCATTGCTCATAAATTCCCACGCACGCATTTCGTCGATCTTGCAGCGGAAAACGATGTCCGCCGACGAGAGGACGATAAATTCATCATCCTTGATGGACAGCGAGCCGGCGTGACCGATGACAAGATCGCTTCCGCCGTCCGGATCACGCTCCGCGCAGTATTTGATGGCACGTCCCGCCAGATGCTTCGCCATATCGCGGCGGAAGGATTTGGAATTCTCGTTGGTGTTTTTGAACAGTCGCTTGAAAATACCCAGCATAATGTTGGTTCTCCTTGGATAGATTTGGTAAAATGTAAAATACAGGAAAATATTGACAGAATGCAGCCGTAATTGGTAAAATTTAGGACGCGTAAACTGCCGCAATTTTTACAAAATATTCCGACAACTTTGTTCACATCGCCAAAATTTCACAAATTTCAAAATACCTCTTGCAATTTTCGCGTATCATGGTATATTTATTATAACATATCTTATCAAAATCTTCAATGGTTTTTTGCAATGTTTCTTTAAGATATGTTAAATCTGGGAAAGGAGAAGATCCGACCGGCAACGGTCTGATCGTACACCCTTATGCTGCCACTGGAAAAGCTGACCGAAGAAGCGGCGATCGGATTCCGCGAGAGGGGAATCAATACGGACGATCTGTCGCTTGTGCTGGAGCTTGACCTCGATCATGAGGGCAACTTCGGTGAAACATGGCTGGCATTCGACGCAGGCGCGAAGAAGCTCTACACCATGTCCATCTCATCGGACAACGACACCGCGCAGAAACGCAAGAAGGCAAAACAAGCCCTCGCCGCCGCCAAGGAGAAGGCGGCAAAGTCCGGCAGGGAAGTAAAGCTCCCCGAAGGAGCTGACCTCCCCGATCTGTTCAAGGACGCCGTTTTTGCGGAATACAACATGAAAAAAGTGTCCGATCCTTACGTGGACAACTTTGTTTCCTCCAATCGCCTGCTGGCCAAGGATCATCCCACGGAGGTGGAGATCCTCCCGGCGGATGTGCACCTCGATTTTGACGAGGAAAAACACCGCCAGAAGGAGCGGGATGCCACCGCTACCACCATCGTTATCGCCTATTCCACCAACGCCAGAAAGCGCAAGCTGTTCGCCTTCATCGACATCATGAACCGCCTTGTGCGCGGCGACAATGTGAAAAGTGACGACCCCATCTTCGAGCAGTTCAACGCAAAATGCCCGAAATGCGGACGCGCATATGCCGATCAGGAGCGCAAGATCTGCGATCACTGTACCAATCGTTCCGCCGTTTTCTTCCGGCTGTTCCACTATTTCAAGCCCTTCAAGCTTCAGCTGGGCACCGTGCTTCTCTGTATGCTGGCATCCTCCGGCATCCAGCTCATCAACCCCATCCTGTCAAGCCAGATCCTGTACGATCAGGTCATCTCGCAGCCGGGCGTGGTTGCGGGCAGAGAAGTGGGCCGCTGGCACAATGAGACCGCGCTGTTCATCGTTATCGGCATCATCTTCGCCGTTGCGATTCTGTCCCTGGTCGTATCTATCGTCCAGAACCGGGCAAATGCCACCATGTCCACCAAGGTGACGCTCAACATGAAGATGGACATCTTCACCGCGCTTCAGTCCCTGTCCCTGTCCTTCTTCAACAACAACCAGACCGGTAAGCTCATCACCCGCGTCAACTACGACGCCGACCGCATCCGCGCCTTCTTCATCGACGGCGTGCCCCATTTCGTCATCAATGCGGTCAACTTCATCGGCCTGACCATCTTCCTGTTTTCCCTCAACTGGCAGCTGACGCTCATCGTGTTCATCCCCGTGCCGATCATCGTCTGCATCTTCAAATTCGCCCTGCCCAAGCTCTGGCGCGCCCTCAGCAAGCAGTGGCGGCACTCGTCCAGCCTGAACGCCATGCTGGGCGACTCGCTGACGGGCATCCGCGTGGTCAAAGCCTTCTCCAAGGAGGCGGAGGAGACCGCACGCTTCTACGAGAATGCGGAAAAGCTGACCAAGGCTAATTTACAGGCAAACCTCATCTCGCTGACCATCTTCCCGGTGGTGGGCGTGCTCATCGGTCTGTCAAGCCAGGTCATCTGGGGATTTGGCGGCATCCAGGTCATGGATCAGAACATGACCTACGGTCAGTTCGCTACATATCTCGGCTACATCGGCATGATCTTCGGCCCGCTCAATTTCTTCACCAACTTCACCAATCAGGTGACGGATACGGCCAACTGCGCACAGCGTATGTTTGAGATCATTGATGCCATTCCGGAGATCACCGATGCCAAGGAGCCGGTGGTGCTGGAGCGTCTGGCAGGCGACATCGAATTCTCCAACGTATGCTTCCACTACGCGGCAAACCGTCCCATCCTCAAGAATGTTTCGCTGAAAATCAATGCGGGCGATCACATCGGCCTTGTGGGTCATACCGGTTCGGGCAAATCCACCATCGCCAATCTGATCAACCGCCTCTACGACACCATCAGCGGCACCATCTCCATCGACGGTCACAACGTGAAGGAGATCGCCACCCAGTCCCTGCGCAAGAATATTTCCATCGTATCCCAGGAGATCTTCCTGTTTAAAGGCACCATCGCCGACAACATCCGCTATGCCCGTCCCGATGCCACCATGGAGGAGGTCATCGCGGCGGCGAAAGCGGCAAATGCCCACGATTTCATCCTCCGTCTGCCGGAGGGCTACGAAACGCTGGTCGGCACGGGCAGCCGTTCGCTCTCCGGCGGTGAACAGCAGCGCATTTCCATCGCCCGCGCACTTCTGCTTGCGCCGTCCATCCTCATCCTCGATGAAGCGACGGCGGCCATGGACACGGAGACGGAGCGGCTGATCCAGGATGCGCTCACCTCGCTCATCGAAGGCCGCACCACCATCACCATCGCGCACCGCCTGTCCACGCTGAAGGACTGCAACAAGCTGTTCGTCATCGAAAACGGCGAGATCGCGGAGGAAGGCTCACACGCCGAGCTGATCGAAAAGAAGGGCGTATTCTTCCGGCTGTACACGCTCCAGAATGAGGCGAACAAGAAGATAATCGCCGGAATGTAGCAAAAACGCAGGCGTTTTTGCTTGGAAGAATCCCTTTTGCGGCCTTGAGCCGCAAACGTCGGAGACCGGAATTCTTCCCGCGTTGGTGCGCCGGGGTGAAATTGGTGCGAGCAACGCAATGAAAAAAACTCCATGAATAGGAAAAGGAGAAATCATCATGGCTGAACAGGAAAAGAAGCAGGTGAACGAATCTGCGAAATCGGATAAAAAAGAAGAAAAAAAGGTGAAGAACGACATTCTGGGCGACGGCTCGGATGACGGCGATCTGATCCTTGAAAACGAGCGCGTTTCCATCGATCTCACCATGGAAAACGCCAAATTCTCCCGTTCGGGCGGCGGACTCATTTCACTGGAGATCACCAATGCCGACGGTGAGAAGGAATTCTTTGAGCGCGTGGTCATCCTCCGCTCCTTCCCGGTGACGAACCCGAGCGAATTTCTCTCCGTGCGCCAGCCCGATTCCAAAAAGCAGGGCCGCGGCAAGGAGATCGGCATGATCCGCAGAATGAGCGACTTTGACGAGGCTTCGCAGGCACTCTTTTTGGAGGAGCTTGACCGCCGCTATTTCACCCCTCAGATCGCGAAGATCATTACGGTGAAGGAAAAATTCGGCTACCTCTACTGGGATGTCATCACCACTGCGGGAAGCGTCACCTTCGTCATGAACAACCCGTTCTCCAACATCCGCATCCTTGAGGACGGCCGTATTCTGATAAACGACATCGACGGCAACATTTTCGAGATTCATGATCCGGCGAAGCTGGATGCCGCCAGCCTGAAAAAGATCGAGATTTACCTGTAAATCCGACAAAAAGGAGAAAAACGCATGAGACTACTGTTTGATCTTCCGCAGACGGAGCAGGGCGTATTTGACGCCGCCGTCACACCGGATGAAAAGCTGATGTACTGCGTCCCCTTCAACATTCTGGAGGACAAGTTCGTCTCCGGCTACATTGCCATCACCAACCGCCGCATCTACAAGATCCTCGATGACAAGCTGCTGAATGTCTACGAGATCCAAGGCGCTGCCGGCTTCAAGACCGAGGTCATGTACGGCAGCTGCGGCTTCTATGCCGATTTCGGAGAGGGCACGACGCTCATCTGCCAGTTCATCTCCGGCCGCCATCTGCCCCGCTACGCCGTGCTGGTGAAGGCCTGCGAGATCCTCGCGGAGGATACATCCAAGGATGAGCCGATCACAAACTCGGAGAAGGAGCGTTTCTGCCCCAAATGCAGCCGTCCCTTCATCCGCGGCACCAGCATCTGCCCCTACTGCCTCGATCAGCTTGAGGTTTACAAAAAAGTTTTCGCCATGACCAAGGGTCTGCGGCTCATGATGTGCTTCCCGTTCATCGCCGCGATCTTCAATGTCATCTTCCAGTTCCTTGTGCCGCAGATCCAGAAGCTGGCACTCAACAACTACATTCTCGATCAGACGACCCATGGTCAGAAGGACAAGATGACCGAATTCGTGCTCATCGTCATCGCCATCGTTTCGCTGGATCTGTTCCACCGCGCGCTGGCCGTGCTCCAGAGCCGGCTGTCCGCCATCACGGGCAACCGTTTCACGCTGATGATGCGTGCGATCCTCTATGAAAAGATCCAGTCCCTGTCCCTGTCGTCCATTCAGAGAAAATCCACGGGCGACCTGATGGCGCGTGTCAATTCCGACGTGGGCGTGGCACAGGACTTCATCGTCCATCAGCTGCCGAACCTGTTCATTCAGGCGGCATCCTTCCTTGTCGGTCTGGTGGTCATGCTGACCATCCAGCCCATCATGGCGCTGTTCATCTTTGTCCCGATCCCGTTCACCGTGTTCCTTGTGGGCAAATTCTGGGCGTTTGTGCAGCTGCGCAACCGCCGTCTGTGGGTGCTGGGTCAGCGCTCCAACCATCTGCTGCAGGACATCCTCAACGGTATCCGCGTGGTCAAATGCTTCGGCCGTGAGGAATCGGAGATCAAGCGGTTCAAGGGCGCATCCATGGCCCACGCAAAGCAGAGTGAAAAGAACGCCAAGGTATTCGACACCATCTTCCCGCTTCTTGGCTTCCTCATCAAATTCGGCAGCTATCTGATCCTGCTGTACGGCAACTACCGGGTGTTCCACGGTGTGATGCAGGTGGGCGATCTCCATCAGATCAACTCCTATGCGAACATCATCTACGCGCCGCTCATGTACATCACCAACATCCCGCGTCAGATCTCCACCTTCCTCACCAGCCTGTCGAAAATCTTCGAGATCCTGGAAGAAAATCAGGAAGTGCAGGATATCGACCTGCCGCTGGATATCCGCATCGAGGGCGAGGTTGACATTAAAAACGTCACCTTCGGCTACGAGAGCTACAATCCGGTGCTGGAAGGCGTCACCTTCCACGTGAATCCCGGCGAAATGATCGGCATCGTCGGTCACTCCGGCTCGGGCAAGACCACGCTCATCAACCTGCTCATGCGTCTTTACGACGTGAACGAAGGCTCCATTGAGATCGACGCGGTCAACATCAAGGACATCTCCCAGAATGCGCTTCGCACGCAGATCGGCGTGGTGCTGCAGGAGACCTTCCTGTTCAGCGGCACCATCCGCGACAACATCCGCTATGCCATGCCCCACGCCTCCGACGAGCAGGTCATCGCGGCGGCAAGAATCGCCAATGCCCACGACTTCATCCTGAATCTGCCGGAGGGCTACAACACGCTGGTGGGCGAGAAGGGCTACAGCTTATCGGGCGGCGAACGTCAGCGTATCGCCATCGCCCGTGCGGTCATTCACAATCCGCGCATCCTCATCCTCGACGAAGCCACCGCCGCTCTTGATACGGAGACGGAGAAGCTGATTCAGGATTCGCTGAACAAGCTGACAGAAAACCGGACGGTATTCGCCATCGCGCACCGCCTGTCCACCCTCCGCAACGCCGACAAGCTGCTGGTGCTGGACAAGGGCCGCGTTGCCGAATTCGGCACACACGCCGAGCTTCTCGAAAACAAGGGCATCTACTACAAGCTGGTCATGGCTCAAAGAAAAATGGCGCAGTCTGTCATTGAACAGCAGGGAATTGGAAGTTAATAAAACACAAGCGGGCGGCCATTTTGTCCGCCCGCGCATGATTGCAGAAAGGACGTAATATGTATCTTGATTTTGAAATGGTGCGATCCATCACACGCGGCGCAGCATATGTGACAGAAGAGGACGGATTTTTCCGCTTTCATCGCTACACGCCATCGCAGGAGCAGGTGGGACTTGCCGTTCGGGGAAGCGGTTATCATCTGCAGATGCAGGCGACGGCCGGTGTCCGGCTGGCATTTTTCACCGATTCCGACACGCTGGCCTTTGATTATGCCATCACCACCATTGAGACGGTCTACAAGAAGGCTTCCATCGATGTGCGCGTGAATGATGTGCTGATGGGACATTATTCCGGCGAAGGCGATGAGCTTACCGGGCATTTTGCCGTATCGCTGACGGATGGTACGACGGCGAAAAAGAAGCGGGTGGAGGTTTATCTGCCATATGCTATGAGTGCGGCGCTTGCTCACATTACGCTGGATGACGGTGCGAGCGTCACGCCTGCTTTTCGTTCCCGCAGGATGGTGCAGTACGGCGATTCCATCACCCACGGCTACTATGCCGAATTCCCGTCCATGGCCTATTCGTCTCTCATTGCCAAATACTGCGGCGCGGATGCATACAATCACGGCATCGGCGGCGACCAGTTTTTCCCGGAGCTTGTGGATGCCGAAGAAGCCTTTGAGCCGGATATTGTGACGGTGGCCTACGGTACGAACGACTGGGTCTGCCACGACCGGGCGCATATTTCGGAAAAATGCACAGAGTTTTTCAGGAAACTGTCGAAAAAGCATCCCTCGGCCCACATTTTCGCCATCTCTCCCATCTGGCGCGGCAATTTTGACATCCAAACGCCCTACGGCGAGCCGGTGTACGCGGTGGACGCCCTCATCCGCGAATGCACGGCGGGGCTTGCCAATGTGCATCCCGTCAACGGCTGGGAGCTTGTGGGCCACGAATATGCCTTTTTCGGTGACGATGTGGCGGTTCACCCCAACGACCTGGGCTTCGGCGAATACGCGGCCAAGCTGTATGAGATAATCAAACCTTATCTGGAGGATTAAATGAAACTGAATCCTGAACAAATCAAATCGATCACCGTTGGCGCGGCGGATGTGATCGCCGACGGTGAGAGCTTCCGCTTTCACCGATTCACCGCGGCGCAGATGGAGTGCTATCGCATGGCAAGCAAGGATTTTTACAACAAAACCTTGGCTCCTGCCGGCGTTCGTCTCGCATTTTACACCGATTCCGACCGGCTTTCCTTCGGATACCATTTTGGCAAGGCCGGATCATCCCGCCAATATGCATACATTGATGTGCTGGTGGACGGCGTGCTGTTCGGGCATTTCGGCTCGGAAGCTGCGCCCGCATCAGAAGGAGCGGCAGAGCTTGCGCTGACCGGCTACACGGTGGGACAGGCAAAGCTGGTGGAGATCGAGCTGCCGTGGTCGCTGGAAGCTTCACTTTCCGACATCACGCTGGCAGACAGCGCATCGGTGAAGCCCGCCAAACGACCTCTCACCCTCGTCTGCTACGGCGACTCCATCACCCACGGCTACGATGCTACCTATCCGTCCATGTCCTACGCCAATCGTCTTGCCCGGAT
>SVSO01000131.1 GCA_015064195.1 Oscillospiraceae bacterium
ATGATCGCGATAGGTGAGACCCGTATATCGTTTGAGCAGACGGGTCAATCCATCCGCCGTACAGCCGAAGCGGGATGCCAACTGTTCCAGCGGCTGCATTTCACAAATATTGTTCTGCATATTGGTCAGAATCTCAATCACTCTTCGTTCATCTGCCGATTGCCATCCTTCGTCAATGCAAAAATACGGTTCTATTGCAGATAATTCGCACACTGCATCAAAAATCCGACCCGCTAACCGTACATTTTCAAGCATTCCCGCTCGGTCTCGCAGCCAACAGATATCACTCACCAGCTTCTCGCAGAATTTCCGATCTGTCCGGAAAGCCATCGCCGGATTGTTTTTTCCGAGAACAGTCTGGTCGCGAACATCGTCAAAACGATTCATAATGCCCGGCGAAAAGTTGATCAGCAGCCGCCGCTGCGGAAGATCCTCGGGAGAGCTTGCGCGGTGAAGAACCGCTGGACTGATCAAAATCACTGCAGGAGCCTCCAGCAGAATCTCCTTGCCGCTCAGATAATAATTTTTTCTGCCATCCAGCATCACATACATCTCATAGGTGTTATGAAAATGCATTTTATCCATATGTGTACCATGAGGATAGCTTCGGTAATTTATATAAAGTTCACCGGTTTCGTTGTAATCCATATCTGCCTCCCATTGTTCACTATTTCAATTATACCATTCTGTGAAATCGTTGTCAAGCCGTTTTATGCGGCGTTTCTGTAAATTTATCGCCATATCAGTGGTAATCTGCATTTTTTGTCCGGAATTTCAGTAGCGCATTTATGTAATCTATGTTATAATATAATTACCGACAAACAGAAAGGATAACACTTATGAAACGCTACATTACCATCGCTTTACTTTTTTCTATGCTGCTGACCCTTTCCTGCGGAACAGCAACTCCATCCGCAGATACTGCCTCCACTGATCAGATCGACACATCGGCATCGGCAGCCACATTCGATCCATATGATGACGAACTCCCCGATTTCGACTTCGGCGGCGCGGAATTCATCATGAACACGCGTCCCACAACCGCTTCTTCCTGGATCAATCCAACGCTGGATGTGGAGTCGGAAAACGGCGATTCCCTCAACGATGCCATCTTTCGCCGTAACCGTACACTGGAAGAACGCTTCAATTTCAAGCTGGTCGTCCAGACAGAAGCCAATGCGCGCCGTGATGTTGCATACAATGCCATTCTGGCAGGGGATGACAGCTTTGATGTGTTCCTGCTCACCGACCGCAATGCGCTGGAGCTTGCCAAGGAGGGCATGCTGGTCGCCTATGACAATCTGGAGTACATCAACCTTGACAAGCCGTATTGGCACAACTCCATCAACCAGTCCATATCCATCAGCAACAAATATTATTTCGCATACGGCGACTTCAACCTGATTCCCTACGACTACACCCACATGCTGGTGTTCAACAAAGAGGTTAAGGAAGACAACAAGCTGGCAAATCCGTTTGAGCTGGTCAAGAGCGGAAAATGGACCATTGACGCTTATGCTTCTATGGTGAAGGACACAACCCGTGATCTGGACGGCAACGCAACAATGGACGACAAGGATATGTACGGCCTGCAGTCGCTCTCAAAGCAGGTACTCCCCGGCTTCTGGATCGGTGCCGGCGTACTTTCCATACACAAAAACAAGGATGATAAACCGGAGTTCACGCTGGCATCCGACAAGCATTTTGCGGATGTCATCGACAAAATCTTCGATATCACCTATGGAAACGGCTCGTATTACTTCAACAATGCTACCAGCAACGCGGACACTGTCTCCACAGATATGTTTGTTAACAACAAGGGACTTTTCCTTGACACCACCTTCAAGCTGATCACCAGTCTGAGAGATATGGACACCGACTTCGGCATCATTCCCTATCCCAAGTGGGATGAAGCGCAGAAAGATTACTGTTCCCGTGTAGAAGGCGGCGACTTCCCCATGGTGCCTGTCACCAATAAAAAACTGGAAATGACCGGTGTCCTCCTTGAAGCCATGTGCGCGGAATCCGCAAAATATGTTATCCCCGCTTATTATGATAAGATGCTCAAGGGTAAGGTTGCCCGCGATGAAGAATCCGCGGAAATGCTGGATATTATTTTCCGGAACCGTATTTATGACCTGGGCGATACCTTCTGGAATCCCATCCTCCGCGACGGTATCTTCCTCCAGATGTTCAACGATAACGATCGCGCACTTGCCTCCAAGATTGCGGGTATTGAAGAATCCCTTCGCACACAGATCAAAGAGACGATCAACGCATTTGAAAAGATTCAATAAAACAATCAGCCTGTCTTCCCCAAGAAGCAAATCCCCGCCGTGTAACCCGGCGGGGATTTTGCATCAGCTGTTCATTTGCTTCCAGAGTTCACCGAACTCGGTGAGATCGCGCACAGGATCATCGAATTTCACATTGGTGGTGCATTCCTTCACCCAGGCGAGGAACTTCGCCTGCTTTTCCGCCTCACTCTGCGGCTTCAAATCGTTCACCATGCCCGTGTAAAATTCAATCAGCTTCTGATTGGTCGTCTCGCGGCACTGGATGACCTTGGCGATGGATTCCGCCTTGTTCGCGCCAGCGATGTCGCCCGGCCCTTTCGCAGGCTCAATCGCCTTGATGGCTTTCACCGCCTCAGCGATGCAGCCATCGTTCGCCGCCAGCTTCTCAAGCTGTTCCAGCGCATAATCGAGCGTGTATTTGCCCGGTGCCTTTGCTTCTTCCTGTACGATTTTCTCTGTATCTGCCATTTCTATATCCTCCGTGATATCCGGCGGACGCACAAGACAGATCGTGTCTTCGTCTATGAAGCGCGCCCTGCCGTGTTTGACGAGCCCTTTCGCCCGTTTGACATACGTCGCTTCATACCGATTGCCGAATGAATCGACAACCTGAACCGTTTTTTCCAATGGGTGTCCTCCCCCTATTCGATTTTCAGCCTCGGAATGGAAGCGTGCTTTGTAAGCCATGATGTTTTTTGTTATGGGTGTCGTCTCCCCGGATTTATTATAGCATAAACAGGCGGATTTGTCAAGGATTATCTCCAGCCGTCTGCGTACCACTCCTCCAGCACCGGCTCCGCAGGCACAAGCTCCATGCCGCGCTCCCATACGGTTACATACCCCTCCGGTGTACCGACACGGATCGCTTCGAGGTTATCCCAGATCTGTATATCCGCTGCCGCAATCGCCTCCTCGCTCAACAGCTCGCGCACCGCCACGGGAAAATATCGGTCGTTCATCATCTTATACCGCATGTTCAGATAGCTCGGCCAATAGTCAAGCAGCGCACGCTTCGGTACGAGATAGATCACGTCTCCTTCACGCTGAAGCGACATCCGATATAACGGCGCATCGTCGGTGATATACAGGTGAAATGTGATCACGCCGTTCTCCAGCTGTCCCACCTCGGAAACCTGTATTTTTTCCACATCCACGGGGAAAATCCGTGCGCGCGAGGCAAATTGATATACACCGACGAGCATGCCCACAAAAATCAGCATCACCAGCGTGCCGACAATCAGCGATTTTCTCCGCATCCGCGCCCATTTCGCCGTAATCTTCGCAAGCGGCCGCATCTCATCCGCCGCAGGCTTCGCAAGGGAAAGCTCCACATCCATCTCCGCCAGCATATTTCTGCAGCACTCGCATGCACTAAGATGCTCCTCCACCATCGCACGGCTCTCCGCCGAGCAGACACCGTCGTGATAGATCGGCAGTAAATCCTCGATCACTTTACAGCTTATCTTCATTGTAATCTCTCCTTTATCTGTAATTTCGCGCGGTGATAGGTTACCCGCGCCCAGCTCTCCGTCCTGCCGAACAGCGACGCGATCTGTGCAAACGACAGCTCGCCGAACGTGCGCAGGGAGAACACCTCCTTGTACGGCTCCGGCAGATCGTGCAGAATCCGGTGTATCGCCAGCGAATCCTCTCTGGTGACAATACCATCCTCAATACCGTCATCGCCTAGCTCCTCCTCGAATTCTTCCCCGCGATGCTGCTTTCTGTACAGCGACAGATAAGTATTCTTCGCAATCTGGCACAACCACACATACAGCCTGCACCGTCCGTCGAAACGGTCGATGCTCTGCAGCGCCTTGAAAAACGTCTCCTGCGTGATCTCCTCCGCCATCGCCGCATCACGGCTGATTGACAGCGCGTATTTATAAACATCGCGGAAATAGAGGTTGTAAACCTCCTCGAAATCGCTCACGGTATCACCTCGCTTTCGTATATAAGACGCACCGGCGCGGGATTTGTTACAGAAAAATTGAAAAAACATCGTCTGCATGCAAGCATGCAGACGATGACATATTATTTGGTAGGATCGAGGAACTGCCAGTAGGTCTTCATATAGTCGATGCCCGACCACAGCGTCATGACAGTCATCGCCGCAATGGTGATGTAGCTGAACAGGTGCATGTCATACAACGCCGAGCTTTGCGGGATGATGACCGGCTCCAGCAGAACGACAACGATGCAGATGATCTGCGTCACCGTCTTGACCTTGCCGAGCCATGCGGCTGCAACCACCTTGCCTGCGCTGCTCGAAATGATGAGGCGCATGGAGGTGATGGCCAGCTCACGGAAGATGACGATGAGCGCCGCCCAGATAAATACATTGCGGAGATAGTCGTACTTGTACAGAATCGCCAGCATCGCGCCGAATACCATGAACTTATCCGCCAGCGGGTCGATGAACTTGCCAAAGTCGGTGATCATGTTGAATTTGCGCGCGATCATGCCGTCGAGAAAATCGGTGAATGCGGTCAGAATGAAGATTGCCGCGCTGAGAATCCGCGACCAGGTATCCGGAAGAATCGATTCCGGCAGAACCATTACAGCCACAAACAGCGGCACCATAATCACGCGCATCAGCGAGAGTTTATTCGGAAGATTCATAACGGCCTCCTTATTTCACTTTGTCGCCCACGAGGTCGTAATCCACAGCCTCGGTGATCTTTACCTTGACAAATTCGCCCGGCTCCACGCTCTTCTTGGGCGCACGGAAGTAGACCTTACCGTCAATTTCCGGCGCATCATTCGCGCTTCTGCCGTAGTAAGTCTCGGAAACGGGATCGTAGTCCTCACAGAGAACCGTCAGCTTCTTACCGATCATGGATTCGTTCTGCTCCTCGGTGATATCGCCCTGGGTACGCATCACGATGTCGTAGCGATCCTGTTTTACCTGCTCATCGATCTGATCGTCGAAATCATAAGCGGGCGTATCCTCCTCGCGGGAGTATGTAAATGCGCCGAGACGGTCGAAGCGCGCCTCCTTGACAAATTCACACAGTTCGGTGAAATCCTCCTCGGTCTCGCCGGGGAAGCCCACGATGACGGTGGTGCGGATAATCATATCCGGCACATTATCGCGTAGCTTCTTCACCACAGAACGAATGAGGGCACTGTCACCGTGCCGATTCATCGCCGTCAGCATGTGGTCGGAGATGTGCTGGATCGGCAGGTCGATGTACTTGAGCACACGGGGATTGGTTTTGAATACCTCAACAAGCTCGTCTGTGACCTTATCCGGATAGCAGTACAGCACGCGGATCCACGGGATTGTGGTTTCATCGGTGATACGCGTGAGCAGCTCCGCCAGCTTGTAGCCGCCGTAGAGATCCTCGCCGTAGCGAGTGGTATCCTGCGCCACAAGCACCAGCTCCTTGACACCGATCTCCTCCATGGTCTTGGCCTCCGCAATCAGATCCTCCATGGGACGGCTGCGGAATTTGCCGCGGATGGACGGGATTGCGCAGTATGCGCAGCAGTTGTCGCAGCCCTCGGCGATCTTCAGATAGGCGTAATACTCCGGCGTGGTGACGATGCGCTCGCCGCCCAGCTTGACGGTGTTCTTATCCTCGTAGGAGGAATACTTCTTACCGTTCACCGCCTCGCGTACCGCCTCGGCGATGTTGTGAATGCTTCCCACGCCGAGGATCGCATCTACCTCGGGCAGCTCATCGAAAATGCTGTCGCGGTAACGCTCGGCAAGACAGCCGGTCACCACAATCGCCTTGAGCGAGCGATTCTTCTTGAGCCAGCCGATATCGATGATATTGTCGATGGCTTCCTGCTTTGCGCTCTCAATGAAAGCGCAGGTGTTGACCACGATCACGTCCGCGTCAATATCCTCGGAGACGATCTCGAAGCCCTCTTCGTACAGCTCGTGCAGCATGACTTCGGTGTCAAGCTGATTCTTCGGGCAGCCGAGCGAGACAAACCCTACCTTGATATTTTTACTCATGTTCGTTTTCCTGTAATGTTTTGATAGCCGCCCGTGTATCGGACGGAGAATAGCCGAGCCGATGGAACGCCGCATATACACTTTCGCGGTATTTCGGATCGGACAGCCGCGTCATATCGCATTTTTTCGCTGCGAGGCGCAGAAGATTCGCTTCGAAGTCGATCTCCTCAAGCAGCGCGTCCAGCTCCTCCCGAAGAATTTCCTGGGAAATACCCTTTTTGCGCAGCTCATTTCTGATGCGCGCGGGGCCATACAGCTTCGTATTCGCCAGCTGCTCCACTGCCCGCGAAAGCATGCGGCTCTCGTCGATGTAGCCGAGGCCGACGATGTAATCCGCCGCATCCTCGGAGAGATACCGGTCGAAGCCGCGCTGACGCAGCTTGGTGATGAGCGCGGACTTCGTGTTGTCGCCGTAGGACAGAATATCGATGCCCTTCTTCACGGCTTCCCAGAGGGACGCGTCATACTCGAGCGTGTCGAACTGCTCCTTTGTCAGCGCATACGGCAGACTTCCAACACCGATGTTGCCGATTTCGAACAGCATCTTCGATGCCACAAAGATTCGCCTGACATCCGCACGCTGATCTTCTGCCCCCTCCGGTGCGATACGCACCGTCAGCTCCGCCTCATCGCCCATGCGATGGGACACCAGCTTCACGATGGAGATCGAAAGCTCCATGTATTATTCATCGTCGGTCGCAAGGAGGCGGATTTCCACATCATCATCGTCGCCGTCGAGCTCCTCGTCGTCCAGATCCTCGTCATCCTCGTAATCCTTGCTGATCATAGCCTCCACGTCATCGCGCTTTGCCTTGATCTTCTCGGACAGCTCATCCATAAGCTCCTCATTGGATTCGAAATACTTGCGGGTATTTTCCTTACCCTGCGCAATGCGCTGCCCCTCGTAGGAGAACCAGGAGCCGCTCTTCTGGATGAAGCCCAGCTCGATGCCGATGTCCACAATCTCGCCGGACTTGGAGATGCCCTTACCGTAGATGATGTCAAACTCTGCGACCTTGAAAGGCGGAGCGACCTTATTCTTGACGATCTTGCACTTGACGTGGTTGCCATAAACATCGGAGCCTTCCTTGAGCTGCTCCGAGCGGCGGATCTCCATACGGACGGACGCGTAGAACTTGAGCGCACGGCCGCCGGGGGTGGTTTCGGGATTGCCATAGGCAATACCGATCTTCTCACGAAGCTGGTTGATGAATATAATCACGCAGTTGGACTTTGCAACCGCACCGGACAGCTTCTTGAGCGCCTGCGACATGAGACGAGCCTGCAGACCCACATGAGACGATGCCATATCTCCGTCGATTTCCTGCTGAGTAACGAGTGCTGCCACAGAGTCCACAACAACAACGTCAATCGCACCGGAGCGGATGAGCGCCTCGGCGATATCCAGCGCCTGTTCACCGCTGGAGGGCTGGGACACGAGCAGGCTGTCGGTATCTACGCCCAGTGCCTTCGCATAGACGGGATCCAGCGCATTTTCCACGTCGATGTATGCAGCCTCGCCGCCCAGCTTCTGGGTCTCGGCGACAACATGCAGAGCGACGGTGGTCTTACCGGAGGATTCCGGGCCATAGATCTCGACAATAC
>SVSO01000132.1 GCA_015064195.1 Oscillospiraceae bacterium
CGGCATGCGGCCGGCCAGCACGTCGTACTGATTCTCGAGCAGCTCCCGGTTGTCCAGCAGCTCGCTCCAGACGCTGATGCCCGTCATTCCGCCGGCCATCTGCTCCATGCCCGCCGCCTTGAACACCGTGGACGGCGCGACCTGCACCAGCTCCTCCCCGTCACCGTAATCGGCGGTGCGGAATACGTTCAGCCGGGTGGAATAGCCGTATTTGATGTCCGTGGTCAGCTCTGCCATGCCGTTTGCCGGATCGTCCAGCCAAGCCTTGAAGGATGCCAGATCGTTGTCCGTCACCTCGGAAACCATAGCGTTCATCATCTCGCCCATCACGTTGGACGAATAGACCTTGTCCAGCTCATGCTCCGTGTCGTCCACGTGCTGACCCATGAAATTCTGCATCATGGCGGTCATATCCACCGTCTGGGATTCGATCATCAAGGGGTAGCTTGACAGGGTGTTTTCCTCCACCTCGTCGATGTAGAGCTGAACGCCGTTGGAGATGGACAAAATCAGCGCGATGCCGATGATGCCGATGGAGCCTGCAAATGCGGTCAGGAAGGTGCGGCCCTTTTTGGTCATGAGATTGTTCATGGACAGGGACAGCGCGGTGCCGAGGGACATGGATTTTGTCTTGTCCTTCTTGCCGTTATCCGCCTCCGATTCCGCCGTATAGGGCGCGGAGTCGGCGATCACCTCACCGTCCAGCAGCCGGATGATGCGCGTGGAGTACGTCTCCGCCAGCTCCGGATTGTGGGTGACCATGATGATCAGCTTATCCTTGGAAATTTTCTTTAAAATTTCCATGACCTGCACGCTGGTCTCGGAATCCAGCGCGCCGGTGGGCTCATCCGCCAGCAGAATGTCCGGATCGTTGACGAGGGCACGGGCGATGGCCACGCGCTGCATCTGACCGCCCGACATCTGCGCCGGCTTTTTGTTCAGCTGATCGCCGAGGCCCACCGATTCCAGTGCTTCCACGGCACGGCGGCGGCGCTCCTCCTTGGAGACGCCGGACAGAGTCAGGGCGATCTCCACGTTTGCCAGCACCGTCTGATGGGGGATCAGATTGTAGCTCTGGAATACGAAGCCCACCCGATGGTTTCGGTAGGCATCCCAGTCCGCGTCTGTGAAATCTTTCGTGGATTTTCCGCCGATGACGAGATCGCCGGAGGTGTATTGGTCAAGGCCGCCGATGATGTTGAGCAGCGTAGTCTTGCCGCATCCGGACTGACCAAGCACGGATACAAATTCATTCTGTCGAAACTCCAGTGAAACGCCCTTGAGCGCGGGCACGACCACGTCGCCGCAGGGGTAATCTTTCGTGATACCGGTGAGCTTGAGCATAGTTTTCTCCTGTTATTATAAGATACCTAACTATTCTACCACCGAAATGTGACGGCCATGTGACGGTTTCCAAAATTTACAATATATCTCACATTCGTTCACGTTTCATGAGCAATTCCCCATCGAAAATATGCCGCTCATGCCGCAGAACTTCCCCATTCACCGCGATGGTCAGCTCTGTCGCAGCTCCATCGTCCGCCGCGTGAAATTCCGCCAGCCACGGCGGAAAACGATAGCGTTTGCGCCGGTCGGTGCTTGCCGCGAAGTCCGCCAGCGCCCCGGAAAACAGCCGCCCTCTCACCGTTCCGCGAAAAGCATGGGCCGCCCCTTTGTAAAATTCCCGTTCGGATGGCGTGTATTTGTAAACCAGCACCACCGTGCCGTCATCGCTCGTCAAGTGTTCGCAGATCATTTTTATCGCCTCCGCCAAAATTTTGCTGAAATATTTATATGATTTGTCAGGCTTTTTCATGACAGCGTCGAAAAATCGCGGAAATTTGACCGGTAATTTGTGCGCTTTATGCTTGATTTTACGGCGCATCTGTGCTATAATAATTAGGCACCTAATAATTAACCGGGAGACGCATCATGGTTATCATTGAATTTCTCAAAAAGCACGGCTGGCTCTATGCGGTCGGCCTGATCTTCCTCGCCCTCAACTCGTGGGTGCAGACCCGCGCACCGGAGGCTCTGGGCGATGCCATCGACATCCTGTCCGAACCGTCGCCCCTCTGGGAAACGCTGCTTCGGCAGGCACTCATCATCGCCGCCATCGGCATCGGCGTATTCGCACTCCGCTTCATCTGGCGGCTGTGCATCATCGGAAACGCCCGCCGCATGGAGGTTTTTCTGCGTGAAAAGCTCTATCTCAAGCTGCAGGAGCTGCCCGTCTCCTTCTTCCGGCATCAGACCAGCGGCGACCTGATGGCCTACGCCATCAATGACGTCGGCGCAGTCCGCATGACCTTCGGCCCGGTGTTCGCCATGGGCTTCAACTCCATCACCATCGCCATGCTCTCCATTTTCGGCATGATCGCGGAGGTGGAGCTTGGTATGACCCTCCTCGCCCTTGCGCCCGTGCCCTTCGCCATCCTCGCAACGTCGCTGCTCGGCACCAGCGTGCAGAAAAAATCCCTGCGCGTTCAAAAGCTGTTCTCCGGATTGTCCGGCTTCGTCGGCGAATCCATCTCCGGCGTGAAAGTGACCAAATCCTTCGCCCGTGAGACCACGCGCGAGGGCCAGTTCAACGATATTTCCGGCGAAATGCGGGATGCCAACGTGGATCTCGCCTATACATCCGCCCTCATCCATCCCCTCGTCACCGTCTTTTTCGGCCTTTCCTATGCCCTCGCCCTCATCGTCGGCGGCAATGCGGTCATCGACGGCACACTTTCCGGCGGCGATCTCGTCACCTTCCTCGGATATCTGACGCTGGTTCAGCAGCCGGTCATCCAGCTCGGCCACATCATCCAGACCGTTCAGCGGGGACTTGCCTCCTACAAGCGGCTGAATGCCATCTTCAAAGAGCCGTCCATTCCCGAAAAAGAGCGGGAGATCAAGAAAAGCATCGTCGAACGCTTCCGCCCCGACGCATCGGCACGCGATCTCACCTTCCGCTATCCCGATGCTGAGCCGGGTCAGGGCGATGCCCTCTCCGGCGTAAGCTTCCGCGTGAAGGCGGGCGGCACACTGGGCATCACCGGCCCCACGGGATGCGGCAAGACCACCCTGCTCACCATCCTCGCCAAGCTCCAGTACGTGCCGGACGGAATGCTTTCCGTGGGCGAATGGGACATCAACGACATCCCCGCCGCCACGCTCCGGGAATTCATCGGCTATGTGCCACAGGACGGCTTCCTCTTCTCCGCCACCATTGCGGAAAATATCGCGCTGGGCTCGGAAATTGACATGGAGCGCGTCAGAGAATGCGCACGGCTGGCCTGCATCGCCGACGAGATCGAAGCCTTTCCGAAGGGCTATGACACGGAAGTCGGCGAGCGCGGCACCCATCTTTCCGGCGGTCAGAAACAGCGCGTCTCGCTGGCCCGGGCACTTTACCGCAATCCCAAGCTTCTCCTGCTGGATGATACCCTGTCCGCAGTGGACAATCTCACCGAGCGGCGGCTGATCGAAAATCTCGGCCTCGCCCGTGAGCGTGTGGGCGCGGATTCCACCATCATCATCGTCAGCCATCGCCTGTCCGCGCTGGAGCATTGCGACGAGATCCTCCATATCGAGGACGGCCGTGTCACCGAGCGCGGCACACACGCTGAGCTTGTGGCAATGGGCGGTGCGTATGCCGAGACCTACCGCAAGCAATGCGAGGAAGCAAACGAAGGAGGTGAGCGGTAATGGACGCCAATCGTATGCGCCGCGAAAATTTCACCAAGGAAGAGTTCAAAAAGCTTGACAAACGCTCCAATCTCCTGCGGCTCGCCGGCATGATGAAGCCGTACTGGAAGCATATGCTCCTGTGCGTGCTGCTGGTCATCATCGTCAACGTGGCCGAGCTGATCAAGCCTCTTGCCGCCGCCACCGTCATCGACGATTTCATCACCGCCGGCAAGGAGCAGCACGGCTTCTACTCCATCACCGGCCTCGGCCTTGCCTATTTCCTGCTCATTATCATTGGTGCGGCCTGCCAGATCCTTCAGTCCCGCACCATTTCGTGGGTATCCCAGTCCATCCTCAACTCCATGCGGCAGAATGTGTTCCACCGCATCCAGTCCATGTCCATCCGCGCCCTCGACCGGTACGGCACGGGCAGACTCATCACCCGCGCCACCAACGATATCGAGACCATCAATGAATTTTACTCCAGCGTCTTTCTGAATCTGTTCCGCGATATTTTCCTGCTCATCGGCATCGTGTCGGTGATGCTGGCACTGGATGTGTGGCTGGCACTCATTTCCTTCATCTGCATCCCGGTCATCCTGCTCATCGTCATCTCCATCCGGCGCATTATTAAGGAAAACTTCAAGTTCATCAAGCTGGTCACGGGCATGATCAACGGCTTCTTCTCGGAAAATATCATGGGAATGCGCATCGTGCAGGTGTTCAATGCCCAAAAGCAGAAGCTGGCCGAATTCCGCAAGCTGAACAAGGATTATTTCAAAGGCGCGATCACACAGGTGTTTTTGAACACCATTCTCCGCCCGTCCATGGAGCTGATCAATACTCTCATCATCGCGCTCCTCGTGGCATACGGCTACGGACGCATCACCGGCGACGTGAACGTGCTGGAGGTGGGCATTCTCTACGCCTTCACAAACTACGTAAAGCAGTTCTTCAACCCCATCAACGACCTTGCGGAAAAATACACCACCGTCCAGTCCGCATTCGTCTCCACCGACCGCATTTATGAGCTGATGGACGATCCGGAGGTGGAAGCGCGGGACGGCGGTCACAGCGCGGAAAAGATCCGCGGCGAGATCGAATTCCGCGACGTGTGGTTCGCCTATAACGAAGGCGAATGGGTGCTGCGCGGCGTGTCCTTCAAGATCCCCGCCGGCACAAAGGCGGCATTCGTCGGCGCGACGGGTGCGGGCAAATCCACCATCATCAACCTGATCACCCGATGCTACGACATCCAGCGCGGCGAAATCCTCGTGGACGGCGTTGACGTGCGCGAATGGAATCTGCCTACTCTCCGCGCCGGCATTGCAACGGTGCTGCAGGACGTGTTCCTGTTCACCGGCACCATCCGCGAAAACATCGACATGGGCGCACGCCAGCCCGACGATGCGCTGAACGAAGCTCTCACGCTGGCGGATGCACACGATTTCCTCGAACCCATCGGCGGCCTCGATGCCAAGGTGACGGAACAGGGCCTCAATTTCTCCACCGGCGAACGCCAGCTGCTCAGTTTCGCCCGTGCCATCGCCTGCCATCCGTCGGTGCTCATTCTCGATGAAGCCACGGCCCACATCGATACGGACACGGAGCGGCGGGTGCAGAACGCCATCGAAGCGGCATCCCGCGGTCGAACCAGCATCTATATCGCGCATCGGCTTTCGACGATCCGCCAGAGCGACGTGATCTACTATCTGAAGGGCGGCGTGATCACCGAATCGGGCAGTCACGATGAGCTGATGGCGCTGGGCGGCGAATACGCAAGTCTCGTGGAAGCCGGCGAATAGCTTCCAGCTTCACGATAATTTTACATAATATGGGAGACAACAATGACAGTATCAAACAAGACAATGGACGAGGAGCGGGCACTGTACGGCCTGCGGGATGCCGTGGTGCGGGATTGCACCTTTGCAGGCCCGGCGGACGGCGAATCCGCCCTCAAGGAATCGCGCAATGTGACGGTCAGCGGCTGCACCTTTGAACTGCGCTATCCGCTGTGGCATTCGGAGGGCTTCCGCCTCGCAGATTCGCGGATGACGGACACCTGCCGCGCTCCGCTGTGGTATTGCAAGAACGGCACAATCGAGGGCGTCCGGTGTACCGGCGTGAAAGCCCTGCGGGAATGCGACGGCGTGAAGATCGCAGATTCCAGCTTCATTTCCGCGGAATTCGGATGGAAATGCCGGGACATTTCGGCGGCTTCCACCCATTTTGAATCGGAATACATCTTCCTCGACAGCAAAAACATAACCCTCGACGAGATCACGCTGAAGGGCAAATATTCCTTCCAGTACACGGAAAATCTCACCATCCGCCGCTCGAAGCTGGATACCAAGGATTCCTTCTGGCACGCGAAAGATGTGCTGGTGGAGGATTCGGAGGTGCGCGGCGAATATCTCGGCTGGTATTCGGACGGATTGACCATGAAAAATTGCCGCATCATCGGCACACAGCCCTTCTGCTACTGCAAAAATCTGCGGCTCATCGACTGCGAGTTGGTGGACTGCGATCTGGCGTTCGAGTATTCGGACGTGGAGGCGAAGCTTCGCGGACACGTGATGTCGGTGAAAAATCCGCGTTCGGGCAGCATCACGGCGGATAGCATCGGCGAGATCATCCGCGGCGGCGAGGTCATGGAATGCCGCGCCGAGGTTGTCGTGAGAAAAGAATAAAAAATTTGAGAAATTTGAAAAAAGGTATTGACAAACGCCGCGAGATGTGATATAATATTAGTGTTGTGAAGAACAGCATAAGGGAGCGTTCCCGAGCGGCCAAAGGGGGCAGACTGTAAATCTGTTGTCAGTGACTTCGGTGGTCCGAATCCACCCGCTCCCACCAAAATCCGATGCAAAGCATCGGATTTTTTTATTGGTGGGAGCGGGCGGATTCGGAAGCCCGGCCTTGGCGTGTGCGCCAAGGTAACGAACAGCCCGGTGGGCTGTTCGTTAGGGCGTGGGCATAGCAGATGTACGCACCGCGGATGCAAGCGAGGCACCGTTGTTTGCACCACCGCACCCGCTCCCACCCGAAATGCGAGCGGGTGGCTAGCAGGACGCAAGCGTCCTGCTGGAAGCCCGGCCTTGGCGTGGGCTTAGCAGATGTACATATACCGGTATACCAATATTCTACCAGCTTGCCAATCTTCGAAAAAATATTCCCAAAAGCCTTGACAACAGCGATTGTGTGTGATATAATAAAATCACCCTAAAAATTCAGAAAGGATTTGGTATCTCACTATGAAACACAGTCGCTCACTTTCGATTATTCTTCTCACAGCGCTTCTGGCTTCCGCCTCCTGCGGATCTACCGGTATACAAACTGACACCACTGCTTCCGACGGCGGTGAAACCACTGCCGCCCCCGTTTCCGACACCACCGTTGTCAATCTCGAATCCTCCGGCCTTGAGATCAAGGATTTTGGCGGCGATGATTTTAACGTCTTCGAGCTGGACGAATCCAGCGTCTATTTCTGCATCGACGCCGACGAATCCAACGGCGAACCCTTCAACGATGCCATTTTCAAGCGCAATGCCAAGATTGAGGATAAATACAACATCAATATTATTACAACTCCATGCGCTTCCAATAAATTTAACGCAACCGTCCGTCAGATCATCAACTCCGGCGACGGCGAGCATGATCTCGTTTACGGCACCATGGAGCACCTGTTCGGCCGTTCCCGCGAAGGTCTGTTCCTCGATTGGAGCACTCTGCCCTACACCGATCTCGATGCGGTCTGGTGGGACAAACAGGTCGTCGATCAGCTGACCATCGGCGACAAGATCTACGTGATGGAAGGCGACATCTCCGCTCATGCAGAGACCCGCGTCTACACCATGCTGTTCAACAAGCAGATGTGCCGCGACCTGAATCTGGAGATGCCCTATCAGCTGGTGCGCGACGGAAAATGGACGGTTGACGCATTCAAGGGCTACATCACCGATGTCAACAACGACCTGAACGGCGACTCCAAGATGGACACCGAGGATCGCTGGGGCTTCCTCTCCGAATACGGCTACGCTTACACCCAGTACATCTCCAGCGGCGGACGCCTCATCGACAAGGACAACAGCGGCAATCTGCAGATCCTGCTGAACGAGAGCGGCAACATGGATCGCCTGATTGATGCC
>SVSO01000133.1 GCA_015064195.1 Oscillospiraceae bacterium
GCGTGGAGGCACTGCAGCTGGCGAAGGATGCGGGCTGCGGATTGCTGGTGCCCATGCACTTTGATCTGTACGACTGCAATGCTGTCCATCCGGCGCAGTTTGCGGACGCAGCTCTCCGCACAAATCCGATGCAGGCGTGGCATATGTTCCGTCCCGGTGAGCGATATATTCTGATGTAAGCACAGCTTCGGCGGCAGGATTGCCTGCCGCCGAAATTTTTTTAAAAAAGTTTGTAAAACCCCTTGACAAACTCCGCGGAATCGTGTATAATATTGTATGTTGATTGAGCGTGTACCTGTAGCTCAGTTGGATAGAGCAACTGCCTTCTAAGCAGTAGGTCGGGGGTTCGAATCCCTCCAGGTACGCCAATTCTTCCCATATGGTGGATGTAGCTCAGTTGGTTAGAGCGCCAGGTTGTGGCCCTGGAGGTCGAGGGTTCGACCCCCTTCATTCACCCCAGAGAAAAAAGCACGTCATTGACGTGCTTTTTTATTATTTTGACTCGTCCTGCCCGCAGCCGCATCCGCCAGCCCGCTTCTTCGCACAAGCCTTTGCATGGGGACAGCCGATGCAGGCATTGCCGCGTTTTTTTTCGCGGACGAGGAAAAAGATGATTGCCGCGGCGATGCCGAGCAGCAGAATGATAATGAGAATATCGATCATAAGAATCACCTCATGAGTATTGGTATCCATTTAAGTTAGCAACTGCTAACTGATATAAGTATATCACTTTTGCCGGGATTTGTCAAGCCGTCAGAGAAGAAATTCATGGAAAAATTCGGAAATAGTCACGAAAAATTTACAAATCCGGCATCGGTTTTACAGTATCGATTTGCACTTTTTTAGCGCGGAACATCCAAAATAGTTCATTATTAGTTAACATAAAATATATATATATATTACAGATATTGTGGTATAATGTAAGAAGATTAGTTATAATGGAGAAAAATCATGCAAACCAACCTGTTCACAGAAGAAAACCAGCCGGAACGATTGCGTAAATTGGAACAGCTGGGGTTTATAAAAATCTCCGATTTCCCAGTGATGAAGTATCTTCCCTATCAGGAGCACATCCGTCAATCGGATCTGGCATACTCTCTTCTTTATGCATGGGAGTTCGCGTTTGGCTATCGGATCCGTGTGATCAGCGAAAATCCGGTCATTACCGGCTTTAATTCGGAGGGCGGATTGTTTTTCTCGGTGATCCCCTGTCAGCCGGAGAGCTTTATGGATACCGTTGATGAGGCGGTTTCATTGCTGAAGGGCATCGAGCCGGGATTGATGCTCAAATATATACATGAGCCGGAAGCAAGGGCATTGGAAGCCCGTGGCTTTGCGGTGTCATATTCGCTTGATTACAGCGATTATATTTATAAAGCGGATGAGTTTGTCTCCATCGCAGGCAAGAAAAACAATTCAAAGCGGCATGAATACAATCGCATGGCGCAGAATGTCCCTGCGCCCCGTTACTGTGATCTTGAACCGGAGCAGTTCGAGGATGTGCGGCGCGTTTTCAGTGATTGGTGCAGTGAGCATTCCTGCTCGGAGTGTATCTGGGGCTGCGAGAAAAATGCCTGCCTGCGGCTGCTGGAGCACGCTGCCCGTTATCCGGAACGATTTATTGCAGGGGCTGTCTATCTCGAAGGCGTACCGCGCTCCTTCGGTATTGCGGAGCGGATCAATCAGGACTGCGTGTGCTATCATGTGCAGAAAAATTCCATTGCCGCTGGCGGTCTGACCTATTATCTTCACCACCATATGGCCTGCCGTCATCTGGATGTGCCGTACATCAACTGGGGCGAGGATATGGGCATTATGGGCCTCCGCTTCAACAAACAAAAATATCATCCTTGTGCCATGGAGCACAAATATGAAATCAGATTTCAGTGATCAGAAAGGGAAAAGAGGAGATCGTTATGAAAACGATGTTGACAGCTATGAAAAAAAGCGCTCCTGTCTGGGGAGCAATACTGCTGCTGGTGCTCATTGCGGTGCTGTATTTCAATTTCGGCGCACTTGGAACCGGCATTTTCTCTCCTTCGGTGGAGCTTACAGATCCGCTGAACTATTACGAAAAGAATGGCATCAGCTGCATCATCAACAACTCGGGTCTGGAAATCATGGTGCTGGAGGATGGTGAATATCAGTATTCCATCGACGGCGGCTGCATTGATGATGGATTCTATTTCGCCCGGGATGTCAAGCTCGACGCAGAGGGGAATATTTATGTACTCGATAAACAGCTGAACGAAAACGGAAAGGATGTGGATGCAGAACGGATTATCCGATACGATGCGGACGGCAATTTTTCCGCGATCCTGTATTCCTGCGCTCATCCTGACGGCAGCAGTGTGCTTCAGCTCTACAATCTCACTGTCACAGAGGAGTCCGTACACTTCGTCTGCACCACGCCGGAGGACTATTTCACGGTACATACGCTCTTTTTTGAAAACGAGGAGCTGGTCATCACCCAGCCCTACGAGTATGAGGATATTTATGAGATCGCGTGGGATTTCGCCTTCGATGATGCAGAGAATGTCTATATCTCCTCCAAAACCGGCGTGATCGAAAAGATCGATGCCGAATCGAAAAAGAAGACGGTTCTCTACGATAACGATTCCACGGATGAGGGCTATTTCAGTATCCCCACAAACATTGAATGGGCAGCCGACGGCACCATTTATTTCAATGATATCGGCCACCGGAAGATCCAGAAGCTGCATATGGACGGAACGGTTGAGACCGTGGTGGAGATCGCCGAGCCGTTTGATGAGGCACCGGAAGCATTCAACGAGAATCCTATCTATTCCGGTTTGTTTGTCGGAGAAGATCTGAGCGTCGCCACAATTTATGTGCAGAATTATTTCATCGAAACGCAGGACGGCGAGGGCGAGCAGATCAACGAATACAAGCTCTATATGAAGACTGCGGACGGCAGCTGTCTGCACAATGGCAGCGTGTTTGATAAGACCGCATCCCTGTTTGCATCCGGCCTTCTCTTCTTTGCGGTTGCACTCATCGTGGCGGCGGCATTCGTATTCATCGCTGTGCGCGTTGTGATGATGATCCGCAAGTCCGGCATCTCCGGCACGGTTAAGACGCAGATCATTATCGTTTTTACCGCGATCTGCGTAGCCTGTATTTCCATTTACATCATTGTCAGCGAGACGAACAAGGTCTACTACAATGAGATCATGAATAATCTGGAAAATATTGCTTTCCTGATGGCGCGTGACATCGAGGAAGAGGATCTGGAAAACATCAATACTCCTGCGGATTTCATGAACGAATCCTATCAGAACATCTCCGATTCTGTATTGGAGGTGCTCAATGCCGATCTGAACAATGCACGCGGCATTTACTGCGTCATCTACAAGGCGCAGAACGGCATCGTTTCCGCAATTTATGCCGATGATGCCATGTACGGCTCGGGATATCCCATGCCCGGCGGCTTTGAAGGTTCGGCAGAACAGTATATTTACGAGACCGGCGAGACGATGACCGCCGCCTCCCATTCCAGCGCAGAGGGAAGCTTTATGCTGGTGCTGACGCCGATTTTCAACGAGGAGGATCAGGTCATCGGTCTGATGGAGGTAGGAACCGATCTCTACAGTGCCAACGAAAAATCTCAGAAGCAGGTCATTGATACCATTCTGCTGGTCGTTACCGTGGTCATGGTGGGCGTGCTGCTGGTGAGCGAGCTTATCGTCATCTGGTCGAATATGAAGAAGCGGAGACTGGCAAAGGACAGATCCATGCCGCTTGATTCCGCCCTTGTCCGGCCGATCATTTTCCTGTTTTTCTTCGTCAGCAATATGCCGACGGCGTTCCTGCCTGTGTACAGCCGTTCCCTTTGGAGCGAGAGCTTCCCGATCCCCATGGAGGTTGCGATCGCGCTCCCTGTTTCCGCTGAGCTGTTCATTGCCGCCATCACTTCGCTGGTGCTCGGATTCGCAGTGTCAAAGCTGGGTGTGAAGCTCATGAGCATCGCCGGAGCAGTGCTGTTTGCTGCCGGCAACCTCATCTGCGCACTGTCTCCCAATCTGACCATGCTGATCGCGGCCTCCGCCATCACCGGTATCGGCGACGGCCTCATCATTCTCGCGGTCAACTCCTATATCGCCGGCTATGAGAACGATGAACAGAAGAACAACGGCTTCGTCCATTACAATGCCGCACTTCTGTCCGGCGTCAACTGCGGCACGGTCATCGGCTCCTTCATCGCAGAGCGGTTCGGCTACTCCATGACCTATTTCGCAGGCATGGTGATCGCGCTTCTTCTCATCCTGTTCTGCGTGATCTGCATCCGCAATCACAAGCATACAGCATCGGAGGCGGCGCAGGCATCGAAGCCCAATGTGTTCCAGTTCATGTTCAAGCCGAACATTCTGAAGTATTTCCTGCTCATTTCCGCGCCGTATCTCATCTGCGCATCCTTCCTCAACTATTTCTTCCCCATCTTCGGCGAGGAAAGCGGACTCACACCGTCGCAGATCTCCATGGCATTCCTGCTCATGGGCGTGATCTCCATCTACTTTGGCCCGGGACTGACGAAAAAACTGTCGGAAATCATGTCGCCCAAGAAGTCCATGCTGCTGGCGACCGCACTTTACGCGCTGGCACTGCTGGTGTTTATCATCCGTCCGGAGATTTCCACCTGCTATCTGGCTGTCGTGCTGTTCGCATTTGCTGACAGCTTCGGCTTCACGTCCCAGTCGGTCTACTATGCGACGCTTCCGGAAACCGTGGCCATCGGCGAAGGCCCGTCCATGGGCATCAACAGCGGTGTCGAGAGCGTATCCTCCACCGTTGGCCCGCTGATCTTCGGCTTTGCACTGATGGCGGGTAATGTGGCGGGCATCACCATGATCGCAGCCTGCTTCATCGGTCTTGCGTTCCTGTTTGTTCTCACATCCTTCCGGATCAAAAAGAGCGGAGAGACAAAATGATTCGATTTGCAGACGAAAGCATGATTCACGAGCTGAAAGCACTCTGGCTGGAGTGCTTTCCCGGGGATGACGACTACTGTGCATTCTTCTTTGACCGTTATTTCACCGGCGATACCTGCGTTGTCCATACAAACGATGGGGGCGAGGTGGAGGCTGCCGCATATATCTTCCGCGGCGAGGTGACGGTGGCGGGTAAGCGCGAATCCGTGTATTTTCTGTACGCAGGCGCGACCTTCAAAAAATACCGCAAAATGGGCAAATGCAGTGCCATCTGCCGCTGGATCGCCGATTACTGCCGGGAAAACGGCGTCGGAATCATTTCCCTGAGCACATCGCCAAGCTCCCTTTCGCTCTGCGAAAAGAGCGGCATGGTGCCCATGGTGAGCATGAGAGCCACAGTCACCGCAGTTTCGGAATTGGCAGGGGCACTGTCCTGTGAAGACTGCGGCTATGAGGAGTTTGCGGCCATGCGCAGACGGTTTCTTGCAGGCGAGTTTGAAATCGACTGGACGGCGGACACGCTTCGCTATATGTACGATGAAATGCACGTTGGCGGCGGCATCGTTAAAATAAGCATCGGCGGCCGTGACTGTTATGCCGCGTATACCTGCCTTGAGGATGGCCTGCTCATCCGCGAGACCGACTGCCCGGCAGATAACATGGATGCCCTTGTCCGGGCGGTGGCGGCGCACATCGGCTATACGGGCAAGGTGACACTTTACACAAAACCGGACATCATTCCCCGGCTTTCCGTGACCGCATCGCAGGAGGAGTTCTGCTATGCCCATCTCTGGTTCGTCGATGAAAGCCTCAATGCTCCGGATGCCGGCTGGTATATCAATCTGACGGCGGAATGATCCCTTTCCGTCATGTAAATTTCAGGAGGAAACTATGTTTGAAACAGAATTTGCCTTTACACTTCCCAAGGGTTATGTGGACTTCAACGGCGTGCTTCACCGCGAAGGCGTGATGCGCCTTGCCAATGCTGCTGACGAGATCGTTCCCCTCAAGGACCCGAGAGTTCAGCAGAATCCCGGCTATCTTTCCATTATCATTCTGGCACGTGTCATCACCAAGCTGGGAACACTTCCCGCTGTCGATACCAAGGTCATCGAGGGAATGTATACCATGGATCTTGCCTATCTGCAGGATATTTACGCGAAGATCAACACCATGGAAATGCCGGTATACAAATGCGTCTGCCCGCACTGCGGCGAGAGCGTCGAGGTTCCCGTAAATTTTCTGGAAGCCGGAATATAATACTGTATCCGGCGGATAAAATTTACGAAGAAATCGCGTTTATCGCGTACTATACTCACTGGCAGCACAGCGAGATCGCCTCGTTCAGCCATGCCGAGCGCAAGCGCTGGTGCAGTGAGATTTCCAAAATCAACAGCAAGCTTAACGATACGCCGGAGAATATCTTCAGCATATGACCGGCAATCTGAACGGAGGTATTTATGTCGTCCGCAGACAGACTGATTCCCAATTATTCTTTCACCGTGAAGTTTGATATATTTTCCTTCGGCTTTGCCAAGGTGAGCAATATTTCCGGCTCTGCGGAGATCGATACCATTATCAACGGCGGACACAACGATGCGCCCGTGATTCTGCGCAAGCCCAAGCGAACACCGGATATGCTGGTCTTTGAGCGGGGGACACACTGCTCAATCAGCGATACGGCCTTCTCCTATTTCAAGGAAGGCAGAAAGATCGATGCCATTACGATCAATGTCAAATGCAACGACAAAACCGTCCGGATGTTTTTCGTCACCAATGCGCTCATTGTCAGACGCGAATTCGCACCGCTGGATGCCATGAGCAGCGGAGTTTTCCTCGAAGCGCTGCAGGTGGCTCACACCGGCATCACCGAGGTCGCGCTTCCGTTCTCGCTTTAACGAATGAAAACGCTTCATAAATCCTCCATCGCCGTCACAGCTTCCCTGAAGACTGTGGTCGGCAAGACCGGATTCTCGTCTGCAAGCCGTTCGCTCGCGTTTGCAAATGCGATCCTCGGTAAGTACAGCAATATGCTTCCGGCCGAGCTTGCGGATGCCATGATGGTGTTCCTGAAGGCACACACAGACGAGCTGGAGACGGACAGAAAGCGCAGGGAAAAGATCCAGCTGGCACTCAGGCTGGTGTTTGTCAAATATCTGACCGCACACGCTGCCCGGCCGATTACCATCAACAATACCTTCGCGGATTATTTAGCCGTTTCCGAAGGGATTACGAACGAGCAGCTTCGCATTGAAAATCCGCAGTATCATACAGCAGTGCTGGCCATTGGACAGCGGCTGGAAAATGCCTCCGACCCGGAGAAAGCCGCCAGTGCGATCATGGAATATCTCCGGGAGGAGATGTCCGTAACGGAACGCACAGTATCCCTGCGGATGCTGGATGCGGCACTCATTGCGAGAGCGGCAGACGATGCGGGACTGCGGCCGCCGGAGCTTCTGAACGAGCGGACGGAATCGCGCACAGAAACAACACAGATTCGCAGCTTTTCGGAATTTGTCTGGCGGAAGAGTATTCCGACAAAGACAGATTTGACCGTGCACGATGTGCAGACGGCGGAGATCATCCACCGCGAGACAGCGCGGATCGAGACAGCGGAAGAAACCGCATCGCATACAGCTTCGCAAGAAGTGCAGACCGCAGAGATCATCCACCGCGAGACAACACGGATCGAGACAGCGGAAGAAACCGCATCGCATACGGCTTCGCAAGAAGTGCAGACAGCGGAGATCATCCACCGTGAGACAGCACGGATCGAGACAGCGGAAGAAACCGCATCGCACACGGCTTCGCACGATGTGCAGACAGCGGAGATTATCCATCGCGAGACAGCGCGGATCGAGACGGC
>SVSO01000134.1 GCA_015064195.1 Oscillospiraceae bacterium
CGAGTATCGCTGGGTCAAGCGGATCCGGAACAGCTACAATTATTTCACCAAATTCACCTACGATGAAATGCCGGAGGTTTATGCCGGGCATGAGATCGCCGGTCACGGACTGCATCATTACAGCCTGACCGCACAGACGGCGGAGGACTGCGAGAAGGAGATCGTGGAGGATCTGGACGGACTTTGGCGGATCTTCGGCAAACGCCCCGCCGGACACGCCTATCCCTTCGGCGCATATAACGATGCGGTGGTGGATATCCTCGAAAAAGCAGGCGTCCGGTATGCGCGAACCTGTCAAGCGACAAACAGCTTCGATCTGCAGACTGCCGATCTGCTGCGATTCCATCCCACCTGCCATCATCGGGAGGCGCGGCTGATGGAGATGGCAAAGGAATTCGCCGAAATGAAGCCGGACGAGCCGAAGCTGTTCTATGTGTGGGGACATTCCTGCGAATTCGAGGAGGACGGAAACTGGGAGATCATCGAGCGGTTCTGCGATTATCTGGCAGGGCGGGATGACATATTTTACGGCACGAACGAAGAAATTCTTTTGGGAGGAAATTAATATGTGGAACGGTAAAATGAAAGCGCTGACCTTCAGCTATGATGACGGCGTGACCACGGATGAGCGGCTGATCGCCATCCTCAACCAATATGGCATGAAGGGCACCTTCAATCTGAACATGGGCCGGCACACCCATGAGGGCCAGCCGCGGTGGGTTCGCCGCGCAAAATCGGGCTGGGGCTACATCACACGGTTCACCTATGAGGAGATGCCGGAGATCTACAAGGGCCACGAGGTGGCACTGCACAGCTATACGCATCCCCATCTGGAAAATCTCAGCCGCGAGGACTGCACAAGGGAGATCGCCGAGGATTTCGCGGGTATGGAGCAGGTGTTCGGTATCCGCGCCGACGGCATGGCGTATCCCTTCGGCACTTACAACGACGATGTGGTGGATGTGCTTCGCAGTCAGGGCGTGAAATACTGCCGCACCACCAAATCTACCTACAATTTCGACACGCAGACGGATCTGCTCCGCTTCCATCCCACCTGTCATCACCGGGACGGACGGCTTATGGAGCTTGCCAAGGCATTCGTGGAGATGAAGCCGGACAAGCCTCAGCTGTTCTACGTGTGGGGTCACACCTATGAGTTCGAGGATTCGGACAACTGGGATATCATCGAACGCTTCTGCGAATTCATGGCGAACCGGGACGACATCTTCTACGGCACGAACGCGGAGGTTCTGCTGTAAACAAAACAAAATGCGCTGCACGGCTGTGCAGCGCATTTTCAGTGAAATCAGTCAGCTTTCTGTACGTCTTCGATGATCTGCTTGAGGACCTGTGAAACGGTGGTCTTCTTGGATTCATACATGGACATATAGCTGGAATCGTGCTTCCAGAGGACATCTCTCGGCAGATAGCCCAGGTTGGAGAGGGAGGTCGCGTTGGAATATGCGAAGTCGCTGGTGAGGGAGTCGCGGATCAGGTCGATGATCTGTCTTGACTGATCGTCGTGCGCGAACTTGACCTTCAGAACGATCTCGTAGTAAGCGGGCGTTACCTTGCGGTAGGATTCTGCATACAGAGCCTCGAGGGTTGCGCAGACTGCATCAAACTTGTCGTTCGGTACCGTAACCGGAACTGCGGTCAGCGTGGAGGAGTTGTTGATGAGGGTGTAGTAACGCTCCTGATTCTCGTCGAGCTTCGGGAAGGGAAGTACGCCGTAGGGATCGTTCATTTCACGCATGACATCGTAGCCGGTGAATACCAGACGCTCCGGCAGGAACATGGACGTACCTTCGGTGAACTTGACGAAGGAATCGGTCTCCGGGATCTTCAGGTTGCAGATGACGCCCACCGTCTCATGGAAGAGATTGTCCAGGGATTCCAGAACGTCAACATTGCGGGAATGGTCAATGACCAGCTGCGGATAACCGTCGATGCTGCGGTCGGTGAAGCGGAAGCCGGAGGTGAAGGTGAAGTTGTCGGACTGGGTGCCGGAGCCGACGATCATGCCGAGGCGGTCTTCTTTGTCGGTTTCGGTGTTGCCGTTGGTATCCGAGTAAATGTCCGCACAGATCTTGCGCATGACATCGTGAGTCCAGGTGCCGTCCAGTACCTTATCGTAAAGCTCGTCGGGATTGCCGTAGAGCTGCTCGTACAGAGCCTTGTTGTAGAAGACGGAGGACAGGTTCTGGATGCTCTTGAAGCAAAGGTCGCCCATGAGCAGATACCGGTGGTTGGGGCTGACGGCAAGCTCGTTCATGTAGGTGACATCATACCACGGCATATCATAGTCCAGATAGGGGGCGTTCATCAGATCGGCGAACAGGCCCTCGTTTGCGTGCATGGAGCCGTAGGTGGAGAAGCACTGCATGACTTCAAACTCATTGTCGCCTGCAAGCAGAATGCTGTAGCACTTTCTGCCGTAATCATCGATCTTGGTCTCACCGGCGGTGAATTCCAGCTTGACGTTCAGACGCTCCTCAACCTGACGGTTGCGGTTGAACTGTGCGTCGTTCACAATGTCGCCGTTTTCGGTCTCTTCACTGAATTCCTCGGTAGCCCATGCGCCGCGGCAGTAGAAGCGGATCACCTCGCCGCCGAAATCGAGATCGTCGGGCAGGTTGTCCTTCATCGTGGCACGGGGATCTTCGGTGTCCGCTGTGGTGGTTTCGACAGGCTCGGTGGTGTCATTGCCGGTATCGGGCGGCGTGTCCGAAGCACAGGCTGCCATGGATGCCAGCATCGAAAGAAGAAGCAGCGCGGAAAGAGATTGCTTTGCAATTTTCATGGTAAACTCTCCTTTGCAAAAATTTTTTTACTTAATTAATATTATAGCATATCCATCCTCCTTTGTATTTGTACAATCGCGCCTGTTTTTTGCACAAAAGTTTGTGCCAAAGCGGCCGGATTATCACTTGCAGGGGGCAGAGTGCGCACGAATTCATGATTTATTAACACAAAATATATTTAAATGCCTTGAATTCCCGCCAAAAAAGCGGTATACTTTATACAGCGATTAGCACTTGAACCCATCGAGTGCTAAAATGGGAGGTGATCGGGTGTCAGGATCGAAACATGAATTGAGCGAGAGAAAAAAGGCGATACTCAAAGCGATCATTGATACGCACATCAATCTCGGTGAACCGGTCGGCTCAAAATATCTCACCCAGTATAAGCAGATCGCACTCTCCTCTGCTACCATCCGCAACGAGATGGCTGAGCTTGAAGAAATGGGCTACCTCGAACAGCTCCATACCTCGTCCGGACGCATCCCGTCCCAGCTTGGCTACCGATTCTATGTGGATCAGCTCATGCAGCAGTACCGCATGACCCAGGCGGAGCTTGGGGAGCTGAACAAGCTGCTCAGCTTCAAGGCCGCGGAGCTTGACCGTATCCTTGACCGCGCAACCAAGCTCATGAGTATGCTGACCAACTACACCGGCGTCGCGCTCAAGCGTGCTCCCCTCCGGCAGATCGTGGCCAGATTCGATGTGATGGTGCTCTCATCCCGCAGCTTTATCCTTGTGATGCTCATGCAGAGCGGAAATGTCAAAACAAAGCAGATCCGTCTCGGCTTCGATGCTTCCCGCGAAACGCTGGAGCAGCTGGCCGTGGTGCTCAATGACTGCATCGCCGGCCTCGATATGGACAGCATCACCCTGCCGGTCATGCTGGATATGCAGCGGCGTGTCCCCGGCGGCGAAATGCTCATAAGTCCCATTATCCGCACCATCTATGAAACGGTGGGCGAGGCGGATGACGGCGAGCTGATGTTCGACGGCGTGAACAATCTGCTCAATTATCCCGAATTCTCCGACATCGGCAAGGTCCGCGATATGCTGGGAATGTTCGATCGTCAGGACGATCTGCGGGAGGTCATGAGCGCGGACAATGGCGATGAAACCAATGTTTATATCGGCTCGGAAAATGCGGTGGAGGTCATGAACAATTCCTCCCTCATCTTCCGTACCGTGAAATCCGGTGAGCGCGTGATCGGCGCGATCGGCGTCATCGGCCCCCAGCGCATGGACTACTCTAAAGTGGTCACGCTGGTGGATTATATGTCAAAAAATATCAGCCGGTTGATGCTCCCCGAGGAGCTTCTGCCGGGCGAGGATATGGAGGAATGAAATGACGGACGATAAAGTAAAAGAGACAGAAGCCGAAAAGACCGAAAAGTGGGAGGAAATCCTCACCGAAGATGCTCCCGCCGAGGCAAAGGATGAGCCGGCAAAGAAGGATAAAAAAACGGATAAAACGCTGAAGGATGAAAACAAAAAGCTGACAGCGTCCCTGAAGGAAGCGGAAAGCGCGCTGGAAAAAGCAAAGAGCGAGCTTGCCGAGGTGAACGATAAATACCTGCGCACCGCCGCAGAGTATGACAACTTCCGCCGCAGAAGTGCAAAGGAAAAGGAAGGCATCTACGCGGATGCCTATGCGGATGCCCTCTCCGCCATCCTGCCGATTCTCGATAATCTGGAGCGGGCGGCGGCATACAGCGACGGCGCACAGCTGACAGACGGCATCAAGCTCATCTTCAAGAGCGCAAAGGAATCCCTCGATAAGCTGGGCGTGAACGAATTCGGCGCGCCGGGCGACAAATTCGACCCGCAGATCCACAATGCGATGATGCATATCGACGATGAAGCCTTCGGCGAAAATGAAATCACAGAAGTATTCCAAAAAGGATATAAAAAAGGCGACAAAATTTTGCGTGAAGCCCTCGTTAAAGTAGCAAATTAACAGGATAGAACGGCAGTGCGAAGCGTTCGGCGAACCGTCGAGGACGCCGGTCCCTACGGGATAACACGCACAATGTTCGCACAAACTCTGCAAACAAGTTTGCAGAGACAGTTGCCGGGGTAGGGGACCCGGCTGGGGCTGTAATTATTCCGCGCAGAGACTAACAGTCTGTTAGCGAAAGCGTTGATTAAAGTTCTTTGCGGAGCTTTCTTTCAAGAAAGCGACCGTATCCCCATAACAAACAAATCTGAATCACAATATCTCAGGAGGATATAACAATGGGAAAGATTATCGGTATCGACCTCGGTACAACCAACTCGTGTGTAGCAGTTTTTGAAGGCGGCGAGCCTACGGTTATCACCAATCCGGAGGGTGCAAGAACGACTCCCTCTGTCGTAGCATTCTCGAAGTCCGGCGAGAGAATGGTCGGACAGGTGGCAAAGAGACAGGCGATCACCAACCCCGACAGAACGGTGGCTTCGATCAAGAGACATATGGGCTCTGATTTCAAGGTTGCCATCGACGATAAGAAGTTCACACCTCAGGAAATTTCCGCGATGATCCTGCAGAAGCTGAAGGCGGATGCAGAGGCTTATCTCGGCACGACCGTGACCGAAGCGGTCATCACCGTTCCCGCATATTTCACTGACTCCCAGCGTCAGGCGACCAAGGACGCAGGCAAGATCGCAGGCCTCGATGTCAAGAGAATCATCAACGAGCCGACGGCAGCTGCTCTCGCGTATGGCGTGGATAAGGATGCAAAAGAGCAGAAGATCATGGTGTTTGACCTTGGCGGCGGTACGTTTGACGTTTCGCTTCTCGAAATTTCCGACGGCGTGTTCGAGGTTCTCGCTACCAACGGCGATACCAGACTCGGCGGCGACGACTTTGACCAGAGAGTCATCGACTGGATCGCTGAGGAATTCATGAAGGAAAACGGCGGCATCGACCTCAGAAAAGATAAGATGGCGCTCCAGAGACTCAAGGAAGCGGCTGAAAAGGCGAAGATCGAGCTGTCCGGCGTGGCTTCGTCCAATATCAACCTCCCCTTCATCACCGCAGATGCGACCGGCCCGAAGCATTTCGACGGCACGCTGACCCGCGCAAAGTTCAATGAGCTGACCGCAGATCTGGTTGAGCGCACCATGGTCCCCACCAAGAAGGCTCTCTCCGATGCAGGCCTCTCCGTGGGCCAGATCGATAAGGTGCTCCTCGTCGGCGGCTCCACCAGAATCCCCGCCGTTCAGGATGCAGTCAAGAGCTTCATCGGCAAAGATCCCTTCAAGGGCATCAACCCCGATGAGTGCGTGGCAATCGGCGCGGCAATCCAGGGCGGCGTCCTCGGCGGCGACGTGAAGGATCTGCTCCTGCTTGACGTAACGCCCCTGTCCCTCGGTATCGAAACCCTCGGCGGCGTGTTCAATAGAATCATCGACAGAAATACCACCATCCCGGTGAAGAAGAGCCAGATCTACTCCACCGCTGCGGACGGCCAGACCTCCGTTGAGATCCACGTCCTGCAGGGCGAGCGCGACATGGCGGCCGGCAATACCACCCTCGGACGCTTCTCCCTCGACGGCATCGCTCCCGCTCCCCGCGGTGTTCCGCAGATCGAAGTTACCTTCGATATCGACGCAAACGGCATCGTAAATGTCACCGCAAAGGATAAGGGCACCGGCAAGGAACAGCATATCACCATCACCTCCTCCACCAATATGTCTCAGGAGGACATCGACAAGGCTGTCAAGGATGCGGAGAAATTCGCGGAGGAGGATAAGAAGCAGAAGGAAGCAGTCGAGGTCAAGAATCAGGCCGAGAATATGATCTTCCAGTCCGAAAAGACACTCGGCGAGATCGGCGACAAGGTTTCCGATGCGGAGAAGGCTCCCGTCAAAGCGGCCATCGAAAAGCTGAAGGAGACCGTCAAGACCGGCGATACTGCGGCGATCAAGGCTGACACCGAAGCACTCCAGCAGGCATTCTACGCCGTATCCGAGAAGCTGTATCAGCAGCAGGGCGGCGCACAGGCAGGCCCCGACATGGGCGCAAATCCCGGTGCCGGTGCATCGCAGGACGGCGACACCTTCTACAACGCAGATTTCGAGGATAAGACTGACAAATAATGCGGCAGTGCCGTAAATGAAAATCGCCGGCGGAAGCCGGCGATTTTCGCGTGTGCAGGAAATGATCCAGAATTCACAAAAAGTTGTTGATTTTCTGCGAAAAATATTGTATAATAAATTGTTGTGCAAAATAAACGTGATTCTTACGAAATAATAATAAGTTCAGAGGATGCATTATGGCAGACAAACGTGATTATTATGAGGTGCTGGGCATTGATAAATCCGCCGATGAAGCGGCCATCAAGAAAGCCTATCGCACTCTTGCGAAAAAATATCATCCCGACATGAATCCGGGGGATGCGGAGGCGGAGAAAAACTTCAAGGAAGTCAACGAAGCCTACGCCATCCTGTCCGATGCGGAGAAAAAAGCAAAATACGACCAGTACGGCTTCGCCGGCGTTGATCCGCAGGCGGGCTTTGGCGACGGCGGATTCGGCGGATTCGGCGGCTTTGATGCCGGCGACATTTTCGGCGACATCTTCGGAAGCTTCTTCGGCGGCGGCGCATCGTCCTCCCAGAGAAGAAACGGCCCGGTGCGCGGCGGCGATATCCTCCAGCGGGTGTCCATCTCCTTTGAGGAGGCGGCATTCGGCTGCAAGAAGGAAGTCAGCTTCGGCAGAATCGAAAAGTGCGGCGAATGCGACGGCTCGGGCGCAAAGAAGGGCACGAGCGTTGAAACCTGTTCCACCTGTCACGGTACGGGTCAGGTGAGAGTCCAGCAGCGCACCATGATGGGCGTGTTCCAGACCACACGCGCCTGCGAGGACTGCGGCGGCTCGGGCAAAAAGATCAAAGACCCCTGCACCAACTGCCGGGGCAAGGGCTACGTCAAGCTCACAAAGAAGCTGGACGTGAGCATCCCCGCCGGCATCGACGACGGACAGAAGGTG
>SVSO01000135.1 GCA_015064195.1 Oscillospiraceae bacterium
CTTGAAGTGGATACACATCATGCCGTAGTAGCTGTTCTCTTCCCAGAACTTGGTCTTGCCGTCAAACGTGGACTTGATGAAGGACGAATCGGTGTAGCCGTGAGGATAGCCGTAGATACTCACCGGGTACACGGTGCCGTTGACGTTGAGCAGCGCGGGCATGCGGTCCCAGTCGGAGCCGATGTTCTTGCCGCCCATGTTGCCGTTGAAGTCCGGCCAGGTGTAGTTGGCGTTGCCGGTGGAGGCGTCGTCCTTGATGGACTTCAGCTGGCTGCTGCTGGGATGCTTGCCGTCAAAGTTGAAGCCCTGATAGCCGGTCATCAGGTATGCCGGGTCAACAATGATATTGTCGAAAATCAGATCTATGATCTTTGCCGACTGCTCATCGCGGGAATATTTTCCGCGGAGCATGGTGTCATAGAAGGCAGGACGAATGATCTCATGAGAGAGATACGCCATGTCCTCAATGAGCCTGCCCAGCATATCACAGTCAGTATCGCTGATGGTGATTGGCACTGCGGTTACGGACGACCAGGTCGTATGGATTTGTGAGAAATATTCCGGTTGCTCCTTATCGTATTTGGGAAGCGGCAGAATGCCGTAGTCGGATTTCATGTCTCTCATGACACTGAACTGATATGCCGGCTGTGTCATGAACAGCGCACGATCCTCCATAAAGCCGGGGAAGCCCACGGCCTCAAGGTTGGGCTGCTGAACATACGGCTTGTCATTGAGCACCTCAATGGCACGGATGATGCGTTCGGTCATAGATTCGCTGAAATCCAGATAGAGCTCTTCGTTGCTGTCCTTTTTAATCAAAAGCTCGCCGAAGCCGTAAAGAAACATCTGAAAGCTGTAGGCATTCCCGCGATAGCCGATGATATCCGCGTCTCCCAGCACGGTGTCACCATCCAGGTCGGCAGTCACCGCGCGGCAGAGGGAGGCATATCTATCCACGGTAAACGCACCGGTTTCAACCAGATTGTAAAGATCCTCTATCTGATATTTTTCCTGCACGGTTTTGTTGAAGTACACCAGCCCCGTGGCCGCGAACAGGGCGATGTTCATATCACCGCCGAGGAAATAGTTGGTGCCCTTGACCGATGCGGCCTCATTGAAGTAGGACAGCCACCAGTCCTGCGAGGAATCAATGTGCGGAAGTGCGTCGATCGGATACAGATATCCCTGTAGGGCTGCGGAGAAGGCATCGGTGGGATGAATGAAGGTCAAATCAAAATCTCCGCTGCCGGATGCGGCTTCTGCCTGAATAACACTCAGAAATTTTCCGCCGCCGGGCTCAATTTGCATCGCTTCCAGCTGGATGTTGTATTTTTCCTCCAGATAACGGTTGCGTTCCAGAACGGCATCGTTGATGGTTTCGCCGTTTTCTTCCTCAGCAAGAATCTCGAAAAACGGATAATTCTGCCCGATGGCATTTCCGGCAAGCACGGTGATTGTCTTTCCGCCGAAGTCCTCCGCTGCGAGATATTCGGTTTCCGGCGCTGTCGTTGCTGCATTCTCAGACGTGTCATTGGCTGTACTGCCGGAGTCTCCGCATGCTGTCAGCTGCATCATCAGCAGAAAAGAGAGCGAAAGGGAGAGCCCGCGTATAAGGTGATTCCCGGTCATTTGAATTCCTCCTCATGACATCATAGATTGTGTGCGTACAATGTAATTCTAACAAACACACGAAAAAAAGTCAAGAGAATGGCACAAACTGTGGGAAACGTGTCCGATTGTGTGGTGCCGCAGCGGGTACTTTTTTCTCTTGCAATCCAAGCAAATATATGATATAATAGAAAAAAACCAAAAAAGGAGCACACCTATGAATCTCACCGACAAAACCTTCGTCTTCCTCGGCTCGTCCGTCACCTACGGCGGCGACAATTACTCCTTGTGCGACTACGTCGCCAAAACCACCGGTGCATCCGTGGTGAAATGGGCGGTTTCCGGCACCACGCTCTCCGATGCCAAACCCAATTCCTATGTGAAGCGCATGCTGGATGCCATCGGCGCACAGGATGTCTGCGACCATTTCATTGTGCAGCTTTCCACCAACGACGCGGGCAATGCGGATGTCGTCATCGGCGAGGTCAGCGATTCCGTCGATCCGGCAGATTTCGACGTGAAGACCACCGTCGGCGCGATGGAATTCATCATCGCGTCCGCAAGAGCGCGCTGGGGCTGCCCGATCTCCTTCTATACAGGCACATACATGAAGAACCAGCGCTATGCCGACATGGTGGACAAGCTGTTTGCGCTCAGAGAAAAATGGGGCATCGGCATCATCGACCTGTGGAACGATCCCGATATGCGCGCCGTCAGCGCCGAGGATTACGCGCGCTTTATGAAGGATCCCGTGCATCCGACCCGCGAGGGCTACGATCTCTGGTGGGGGCCGAAGTTCGCGGCGTATCTGGCACTGTAAAGCGCAAACGATGCGGTAAGTCCCGATTACGATTACAGAGCCGGCTGATACGCATCCCCGTTGCGCCAGAGATGGATATCGCTGTAAACATCCCGCGTGGCGGCAGGCTTCACGGGGAAGGTCATCCGCAGATTCCCTGATTCTGCGGTCAGCAGGCCGTGATCCTCCCGAATGACTGCTTCCGGCAGGGGACAATCTCCCTCTGTGATCTGCATCTGGGTTACGATCAGAGCATGAGACAGTGCGGCGAAATTGATTTCCTGCACCTCCGTGCTTTCCAGAATCACCGCGTCGATGCCGATCTTGCCTTCCTCACGCGTCACGGTCAGCCGAACCGGCAGATCGCCGAACACCATGTGCGGGAACGAAATCCGGACGTGCAGGTCGCTCCGACGGTCTTCCACCAGGAAGCTGTCCGCATCGGTCTCTGCCACGTCGAGATGCTCCACCGCGCCCTCAAAGAGCCAGCGGATGCGGAAATCCTTCGCGCGGATGGTGGCGTTTTTCACCATATCCAGATTGATATGGGTGTCTCCGCCGTTGGTGGAGAAGCCCATGGCACTCAGGACACGGTTCTTATCCTGCACTGTGGACAGCAGGCCGGAACAGTAATCCCAGCCGTCGTGGAGGCATTTGAGATTGATGGCAATCGGCGCATTTGCCGTGCCGAAATAGCCCAGAATGATGCGATGCTGATTCCACGTGCACGCACGATGCAGCGAGCCGAGGGTATAGCTCCGGCACATATAGGTGTAGGCCAGACGACCGGGGGCGAAGGTCTGATCCAGCACGCGTTCCTCACAATCCTCCGTGAAATACGGGAGATACTTTTCCGGGCAGCGAAGGGGAGCCGTAAACTGGCTGCCGGCGAAGTTCTGCTTGTTGAAGGCATCGTAATCCGTCACCAGCCGGACACGGTAATCCAGTGCCCGTTCGATGGACAGGCGGGTTGCATTGCTGAGGAGAATGTCGTAGGCACGGTCATGCGGGCCAGCCAGCTGACCGGTCGCAGGATGATAGTGGAGCGCGATGGTCATCCATGCCAGATCGGACAGCTCCTCTGCCAGACGACGGCATTCCCCGTCCCGGATATCGTCGATCAGGTGCGCCAGATCCTGCAGGCAGACGAAGGTATATGTGGGGCTGTTGAACTCGGAGAAGCTGCCCTTGGACATATTGTAATCATAGAGCTTCTGCAGCCGCTGCTTGCCGTACTGGAAGAAGGATTCCTCCCCCATCATCTCGCCGGCAAAGAGGGTTACATAAGCACCCATGATCGAAATATTGGTATAGCTCGGCTGCACATCACGCTTGATGATGGCGCGGCAGGCGTGACCGATGGAATCTTTCAGCCGCAGCCTGATATCCTCAGACAGCTTGTCTGCGTGGCAGTCCAGAATGCGCAGCATGGTGGCGGCATTGAAGTCCGCCCAGTTCCAGTCCGGACGATCCATCTCCTCCAGATCTTCCTCCAGAAAATAAGACCAGATGCCGTAGGTGTCCCGGGCGGGATTGATATCCTGCAGGGGGATTACCCGATAGAGCAGGTCATGGGCGCGGGTACGGTCGCCCTCTCCGTCGCGGTTCAGCAGTGCCTGCGCATAGTGAAAGCTGCCGCGGACGGGATGCACCATGCAGTCAGAAAGGCGGCTGTGGTAGCCGTGCTTTCCCCGATACTCCCAGATCATCCGCACGGCGGGATCATAGCGGTCATCCAGCCCCTCCACGCCTATGGCAAAGAGCTTCCGTTCCAGATCGTTTTTCAGCTGCATCATAAGTAATACTCACTTTCTTGCATTTCGTACGGCTTGACACCGCCTTTTTCATTATAAAATAGTTCACAGAAAAAGTCAACCCCTTTCCGGAAATTTGATTGTTATACACAGATTGATGTCATGAAGGCCAGCGCACAGGCTTATGAAGATTCCTCTTCATCAGACTCGCGGGAAATGCGATCTCCGGTATAGCGCGACGGAGGCATGCCCATCTCTGCCGTAAATCGGTGCGTGAAGGTGTACACATCCGGATAGCCCAGCTGGGATGCCACGCTCGTCACCGAATCGCCCAGCTCCAGCATCCGGCAGGCGGCCGTTATCCGGCTTGTCTGCCGGAATTTTCCCGGCGAAACGCCGAAGGCGGCGGTGAAATCGCGGCGGAAGGTGTGGTAATTGAAGCCGCACCGCTCGGCGATTTCGGGCAGCGTCAGCGTGGACGCGGGATCAGCAAGCATCTGCTTTGCACGGAGCAGCGGCTGATGTTCCCGGTCGTCGAAGATGCCCGTCACCTTGCATAGAAAGCGGATCATCTCCGGCAACAGCGTGTAGACCTCATCCGCCGCCAGCTTTCCGAAGGCGGTGTACAGGCTCATGAATTCGTCGAACAGCTCCTGCCGGAAGGGTGCCTCGCGCACCGGCGGCAGTGCGGCAAGCTCCGGCACCAGCAGGAGCATTGCCCGGTACATTGGCTCCGGCAGATCGATGAAAAGACGAACGCTTTTCTTCGGTTCCAGTTCCATGAAATAATCCCGGTCAGGACGGCGCACACAGACGGTGCCGTCTGTCAGACGGTAGGTGATGCCGTCCTCGCGGTATTTGCCCTCGCCGGTAAGAATCCAGCTGATGACGAACATGTCGCCGTGAGAACAGCCGGGGGTGCGATGTAGATACTCTGCCGTGACAGAGGTGCCGACACGGAATACGGTGCCGCTGTCATGAATGTATTTCGATTGGATGATGTGCTGCAGTCTGTCAAGATGTCCCATACCATTCCTCCTGCTCAAAAATGACAAATGCCCGCTCAAGGCTGACATTTACATTGCACTGCTTTTATTATACAATAGAATCAGCAGAAATGCAAGTCAATATTTCAGGGAGGAACAATTTTTATGAAGAGAATCCGCGCATTTTCCATGATGCTGGCTGCCATTCTGGCGGTAAGCCTCGCAGCCTGCGGCGGCGACTCAGGTTCGGTAAACGACACCACTGCGGATAATTCCGATGTATCAACGAGCACACCGGAGGCCCTCACCGAAGCAGATCAGCATCCGCTCCCGGAGAAGAACATGGAGGAATTCAATCTCCGATTCTACAATTATGATGAAACCTATATCACCTGGGCAATCAATGACCTTGATGCGGCAGAGGAAAACGGCGACAATGTCAACGATGCGATCTATCGCCGCAACCGGAGAATCGAAGATCAGTACAACTGTATCATTGTTGAAAATACGACATCCAAAACGCACTCCAACTTCCGTGAGCTGATGTATGCGGGCGATGACAGCATGGATATTGCCATGCTCTATGATGATTCCATCGCCAAATTCTACTGCGAGGGTCTGCTGCAGACTTGGGACGAACTTCCTTACGTTGATCTTGAGCGCTCCTGGTGGGATCAGAGTGCCAATGACGTGTTCCAGATCAAGGGCAGACAGTGTGCGGCTGTGGGAGATTTCACATTGAGCATGGTCACGCGCGGTTTTGTGCTGATGTTCAACAAGGATCTGATCGAGCAGGCAAATCTGGACACAAGCCTGTACGATCTTGTGCGTCAGAACAAGTGGACATTAGATAAATTCGGCGAGATTGCAAAAAGCTGCGCACGCGATCTGGACGGCAACGGCCTGATGGATGAAAATGACCAGTATGCGACGACCGGTTCCGTCAAGCTGCATTTCGGCTCGCTGATCACCGGCTGCGGCGTGAAGTACATCGACGTGGACGAAGGGGGCAATCCCTACTTTGCTGTGCCCGGAAATGAGCGAACGATGGAGATTCTCACGAAGATTTTTGACATGCACAACGGTTCGAATATTTTCGTCAACGCTGTCAACGATGTACATGGCGGAAGCAATGAGGCAAAGGTTATTTTCTCCTCCGGCAAGACGGTATTCAACGGTACCTCCACGCGGGGCATTGCCAACTTCCGTGACTGTGACTTTGATATCGGAATCCTGCCGTACCCGAAGTATACCGCCGAGCAGGAGAGCTATCACATCCTCACCTCGGGTGCCGGTGTGGCGGCGATCCCGGTCACGCTGACGGATGACCGCAAGGAAAATGTGAGCATCCTGCTGGAAGCGCTTAGCCGCGATTCGCAGGAAAACCTCCTGCCCACCTACCGCGAGGTCGTTCTGAAGACAAAATACAGCCGCGACGAGGATTCCGCCGAAATGCTGGACATCATTTTCGATTCCATCACCTATGACCTCGGACTGTCGGTATTTCCGCAGGTGACCTATTATCAATACATGGAGCCGTATCTGTCGATGACGGATACCTTTGCCTCGCTGACCGCCTCGCTGGAGCCGCAGGTCAAGGCCTCGCTCGACGAGCTGATGGCTTCGCTGGAGAAGTCAAAATAAACAATATCATTTCAGGCAATTTCAGGAGAATAACTATGCAGAAAACCTACTCCGAAGCTGCCCGCGAGCTTCCCGTCGCGGGCGAATACGATGTCATCGTCGCGGGAAGCGGCCCCGCCGGCGTATCCGCCGCCATCATGGCCGCGCGCATGGGCGCAAGGACGCTCCTCCTCGAATGGAACAACTGCCCCGGCGGCATCTCCACCTCCGGCATGATGAGCCACTGGACGGGCAGCGTCACCTCGAAGCTCTACACGGAGATTCTCACCCGTCAGGCCGAGAAGGTCGAGGGCACAGGGCACGGCAAAATCGTGCCGCAGATCGATCCGGAGCTGCTCAAATCTGTCTATTTCGAGATGCTCCGTGAGGCAGGCGCGGACATCCTGCTCTACACCTTCACGGCGGGCGTCGTGATGGACGGAAGCCGCGTTACAGGCGTGATTACCGAGTCGAAATCCGGCCGCCGCGTCTTTATGGCGAAGGTGGTTGTGGACGGCACCGGCGACGGCGACGTGGCAGCCTATGCGGGCGCGGAATATTTCAAGGGCCGCGAATCCGACGGCAGAATGCAGCCCTGCACGCTGATGTTCAAGGTGGCGGGCGTGGATCTGTCCCGCGCGGTGCTGCTCGGCTCCTTTGAATCGACCCATCAGACGGAGCGCGGCGAGCTGCAGGCGCTGGCGAAGGCGTACATCCCCTATCCCGCCGGCCATCTGCTGGCGTACAAATCGACGCTCCCCGGCATCGTGACGCTCAACATGACCAACGTCACGGAAATCGACGGCACCAAGGCGGAGGACTTAACCCGCGCGGAGATCACCGCGCGAGAGCAGATGCCCGCGATCATCGCGTATCTGCGCGAATTTGTGCCCGGCTTTGAGCACTGCTACATCATCAGCGCCGCGTCGCTGATGGGCGTGCGCGAGACGCGGCACTTTAGGGGCATGTA
>SVSO01000136.1 GCA_015064195.1 Oscillospiraceae bacterium
AAGCACCGCTTTAGCGGTTGCCCGTGAAAGCGGTGCAGTTGGCAGACCTTCTAGCACGTTAGTGCTGCCGGTACCAGCCCCCTTATAGGGGGCTTTCAAACCACCGGCTCAGCCGGTGGTTATGATTCCACCATCGGTTGAATGGCCGGTGGAATTCTTTTCCGGCCATCGATAAAATGTTCTATTGACATTTTATGAAATTTGGGTTACAATAGTAATAGGAAATCATCGCAAAGGCGGGACACATATGATCGATAACAATTTCGCAAAAAAATTTGCATCCCTGCGGAAAAAAAGCGGCATTACCCAGCAGACACTGGGCGAAATGCTGGGCGTGAGCAATCGCGCTGTCTCCAAATGGGAGACGGGGCTGGCACTGCCGTCAACGGAGAATATCTACAAGCTGTCGAAAATCTTCAACGTGCCGGTGGACAGCTTCTTTGCCGCGCCGGAGGCTGAGACGGCGGAGGCGGCAAAACCCGGCGGAATGCGGTCGCTGAAGACCCTTTACCGCATCGGACGCGGCCCGTCCAGCTCCCATACCATCGGCCCGGAGCGCGCTTGTGAGATCTTCCGGCGGCTGTATCCGGCGGCGGATTCCTTCAAGGCGGTGCTGTACGGCTCACTGGCGAAGACCGGCGTTGGACATGGCACGGATCGTGTCATCCGCGCCGCATTTGCGCCGATCTCCTGCGACATCCGCTTTGATCGCAAGACCACGGACATTCCGCATCCCAACACCATGGATCTGTGGGCACTTCTGGACGGCGCTGTGATCGGCCATATTCGCGTGGTCAGCATTGGCGGCGGAAGTATCGAGATCGACGGCAAGCCGGTGGACGAGGGGGATGTGATCTATCCTGTGTCTTCCTTTGAAAAAATTGCTCAGATCTGCCGGAAGGATCACATCCGTCTGTGGCAGTATGTGGAGCGCATCGAGGGCGCGGAAATCATGGAGCACCTCGCCAGGGTCTGGGAGGAGATGAAGCGGAGCATTGCCGACGGATTGGCGGACGAGGGCACACTGCCGGGCGGACTGGAAGTGCAGAAGCGCGCCGGTCATCTCATCAGCCAGCATCACATCGATGAGAGCGCGGAAACACGGGAAAACCGCATGGTTTGCGCCTATGCCTTTGCTGTGAGCGAGCAGAATGCCTGTGCCGAGCGCATCGTCACCGCGCCCACCTGCGGATCATCCGGCGTGGTGCCGTCGGTGCTGTATTATCAGCAGCAGAAGCGGGGCTACACCGACACGGAGATCGTCCATGCACTGGCGGCGGCCGGTATCGTGGGCAATCTCATCCGCACCAACGCCTCCATTTCCGGCAGCGAATGCGGCTGTCAGGCGGAGATCGGCAGTGCCTGTGCCATGGCAGCGGCGGCACTTGGTGAGCTGTTCATGCTGGATCTGGATATGATCGAATATGCGGCGGAGATTGCCATCGAGCATCATCTCGGCCTGACCTGTGACCCCATCTGCGGGCTTGTGCAGATCCCCTGTATCGAGCGCAATGCGGTGGCGGCCATGCGTGCCATCAACGCGGTTAGCCTTGCCAGCTTCCTTTCCGATTCGCGAAAGATTTCACTTGACAAGGTGATCGCAGTGATGAAGGAGACGGGGCTTGACATTTCCAGACAGTACAAGGAGACGGCGGAAGGCGGACTCGCAAAGCTGAAGGTAGGGAAAGCTTAAATATTCCTCATAAAATAGTTAATAAATCACAAGCAATAACCGTTGACAAACGGAAAATTTTCAGGTATAATGGTATCGGATAATTAATATATTTAAAGGAGATACGATTGTGCTTACAAAAACTATGTATCCTCAGCCTGACTTCGCCCGTGCGGAATGGCTGAACCTCAACGGCGAGTGGGAATTTTCCTTCGATGCGCCTGCCTACGATGCAAAGATCAACGTGCCCTATCCGTGGGGTTCCCCCCTGTCCGGCATCGATGAATCCAGGGACGGCACCGGATTCTATCGCCGCGCAGTGGAGTGGAATCCCGCCGGCGCGCGCATTTTCCTCATCTTCGGCGCGGTGGATTACACCTGTGAGGTGAAGCTGAACGGCGATGTGATCGGTACGCATAAGGGCGGCTATGCGCGTTTTGAGATCGAAGTGACCGACAAATGGAACCGGGTTGGCGACAATGTGATCGAGGTATCGGCCACCGATACCGGCGCGAGAAATCAGACCTACGGCAAGCAGGGCTACGGCGATGCACGGGGAATCTGGCAGACCGTGTGGCTGGAAGCACGTCCGGCGGCATACATCGGCGATTTTGCGGTCGTGACAAAGCTCGACGGCACGGTGACATACGACATCGACGTTGTCGGTGCGGCAGACGGTGCGCTTGTGACGGCAGAATTTGGCGAGATCACCGCATCCGCCAAGGTTTCGGACGGCAAGGCGAAGCTGGTGCTGAATGTGGAAGAGCCTGCACTCTGGACGCCCGAAGAGCCGAATCTGTACGAAGGTGCGCTCAAGCTGGGCGATGACACCGTTTCCACCTATTTCGGCATCCGCGAGATCGGTACGGGCGTATTCGGTGAGCACGGCCATCGCTACATCACCCTCAACGGCAAGCCCTACTACATCAACGGCGTGCTGGATCAGTCCTTCAATCCCCAGGGCTTCTTCACCCTGCCCTCCGATGATGACTGCAAGGAGGAGATCCTTCGCTTAAAGCGCATCGGCATCAACATGGCGCGCATCCACATCAAGGCGGAGGAGCCGGTCAAGCTCTATTTTGCCGACAAGCTGGGCCTGCTCATCATGGAAGACATCCCCTGCTTCTGGGGCGAACCGACTGCCGAAACGAGAGTGCAGTATGAATACGAAATGATGGAACAGATCCGCCGTGACCGCAACCATCCGTCCATCTTCTACTGGGTCGTATTCAACGAAACATGGGGTCTGTTCACCAATTTCAAGAAGGAAGACGGCACAAACGGCCGCGAATATACGAAGGAAACCGCTGAATGGGTGGTTGACTGCTGGAACAAGGTGAAGGCATACGATCCTACCCGTCTTGTGGAGGACAACTCCGTCTGCAACCGCGACCACACGAGGACCGACGTGAACACGTGGCATTTCTACTCGAACGGCTACACCCGCGTCAAGGAAGTGGTGGACAATTTCTGCAATACCGCGTACATCGGTACGCAGGCAAACTACAAGGAAGGTTACACGATGGAGGACGTGCCCTGCATGAACTCCGAGTGCGGCAACGTCTGGGGCATCTCCGGCAATGCGGGCGAAAGTGATATTTCGTGGCAGTATAAGTACATGATGAACGAATTCCGTCTGCATGACAAGCTGTGCGGATTCGTATTCACCGAATTCCACGACGTAGTCAACGAATTCAACGGCTACTACAAGCTGGACAACAGTGACAAGGATTTTGGCTACGATCTGTACGGCATGAGCCTGCGCGATCTTCATTCCCAGGATTATCTCGGTGCGGATTTTGCGCCCATGACCACCGTAAAGCCCGGCGAAACTGTGAAGCTTCCCATGTTCGGCTCCTCTTTCACCGATGAGCGTCATGGCAAGACCCTGACCGGTGCATGGATGCTGACGGTGAAGGATCCCATCGACGGCGATTATACCGCAGAGAGCGGTACGCTTGCCATTGAGTGGAAGGGCTACGGCACATTTGATGCCGGCGAGATCGAAGTGGAAATGCCCGAGCATGACGGCGTGGCACTGCTCACATGGTCGCTGATCGACGGCGACGAGCTGATCATGTCAAACGGCGTGGTGTTCGATATCGACGGCGAGCGCGAGGGCGTGCTGACAATCGAGCCGGCGACACTTTGCGCATCCGGCTTCAAGCGCGACATCGCGGCGATCCAGGGAAGCAAGCGGAGCGGTCTTGGCAAGGGCGAATTTACCGCATCGGTGAATACCGCCGACATCGCAGGCTTTGCGGATGCAGACAATGTTCACATCGTTCTCGAAGCCGCCACCCGTGAGCCGATGACCCACGATTTCCCCTCCGAGACGGAAGGCGGAAAGGTCGATATCAGCTATATGCTGGGCTATCGCTGTGATCCCGGCGCGAACACCAACTCCTTCAAGCAGACGGATGAGGTGAAATATCCCGGTACGCTGGAAATCCTCGTTGACGGCGAGGTCATCGATACCGTGCATCTCATCGACTGCCCGGCGGATTCCCGCGGCACGCTGTCCCATCACTATCAGCCGGTGGACAATCTGCTGGATGAGGCAGGCACCTACGGTCAGCTGGTGGATGTGCGCATTCCCTCCCGCATTCTCATGAAGCTGCAGGAGAAGGATGCCTTCACCCTCACCTTCCGTGGGGCAGAAGAAAGCGGTCTTGCGCTGTTCGGCAGAAAGAGCGGACGCTACGGCATCGGAATTGTGATTTTTGCAGAATAAGATCAATACAGCAGGATTGCCGCAAGGCGATCTTGCTGTGCTTTCGGAGGCTTTATTATGTGGAAGTATAAGCTTGGCCTCGGCGTCGGCGCATACGGCGGACTGACGGCCGATGAGCAGATCCGACTCTATGCGAGGGTGGGATTTGATGCGTTTTTCACCGCTTGGACACCGGATGCGCCGATCGCGGCGTGGAAGAAGTGCGGCGATGAATGCGGCCTCATCTATCAGTCGCTCCATGCGCCGTTTCAAAAAGCGAATCTGATGTGGACGGCCGGCGAAGCAGCGGATGCGGCGGTGCGCGAGCTTTGTGACTGCCTGCACGCCTGCGCGGATAACGGCATTGGCATCATGGTCGCGCACGCATTTATCGGCTTCAAGGAGCATACGCCGAATGCATACGGCGTTGAAAATTTCGGCAGAGTCGCTGAGATGGCGGCTCGGCTCGGCGTGACGCTGGCGCTCGAAAATACCGAGGGCGAGGAGTATCTTGCCGCGCTGATGGAGGCCTTCGAGGGCCGTCCGGAGGTGAAATTCTGCTGGGACACGGGGCATGAGCTGTGCTACAATCATGGCGCGGATATGATGGCGCGGTACGGCGGAAGACTTGCGGCGACGCATCTCAACGATAACCTCGGCATCAGCCGCTTCGACGGCGAAACGTACTGGACGGACGATCTGCATCTGCTCCCGTTTGACGGCATCGCGGACTGGCATTCGATCGCAGGGCGGCTGGATGCGGCAGCGTTTGACGGCATCATGACCTTTGAGCTGACGGCGAAAAGCAAGCCCGACCGCCATGAAAACGACGGCTATGCCGAAATGAGCGCTGAGCGGTATGTGACCGAAGCATACAAGCGCGCGTGCCGTGTGGCGGCACTTCGGCGATATCGGTAAAAAGAGGTGCTGCACTCGATGCAGCACCTCTTTTTAGATTTGGTTTTACCCCAGCGAACGCATGATATTGCGCTCAAAATGCCACGATGTTGCGGCACCTGAACCGCCGTCGTACAGCGAATTCTTCATGTAGACCGCCGCAATGTCGTTCTCCGGATCGATGAAAAAGTGCGTGCCGTATGCACCGCTCCAGCCGAATGCGCCGATGGGGAGATTGTTCTCGCCGGTGATGACGCGCACACCAAGTCCCCAGCGTTCGCCGCCGGTTTTCATGGATTCCGGAACGTGGGGCGTACCCATGGCGCGCACGGAAGCTTCCGACAGAATCGGAGTGCCGCCGTCCTTCAGCATCATGGCGAATCTTATGTAATCATCCAGCGTGGATGCCAGTCCCGCACCGCCGAGGGTATGAGTCACCGGTGTCGATTGGAACAGACAGCCCGCCGGACGCTCGACGAAAACGCTCTTGTCATCAACCTTGTTATGCATGGGGATCATCCGCGCCCACTGTTCATCCGTCGGCACAAAGGCGGTATCCGTCATGCCCAGCGGTTCAGTGATCTCCTCGCGGATGAAATCGGCATAGCTCTTGCCGGATGCCAGCTCCACCATGCGGGCGATGACATCGAATGCGCCCACTCCGCTGTAGGATGCGGCGGTAAACGGCTCGAAGGAAAGTGCCATTCCCGCGTAGCATTCCACGGCGGCGGCCAGCGTCCCATTGGCTTCCTTCGGCATTTCAGCTAACTGACGCTGACCGAGGGGGCCGGTCTCCATGCCGCTTGTATGGGTGAGCAGATGGAGCAGTGTGATGGGCGTTTTCACCGGCGTACCGTCCTCCAGATGCATCTCGGCATATCCGGGCAGAAAATCGGACACCTTGTCTGTGAGCTTCAGCTTGCCGCGTTCCATGAGGATAAGAGCGGCGACGGCGGTGATGGGCTTGGTCATGGATGCAAGGCGATAGACCGAATCCGGCTTTGCATTGCCGAAATAATTCTTGTAGACCACATCGCCGTGCTGTATGACGGCAAGGCTCGCACCTCCGATGTTGGCGGAGGCAAGGTCAGCTTCGGCAGTGGTGTCAAGTGCCTCGGTGAGTGTGCGGATGTTGAGTTCTTTCATGGCAGATCCCTTTCTTATTGGATTTACGTACATTCTATCACAATCCACCCGATTTGTCAAGAGGGCTTGCATTTTTCTTCAATTTGTGGTATGATTATTATATCATCAATGATGGAGGTATCTATGAAAATCACTTATCTCGGCCAGATGTGCTATCTCATCGAAGCGGGCAGTCTGAAGCTCGTCACCGACCCCTATCTGTCAAGTTCCGTGGACCGTCCCGACAGTCCCCGCAAGTATCCGCCGCCCATGACGCTTTCCGACATCATGCCCGACGCGATCCTCATCTCCCATCCCCACGGCGATCATCTCGACAAAACATCCCTCATCCCCTTTTACCGGATGCGCAGACGGAGCTTCACCCTTGTGCCCGCACCGTCCGCCGATACCATCCGGGAGATCGGCGGCGAGGCGGTGGAAATGAGCGCGCCCGAACCGGCAAAGCTTGGCGAATCGTGGCGGCTTGGCAATGTGACCGTCACCGCCATGCCCTGCGCACACACGGAGCTGCACCGGGATGAGGACGGATGCTACAGGGAGCTGTCCTACCTCATCGAAGCGGAGGGAAAGAAGATCTTTTTCGGCGGCGATATGAGTATGTACGACGGACTGCTGGAAGCTATTGCCGCCATTTCTCCGGATGTGATGCTCCTTCCGGTGAACGGCCGCGACTGGTTCCGCACGTCGCAGAATATCATCGGCAATCTGGACTCCAACGAAGCCGCTGAGCTTGCGGCACGGTCGGGCACGAAGCTGTTCATCCCCGGCCATCACGACCTGTACGATTTTAACGGCTGTCCGGATGAATGGATCGAATTTTCCGCGAATAAATTCGGCGCACCCCTGCGCATTCTGAAGCCCGGTGAGACCGCGGAGGTATAAAGAAAAGCCGCCCGTGCGGGCGGCTTTGGCGATTATCTTACCGATGTCCAGGTGCGGTCGTCGGGCTTTGTCTCGTCGATGATGCGAAGCGTCACCGTGCCGCCGATGCGCTTCCATGTCGTGCCGTCCACAAACTGAAGACCCGGCTCCAGCACGATTTCCGCATTCATTCCGGCGGGAACAACGGCGGTATAGAGGATGGCCTCACCCTCACGATGCCACTCGGCGGAGATCTTTCCGGCGGGCGCAATGTGACTGCCCTCGGCATGATCCAGCGCGTCGATGAACTTGGGGGCGAACTTCACGTCGTTCACGCTCTTCTCGTAGGGATTGAGGTTGATGCCCACCAGATGCTTCATGAACCAGCTGATGATGTCGCCGAAGAAATGGTGGTTGCGGGATGCG
>SVSO01000137.1 GCA_015064195.1 Oscillospiraceae bacterium
GGAATCCCGGCTGTCGGGCATTTCCCGCACGCTGAATAAAGGGGAGCGATGGCTCTATCGCCGCCGCTTCACACTGCCCGACGGATTTGTCCGCGGGCGTGTATTGCTTCATTTCGGCGCGACGGATCAGATCGCCCGTGTCAGCGTCAACGGTGTGGAATTCCCCGCGCATACCGGCGGCTATCTGGCGTTTTCCTTCGACATCACTGATGCGCTGATCCCCGGCGAAAACGTCATCACTGTGGAGGTGACGGACGAGCTGGATCACGACCTCGCCTACGGCAAACAGCGCAAAAAGCGGGGCGGGATGTGGTATACACCCATCAGCGGCATCTGGCAGAGCGTGTGGCTGGAGAGCGTACCGGAAGTGTACATCCGCGCCCTCCGCATCACGCCATCCCTTTCCTCGGTGGTCATGGAAACGGAGGGCGGCGCGGATGAAAAGATCGTGGAAATCGCCACCCCGGACGGCATTCTCACCCACCGCTTCACCGGCAGCCGGACGGAGATCGCCATCGAAAATCCCAAGCTCTGGTCGCCCGAATCACCTCATCTTTACCGCTTTACGCTGAAATGCGGCGAGGATGCGGTGCGCTCCTATTTTGCCCTGCGAACCGTCACGGTCGATGGCCCGCGCATTCTGTTCAACGGCAAGCCCCGCTTTTTCCACGGACTGCTGGATCAGGGCTATTATTCCGACGGCATCTATCTTCCCGCATCGCCGCGCGGGTACGAATGGGACATCCTCGAAATGAAGCGGCTGGGATTTGACACCCTCCGCAAGCACATCAAGATCGAACCGGAGGCGTTCTATTATTTCTGCGATCTCCACGGCATGATCGTGTTTCAGGATCTGCCGAACAGCGGCGGCTACAGCTTCCTCATCGACACTGCACTGCCCACCGTCGGACTCCGCCGCGGCATCACCCATCACGCCTCCAAACGCCGCCGGGCGCAGTTTCTCTCCGACATGGCAGGCATGGTTCACCAGCTGTACAACCATCCGTCGGTCTGTTATTACACGATCTTCAACGAGGGCTGGGGACAGTTCGACGCGGATTTCCACTACGACCGGCTGAAGGAGCTTGATCCCACCCGGGTGATCGACACCACATCGGGCTGGTTTTTTGAGAAAAAAAGCGATGTGCAGAGCGAGCATATTTATTTCAAGGCTCTGGATCTTCATCCCGACGGCCGGCCGCTGGTGCTGTCGGAATTCGGCGGCTATTCCTGCCGGATCGACGATCATGCGGCAAATCTCACCAAATCCTACGGCTACAAGACCATGACGAATCCCGCCGATCTTACCGAATCCCTCCGCCGGCTCTATCTTGACCAGGTGGTGCCAATGATCGGCCTGGGACTGACAGCGGCGATCCTCACGCAGGTCAGCGATGTGGAGGACGAGATCAACGGGCTTGTGACCTACGACCGGCAGATCACAAAGCCGGATGGGGAAGTGATGCGGGAAATTGCGGAAAAACTGCGGGCGGCATTTGCAGAATCCGAAAAAATGCAATAAAATACCTGAAAAAATGAGATGCATTTTCGCCCGATGTGCGTTATAATGGAGATAGCTTAATTTGCGAAAGGAGATTTTTCCATGAAACGAAACGAGAATCGGTTTTCGCTTGTCGGCAATTGGCGGCTGGCGATCATCAAAAACGAGGACTACAAAAAGTCCATGCCGGACATCACCACCCCGGCGGCCATTGAGGGCAGTCCGCTCCAGAAGCTGGATGCCATCGTTCCGGGCAACGCGGAGCTTGATCTTGAGCGCGCGGGCATCATCGACGATCCCTTCTTCGGAACGAATCACTGGGAAAACCGCAAGTGGGAGTGCTGGCACTTCATCTGGTATCGCACCTTTACCTACGACGGTGAACCGAATGCGCTCACAAGGCTCTGCTTCGAGGGCATCGACACCTTCGCCGATATTTACCTGAACGGCGTCAAGGTGGGCGAGGCGGACAATATGCTCATCCCCCACGAATTCGACTGCGCACCGCTGGTCAGCGGCGAGAATACCATCGTGGTTCACGTGCGCCCCGCCGTCATCGAGACGCGCAAATATCCGCTGCCTGTCACCAGCGTGGGTCAGGCCTACAATCAGGATCAGTACTGGGCAAGAAAAGCGCCCCATATGTACGGCTGGGACATCATGCCCCGCTATGTGAGTGCCGGCATCTGGCGTCCGGTCTACATCGAGCAGAGACTGCCCGACCGCATTGACGACGTGTTCCCCCAGATCAGACGGCTGGACGTGGCAAAGGGCGAAGCACTGCTGGATTGCTATTTCAACATCACCGTGGAGGGCGACGACATCCGCGAGTATGAGCTTGAGGTGGAGGGTCACTGCGGCGACAGCCATTTCAAGAAGGTCGAGCGGCTGTGGCATACGGCGGGCACCTACGGCCTCATGTTCGGCGGCGCAAAGCTGTGGTGGCCGGCAAATTACGGCGATGCCAATGTGTACGACATCACCTACCGCCTCTATCGCAACGGCAAACAGGTGGCGGAGGCATCCGACCGCATCGGTCTGCGCACCGTGAAGCTGCTGCGTCACGGCACAGCCGGCAAGGACGGCGAATTCTGCTTTGAGGTCAACGGCAAGAAGATCTTTGCCATGGGAACAAACTGGGTGCCCATGGATGCCTTCCATTCCCGGGACAAGGAGCGTCTGCCCAAGATTCTGCCCATGCTCACCGATCTCCACTGCAACATCGTCCGGTGCTGGGGCGGAAATGTGTATGAGGACGATGAATTTTACGACTACTGCGACGATCACGGCATCATGATCTGGCAGGATTTCGCCATGGCCTGCGCCCTCAATCCGCAGGTGCCGGAATTCGCCGAGATGCTCCGTCGCGAGGCGACGGTCATCGTCAAGCGTCTGCGCAATCATCCCTGTATCTGCCTGTGGGCGGGCGACAACGAGGTGGACGTGTTCATCCGCGGCTCCCGTGATCCCAACAAGAACATCCTCACCCGAAAGGTTCTGCCCGACGTGCTGTGGGCCCATGACATCACAAGACCCTATCTGCCAAGCTCTCCCTACATCGACGAGGAGACCTACAAGACCGGTGCCGCACCGACGGAAAATCATCTCTGGGGCTGCCGCGACCGGTTCAAGAGCGATTATCACGACAGCATCCAGTGCAATTTTGTCAGCGAAATGGGCTATCTCGGCTGTCCCAACGTGGACTCCATCAAGAAGTTCATCCCCGAAGACAAGCTCTGGCCGTGGTACAAGGAGGACGGCAAAACGCCTCACGACGAATGGCTTGCCCATGCCACCGACATGAAGCCGGGCGGCAATTACAGCTACCGCATCCCGCTGTTGGCGTCGGAGGTGGAGCATCTGTTCTGCGGCACTTCGCCGGATACGCTGGAGGGCTTCAAGGAAGCCTCCCAGATCGCACAGGCGGAGGCGAAGAAGTATTTCATCGAGATGTTCCGCGTGAAAAAGTGGAATCGCACGGGCATGATCTGGTGGAATCTCATCGACGGCTGGCCTCAGTTCTCCGATGCCATCGTGGATTATTATCTCGGCAAAAAGAAGGCGTACGAATACATCAAGCGCGCCCAGCAGCCCCTCTGTCTCATGTTCGATGAGCCGAAGGACGGCGCGATCATGCTGTACGCAGTGAACGACCGCCGCGGGGATGCACGCATAAACTACAAGGTGACAGACGTGACATCCGGCCGCGTGGTGCTGGCAGGCGATGCCCTTGCACCGCAGGACGCTGCTGCACCCATCGCAAGCCATCCCATCGAAGCGGGTGAGAAGCATTTCTACCTCATCGAATGGACGGACGAAACTGGCGCAGCGAGCATGAATCACTACATGACCGGCCTTAGGGAAGGTGTGGATTTCGCGGCCTATACGGAAGCCGCAAAGGTTCTCGGATAAAAAACGCCGGCCTGCTTTTGCAGGCCGGCGAATATTTTGCTCAGTCGAGGTCTTTTGCGCCCCAGTCACCAGAATCTTTGGCCGGGCCGTCGTATTCCACGTGCGGGACATCCTTGAAGGCACCCGTACCGATCTCGGTTACGCTGTCCGGGATTTCCAATTCTTCCAGAGAAGTGCAGCCGGAGAAAGCATACTTACCAATCTCCATAAGGCTGTCACTGATATCAACTTCTTTGAGTAATTCGCATTTCTCGAATACGCTGCTTTCAAGCTTGGTTAAACCATCGCCAATTTCAACTTCTTCAAGGGATTCGCAGTAAGCGAAAGCAGATGGGCCGATGTAAGTGACACTATCGGGAATCTCGATGGATTCCAATGAAGTACAGCTGAAAAATGCATGATCGCCAATCGAAACGACACTGTCCGGTATTTCGATTTTTATCAGGTTGAAACAATTTTTGAAAGTATTTTGACCGATCTCTGTAAGACCATCGGAGAGATGGACGGCTTTAAGATCTCTCGCGGCACCTGCTTCAAAATGTACAGCGGTGATGTCTTCATCAATGACAAGGTATTTGATCCTTCCTCGGTGTGACGTGTAAGCCGGTAAATACGACACCTCGCCTTTGCCGGTTACAACGAACACACTGTCGCGCAGATACCATTCGATATCGCCAACTTCACCTTCATCAAACGGATCATCCATGACATAATCCATCAGATCGTCTGCGTCCATTTTGTCAAATTTCGACGAGCCGCAGGCGGGGAGAAGCAGGGAGCAGATCAGCACCAGTACAAGAAATAAGCGTTTCATAAGTCAAAACCTCCAAAAAGAAAAATTAAATTTTCAAGCCTCAGCTTGCAGTTCCGGTTTCTCTCACCGTGATGCTTTCGATTACGGGCTGATTTTCCGGGCGGATCGAGCCGTTCATGTCGTAGGGCTTGGCGGCTTTGCAGATGGCATCCACAACCTCTATGCCCTCGATGACGTGACCGAATGCGGCGTACTGGCCGTCAAGTCGGGTGTCATCCTCATGCATGATGAAGAACTGGGAGCTTGCACTGTCCATGCTGATGGAATTGCGGGCCATGGAGATGGTGCCGCGGGTATGGGAGATGGGATTTGCCACGCCGTTTGCGAGGAATTCGCCCTTGATGGTGCGATCGGAGCCGCCCATGCCTGTGCCCTCCGGATCGCCGCCCTGCATCATGAAGCCCTCCATGATACGGTGGAAGGTGAGTCCGTCGTAGAAGCCGTTTTTCGCCAGATCCACGAAATTGCCAACGGTAATGGGGGCTGCGTCGCCGTTCAGCTCCACGGTGATGGTGCCGTAATCCTTCACCACGATGTCAACGATGTGGGTGCCGGTCAGCTTCGGTGTGCCGCATCCTGCCGCCAATGCGCAGACGAGGGTGAGCGCGATGAGAAGTGCGAGAAATTTTTTCATAAGAATCTCCTTTTGATTGAATGATAGTATTATTATACCATGATTCGCGGAAAATTGCAAGCCTTCTTTGTGAAAATCCTGCATTTTCCCTTGACAACCGGCGCGGTTTCTGCTATAATGATAAAAAATACCGGAAAGAGGCGATTTCGGTGCAATATTTCTTTGAGACAGTGGAAACTATCAAAAAAGGTGTTGGCTTCAAGCATTTCGACGCGGTGCATCTTATGTGGCTCGCAGTGGGCATACTCACCGTTGCCGCCGCCGCATTTTTTTGCCGGCGTGCCGATGATGCGGGACGGCGGCGCATGGCGAAGTTTGTTGCCGGACTGTTGATTGCCGATGAGCTGTTCAAGGTGGTCTGCCTTGTGACCCACGGGCTGTACATCCCCAAATATCTGCCGCTCCATCTGTGCAGCATCAACATCATCCTCATCGCCGTTCATGCGTTCCGCCCGACCAAAACGTTGGACAATTTTCTCTACGCTATCTGCATTCCGTCGGCGATGCTGGCACTTCTTTTTCCCACGTGGACAAAGCTGCCCCTCGCCAATTTCATGCACATCCACAGTTTTACTGTCCACATTCTCCTGCTTGCCTATCCGGTGATGCTGCTGGCGGCGGGAATGCTCCGTCCGAGCCTTGGCGAACTGCCGAAAACGCTGGCACTTCTTGCTGGACTGGCAGTGGTCGCGCTCGTCGTCAACCTCATTTTTGACACCAACTTCATGTTCCTCATGAGCGCGGGCAAGACCAATCCGCTGTACATTTTCAAGAAAGCGTTCGGCAGTCATCTCTGGGGCTTCCCGGTGCTCATCCCGGCTGTGCTGGCGGTGATGTACATCCCCGTCTGCCTCTATGACCGGCACAGACGGAAAAAAGCCGGTCAGCAGTGATGAAAATGACCACAAAAAAGAGGGAATTTGTGAAAATCCCCTCTTTTTTTCATTTGTGCTTGACTTTGTCTGTGAAATATGGTATATTAAAAATAACATTATAATGCTGGAGGTATCACTTATGAAACTGCTGTATCGCTATCTGGACAACGCGCTGGAGCATCTGCTTCCTATCGGGGAGTTCCGCATTTTCTCCGACATCGGCGGCGGATTCTCGCTCTCGGACGGCGTGGATCTGTCGGAGCTTGACGATTCGCTCAAGGCGGGGGTGATCGCGCAGGCGGAGGCATGGATGGATGAGGAATATCCCATCCTGCTGGCCCACGATTTTGCACGCTATCATCGGGAAGGCAACCGCGCCATTTTTGAGGAGGTCTACTTCAAGCGCCGTCATCTGCTCACCGCCTTTTCGCTGGCGGAAGCCATCGAGGGCAAGGGGCGCTTCCTCGACCGCATCATGGACGGCATCTGGCTCATCTGTGAGGAGACGGATTGGGTGATTCCCGCCCATGTTCGGGATACGAAGCCCGGGCCTCTGCCGCCGTCCTTCGCAGGCGATTTCAAGTATTTCGACCTGTTTTCGGCAGGCACGGCAGGCGTATTGGCCATGGTTTATCTGCTCGTCAGAAAGCAGCTGGACGAGATCACGCCCCACATCAGCAATCGCATCGCATTCTGCGTCAAGGAGCGCATCCTCAAGCCCTTCCTCGCTTACGATATGCCCAACTGGATGGGCATCGGCAGACCCGGACGCGGCGTGAACAACTGGAATCCGTGGATTCTGTCCAACGTGCTCACCTGCGCTGCCGTGTTTGAGGAGGACATCGTCAAGCGCCGTCAGATCGTGGCCTATTCCATGATCTGTCTGGACAATTTCATCAGCGTGTACCATTCCGACGGCGGCTGTGACGAAGGCCCCAGCTATTGGGGTGAAGCGGGTGCGGCACTGTTTGATGCGCTGGAGCTGCTTTACGATATGACCGGCGGCTATGTGGATCTGTTCGGCGAGGAACTGATCCGCCGCATGGGCGATTACGAAGCGGATTTTCACGTGGGTGGCAGATATTTCATCAATTTCGCGGACTGCCCGGCAAAAATCAGCCCCGGCGGAAGACTCATCACCCGCTACGGTCGGCGTACCGGATCCCAGTATCTGGAAAATTTCGGCCGCTATATGCAAAAAAATCAGACCTACGGGGCAAGTGACCATGCCAACGGCTATCGCTGGCTGAAAAATGCCTTTGAAAAAACAGCGGAGGCGGTGGAATTCCAGCCCAAGACTCAGTGCTGGTACGACGGCATCGGCGTCATGAAGGAGCGGGAATTTTCCGAGGAAGCCCGCGGATTTGTGCTGGCCTGCAAGGGCGGACACAACAATGAGAGCCACAATCACAACGATGTGGGCAATTTTATCGTGTATTATAACGG
>SVSO01000138.1 GCA_015064195.1 Oscillospiraceae bacterium
CACCGCGCAGATAAGCTGCTGGAGGAGTACGTCAAGGAAAATAACATCACCGATGTCAATATCGAGGCCATGGACGGCGAGGCTCTGCTGGCTTATATCCGCGAAAATAACGTGCCCTGCACCGGCTGCGGCAAGTCCGATTTCACCGATATCCGTAAGTTCAACCTTATGTTCAAGACCCATCAGGGCGTTACCGAGGACAGCCAGTCCGAGGTGTACCTCCGCCCCGAAACGGCTCAGGGTATCTTCGTGAACTTCAACGCCATCCAGAGAACGACCCGCAGAAAGCTTCCCTTCGGCGTGTGCCAGGTGGGTAAATCCTTCCGTAACGAGATCACGCCCGGCAACTTCATCTTCCGCATCCGCGAGTTTGAGCAGATGGAGCTGGAATTCTTCTGCAAGCCCGATACCGACCTCGAATGGTTCCAGTATTGGAGAAGCTATTGCCACGATTGGCTGCTCTCCCTCAATGTGAAGGAAGAAAATCTCCGCCTGCGCGACCATGAGCCGGAGGAGCTGTCCTTCTATTCCAAGGCTACCACCGACTTCGAGTACCTGTTCCCCTTTGGTTGGGGCGAGCTGTGGGGCGTGGCTGACCGTACCAACTATGACCTCACCCAGCACGCAGAGCATTCCGGTCAGGATCTCACCTACTTCGATCCCGAAACCAACGAGCATTATATTCCCTACGTCGTTGAACCTTCCCTCGGCGCGGACAGAATGGCACTGGCTCTGCTGGTGGAAGCTTACGATGAGGAAGTCATCGATGCCGAGAAGAACGATACCCGCGTGGTCATGCGCTTCCATCCGGCAATCGCGCCTTATAAGGTGGCGGTTCTGCCCCTCTCCAAGAAGCTTTCCCCCGAAGCTGCCGAGATCTACACCGATCTCTGCAAGGACTTCATGTGCGACTTCGACGAGACCGGCTCCATCGGCAAGCGTTATCGCCGCGAGGACGAGATCGGTACGCCTCTCTGCGTCACCTACGACTTCGATTCCAAGGAAGACGGCTGCGTGACCGTGCGCGACCGCGATACCATGGAGCAGGTGCGCATCCCGATTTCCGAGCTGAAGGCTTACATCGCTGAAAAGATCAGATTCTAAGAAATATTTGCGGGAGACATTGCGTCTCCCGCTTTTTGACGGAGGTTTCTATGGAAAAGCGATTTGCGCTGGATGGGCCATACGGATTCTCCCGCCATATCGGGGTCAACGGCGAGCGGCGGATGTCGGGGCATCCATGGTTCGAGGTGTTCCTTGTCATGGGCGGGACACTCGATGTCCAGCTGAGCGTGGGCGTGCACCATTGCAGTGCGCCTGCCATCGTCATCATTCCCCCCGGCGCGCTCCATTGCAACCGGGTCGTGGGCGAGCGGGCGGATTATGACCGGTTTGCCCTGCTCTTTCAGCCGGATTTCGTGGATGCGGACGTGATCGCGCCCATCCGCAGTGAGGGCATGGTCATCCCGCTGGATGAGAATGCTTTTGCCGTCATGCGCTTCTATTTTGAGCGGCTGAAACAGAATAATACCCTCGATTTTGCACGGATGCTGACACCGGTCATCCTCACGGAAGCATTGCAATTTGACTGCCATGCCGTGCCGGATGTGCGGGGCAGTCGGGCGTATATCGACGATGTGCGGCGGTATCTGTCGGAAAATTACGACAAAAAACTGCTGGCGGAGGATGTGGCGCGGCAATTCGGTGTGTCGCGAACCAAGCTCATGTGCGATTTCAAGCAGGCGCACGGCATGACCGTGGGCGATTATCTGGGGCTGGAGCGCATGAATCACGCCATCGAAATGCTGACTTCGGGGGCGCGGGTTTCCGACGCGGCATGGCGGTGCGGATTCGAGAGCGACGCCCACTTCCGCCGATGCTTCAAGGCGCACACGGGATTATCTCCCACCGAGTTCAAAAAGAAAAAAGAAATCTGAACGATATGCGCGGTTTTTGAACGTCACTGCGTGGAATTTGTACGGAAAGTATGCTATAATGGAGTTACCAACGATAGAAAGGATGGTATCCCATGAAAGCATACAAATCATTCACACTGATGCTGGCACTGCTCATGCTGGCCTCCTGCGGCGATGCTGCACCCGCCGGCGAAACCACTGCCGAATCCACCACGGCTGAGGTGGTGGAGATTTCACCCTTCGACGCACTCCCCGACAAGGATTTCGGCGGCTATGAATTCCGCATTTTCATGCGGAACGATCAATCCTTCCTCCGCGATATGCAGGCGGAATCCGAGACCGGCGACCTGATGAACGACACGATTTACGCGAGAAACCGTAAGGTGGAGGAGCGGTTCAACATCAAAATGAGCATCCTGCTGGCAAAAGACGGTCAGGGGGCGGATGCGGCGAAGCATATCATGGCGGATGACGATGTGTTCGACATTTATATGCCATACGGCCGCACAGCTCTGACCGATGCACAGCAGGAGATCATGGTGGAGTGGAACGGCGACACCATGCCCGACGTGGATCTTGACGCGCCGTGGTGGGATCAGAGTGCGCGGGATACCTTCTCCGTGGGGCATCACGTGTACTATATGACCGGCGACATTAGCTTCGTCAGCTTCGGCATGATGAACGCCGTGTTCTTCAACAAGGACATTTTTGATGAATATGGCGTGAAATATCCCTACCAGCTGGCAATTGACGGCAAGTGGACGTTCGATGAATTTGCCAAGATCGCGAAAACCTGTCAGGCGGATCTCAACGGCGACAGTCAGATGACCTTCGGCGAGGATTTAGTGGGCTATGTCACCAGCGAATGGTCAGGCCCGGTGCGCGTGCTGTATTCCGGCGGAAGCACCATTTACGCCAAGGATGGGGACGACATTCCCTACCTCGCCATCAATACCGAGCGCACAGTGGACATTTTTGAAAAATTCTTCGCCCTTGCCGCCGATCCGGGCGTGATCATTGAGACCTCCGGAAAGTACAAAACCTCGGGAACCAAGGCGTTCAAGGCAGGCACCGCGGCCATGTTTGAGGCGGCAGTGCGCGTGGCGGAGAGTTATCGCGATATGGACGGAGAATTCGGCATTCTTCCCTGCCCGAAATTCGATGAGACGGACGATAAATATTATTGCCTCGGCGGTGCGCTGTTTATTTGCGTGCCCATCACCAATCCCGACACAGCGCGTACCGGACTGATTCTGGAAGCGATGGCCATCGAGAGCCATGAGACGGTTCTGCCCACCTATTTCGACGTGGTGCTGGAGCGCAAAGTCACCCGCGACGAGGAATCGGCGGAGATGGTGCGGCTCATCCACGATGGGCGGATGTTCGACATGGGCTTTATCGACAACAACGGCAGCATGAAGGATGTGGGACAGCGGCTGTCCAATCAGGCCGAGCCAAACTTCGCGTCCTTCTATGCGGCAAATGTCACCAGCTGTGAGACCGCACTGCAGAAGACCATCGATGCGTATCTGAACTGAAAAAATGCCCCCGCCCGTCTCACCGGAGACTGGCGGGGGTGTTGTTTATTATTACAGCGCATATTTGGCTTTGCAGGCCTGATATTCCGCCTCGAAATGCTCGTCGCCGGAGCTTTTCAGATCAGCAAGATACTTGTGCGTCTCATAAGACTGCTCAGCCGCCTTGATCATGGTGGCGGCGATGTTGGAGCAGTGGTCGGATACGCGCTCATAGTTGGTCAGCAGATCGGACAGGATGAAGCCCAGCTCGATGGTGCATTTGCCGTCGCGCAGGCGTCGGATGTGATTCTCGCGGATGGCATCCTTCAGCTCGTCGATGACCTGCTCCAGCGGCTCAACGTCCGTTGCGGCCACAAGGTCGTTGCGGATGAGGGCTTTGATGGTGCGGTCGATGATGTCAGACACCGCATTTGAGATGGTTTTCAGCTCATTTTTCGCATCCTCGGAGAAGGCGATCTTCTTATCCATCATTTCCTTCGCGGCTTCCTGAATGTTCACGGCGTGGTCGCTGATGCGCTCCAGGTCGCCGATGTTGTGGAGCAGGCGGGTAGCGGTCTGGGAATCCTCGATGGACAGATCCTTACTGGACAGCTTGACAAGGAACGTGCCCAGCTTATCCTCATAAATATCCACCTCGTCCTCCGTCTTGATGACGTGCTCCGCCTCATGCGCATCGTAGGTCTGCACGAGATCGAGGGCGCGTTTGATGGCATCGCCGGAGAGGGCGGCCATTCTGCCGGTCACGCTGACACACTGCTCCAGCGCGAAGGTGGGGGAGGTGAGAAAACGCTCGTCGAGCAGGGGATTTTCCTCTTTTTTCGGCTTCTTGGGATTCTCGCGGACGGTCTTTTCCGCCAGCTTGCCGAGGATCTTATAGAACGGCAGGAGGATTACAGTGGTGATGAGGTTGAACACGGTATGGATGGTGGCGATTCCCTGCGCCGTCACCATATCGTCGGTGAAGGAGAAGCCGATGAGCGCTTCGATGAGGTAATAGCCGATGAGGAAGATCACCGTACCGATGATATTGAAATAGAGGTGGACGACTGCGGTGCGCTTTGCATTTTTATTTGCACCCACGGAGGAGATGAGAGCCGTTGCACAGGTACCGATATTCTGACCCATGATGATGGGCATGGCGGCGGAATACGGGAGTGCGCCGGTGCTGGAGAGCGCCTGCAGGATACCGACGGACGCGGACGAGGACTGGATAATGGCGGTGAGAAGTGCGCCGGCCAGCACGCCCAGAGCCGGATTTGTGAACATGAGCAGGAGATTTGCAAAGTTCGGGTCATTCTTCAGCGGAGCGACGGCATCGCTCATCATGGACATACCGAACATGAGGATGGCGAAGCCGAGGAAGATGGAGCCGATCTCCTTCTTCTTATCGTTTTTGCAGGCCATCATCATGATAAGGCCCACGACTGCGGCGATGGGAGACAGCGAATCGGGCTTGAACAGCTGGATATACCACTCATTTCCGGCGAGGCCGTTCAGGGACAGGATCCACGCGGTTGCGGTTGTACCGATATTTGCGCCCATGATGATGCCGATGGCCTGGGAGAGCTTCATGATGCCGGAGTTGACGAAGCCCACCACCATGACAGTTGTTGCCGACGATGACTGGATGACGGCGGTCACGACTGCGCCGAGGACCACGCCCTTGATGGGGTTATTGGTCATCTTTTCGAGGATGCGTTCCAGTGCGCCGCCCGCACTGCGCTCAAGGCCGTTGCCCATGTAGGTCATGCCGAACAGGAACAGTGCAAGACCTCCCAGAAGGGAGAGAATGTTGAATATGTCCATGGTTTCTCCTTTTTATCAATTGCATTGTGCGTTCAAATGATATTCGCTGCATCAAAGTCTCCCTCCGGGAGAGAGGTGCCGCGCGAAGCGTGACGGAGGGATTTCAGTCCCAGTATTCGTAGAAGAGTACGCGGATGGTGGTGCCTTCGTCGATGCGGGAGTCGATCTCGATTTTGGCGTGGTGACGTTCCGCCACGTGTTTGACGATGGCGAGGCCCAAGCCTGTGCCGCCCGTTTCCTTCGATCGGGATTTGTCCACCCGGTAGAATCGCTCGAAGATGCGGGTCTGATGCTCCTTTGAGATGCCGATGCCCGTGTCGCTGACACAGAGCATGGCGATGGCGCCCATCTTTTCCGGCGGTGCCGGTTCGATCCGGATGCGCACCGCTCCGCCCGGATGGTTATAGCGGATGCCGTTATCCACCAGGTTATAGACCAGCTCGGTCAGCTGGCTTGGTGAGCCGAGGAGCTTCACATCCTCGCCCGCCACGGACAGCTCCACCTCATGCCGCTTTGCGCTCATTTCCAGCATATCCAGACAATTTTCGCAGATCTGGCGGAGAGATGTCTGCTCGAACTCGTCCTCCTCCGGCGTTTCGTCCAGCTTTGACAGCTTGATGATATCCGAGATGAGGGCCAGCATACGTGTGCTCTCTCTGCGGATGCGGCCGGCAAACAGGAGCGCGTCCTGCCCTTCCGCCATGCCCGATTCGATCAGCTCCGCGTATCCGGAGATGGAGGTAAGGGGCGTTTTCAGCTCATGGGAGACGTTGGCGGTGAATTCCTGCTTGATGCGTTCGATCTGCGTGCGCTCGGTCACGTCAAGCAGCAGTCCGATGCGGCCAATCTGCTCTGCCGAGGAGCCGACATAATTGACATGGAGCTGGAGGTGCCGGCCATCGAGGGTGAGACGGATGGAATCCGCCTGCTCAATGCATTTGCAGATCTCGCCGCTCTCGCAGATCTCCTCCATGGTGCGTCCCGCGCATTCGGCGCGGGGAATGGTCGTGCCCAGCCACGAATAGGCGGACTCATTGAGCATGAGCACGCGCAGGTCGTTATCGAGGATGATCAGCCCCTCGTCCATGTTGTTGATGATGGCGGACAGACGGTTTTTTTCGTTATCGACCCTTGCCAGCTGGCGGGAGATCTCGATCTCCTGCAGCTTGATTTTGTCAAGCACCGCCTTGCATTCCGGGTAGATCTCCGTATCCGTGCCGTCATCGATCTCGGTGAAGATGGGCAGGATGGGTCGCATGATGCGGGATGTGAGGCGGGATGCAGCAAGGATGGCGGCGGTCATAAGAATGACCGCAAGAATGAGGGTGCAGACAATAGTCCGCACAAGATCGCCGCCCGACAGCAGGATGGCGGCGAGAATGATGGACGCGGCGGAAAAGCTGAGAATGATCGCGCCGGAGACGGCGAGAATGGTGCGGAAAATTCGTTTTTCCATGGGTCAGTCACCGATTTTATAGCCCACGCTCCGGATGGTTTTGATGGCACTGCCCGCCTCGCCCAGCTTCTGGCGGAGGGTTTTGATGTGCATATCCACGGTGCGGGATTCGCCTTCATAATCGAAGCCCCAGACCTCGGAGAGGATGCGGTCGCGTGTCATGACGATGCCTTTATTATAAAGCAGGAATTTGAGCAGCTCGTATTCCTTGTAGGTGAGATCCACCTCCGCGCCGCCGGAAGTGACGGAGCGCGAGGAATCATCCATGCAGATGTCGCCGAAAAAGAGGGTGGCGTGATCGCGCTTCGGGGCATCCTCACGGGGCACGGCGCGCCGGAGCAATGCCTTGACGCGGCTCACCATTTCCATGATGCCGAAGGGCTTTGTGAGGTAATCATCCGCGCCCATATCGAGGCCGCGCACCTTGTCAAGCTCGGTGGTTTTCGCTGTCACCATCATGATGGGCACATTGGCGGTGCGTTCCGATCCGCGGATATTTCTGAGAATGGTCAGTCCATCGTCGCCGGGGAGCATGATGTCGAGCAAAATAAGCCCGGGGATCTCCTGCTCCAGCCGCTCTGCAAGGCTTCGTCCATCGGCGAAGCCCTCCACATCGTAGCCGCTGTTTTTCAGCGCGTAGGTTTCCATTTCGCGGATGTTTTCGTCATCCTCCACAATGAAGATTTTCATCTTTGAATCTCCTTTTATTTTTTAACATTTTTTCACATACATAACTATCATACCGCAGATTTGTGTTATCCGTCTGCGGGAAATTGTAAAATCTCCGTAAATTTCGATTTGTCTTGACAATAAGGGGTTTGTGTATTATAATATTTATAATAAATGTATAATTTGTGCGTTATTGTTCGACTGTTGGCAGGGGGAGAAGGGCCGGAACCATCTCAAACGCCGAAGTTTCCGCCCCTTCTCCCCCTGCACCCCCTCATCCCCACCTCCTT
>SVSO01000139.1 GCA_015064195.1 Oscillospiraceae bacterium
AGCGGCTCCGTCACCATCCCGCTGATGAAAAAGACCGGCTACAAGCCGGAATTTGCCGCAGCTGCGGAAGCTGCCGCATCCACCGGCGGTCAGATCATGCCGCCTATCATGGGTGCCGCCGCATTTCTGATGGCGGAGAACCTGTCCATCAATTACAGCAGCATCATCGTCAAGGCGATCCTGCCGGCGATCCTCTATTTCGCGGGCATCTTCATCGCCGTTCATCTGGAAGCGAAAAAGTATGGCCTGCGCGGTCTGACCAAGGAAGAAATTCCCGCATGGAAGCCGCTCATCAAGAAGATCTACCTGCTCATTCCCATGGTGCTTCTGATCTATCTTGTGGGCACCAGCACCCGCACCATCCAGACCTCTGCCGCCATCGCCATCATCGCCGCCATCGTGGTCAGCCTGTTCAATAAGGGCAACCGCATCACGCCCAAGCGATTCCTGGAAGCGCTGGCAGCCGGTGCGCAGGGCACCATCTCGGTTGCCGCCGCCTGCGGTATCGCGGGCATCATCGCCGGCACCATCACCATGACCGGCCTCGCCAACGTGCTCATCAACGGCATTGTCGCTTTTGCAGGCGAACATATCATGATCGCGCTGGTGCTCACCATGCTCTGCTGCATCGTGCTCGGCATGGGCGTTCCCACCACTGCAAACTACTGCATCATGGCTGCTACCTGCGCGCCGATCCTCGTGCGCATGGGCGTTCCCGCCATCGCCGCACACTTCTTCGTGTTCTATTTTGGCATCGTCGCCGATCTGACGCCTCCGGTCGCACTGGCGGCTTACGCAGGCTCAGCCATCGCACAGTCCAATCCCATGAAGACCGCCTTTGTTTCCACCAAGCTGGCCATTGCGGCATTCATCGTTCCCTACGCATTCGCGCTCAATCCCGTCATGCTGTTTGAAGGTGATGTCGGCCTGCTTCAGGTCATCCTTATCATCGTTACATCCCTGCTTGGTATATTCGGTGTATCGGCAGCACTGGAGGGCTACATCTTCACCCATATGAATCCCATCCAGCGCATCCTGTCGGCGGCAGGCGGACTCCTGCTCATCGACCCCAATCCCATCACCGACGTTGTGGGCATCTCGCTCATCGTGCTGGTGTTCGTATGGCAGCTTCTGCAGAAAAAGAAAACTGCGAAAATTCCCGCATAAGCATCAAACAAAAAACCGCCCCAAGGCGGTTTTTTGTTTTTGTTACTTGATGATGTAAACCTTGGCGTTCTTGTCGCCGAAGATAGCTGCGATCTTTTCCTCGGCGGAATCGTCGAATACCAGATTCTCCGGCTCGGCGATCTCGTTGCCGCCGTACTGACCGATCCTGCCGCCGTCAAACTGCACGTAGGTGTTGTCGTGCATCTCGGGGCAGCTGGAATCCTTCTCGGCCACCAGATGGAGCATCCGATACGCCGCGCGGTCGAAGATGTTGTCGTGAACAGTGTAGTTCGATGCTTTGTTGGTGTAGCTCCAACCCTTGATGTGAGCGGGGGTGTGGGTGTTATGCCGCTGCTGACCCCAGCCGTAGCCCGAATGACGGAGGATATTGCCGCACATTTCGATGCCGTCCATGAAGCTCTCGGTGTCGCCGTTGTTCATTTCGAGGAAGTATTCGATGGAATAGACGCAGTATTCGACGAGATTGTTGCGATAAAGCACGTTGGTCATGGTGAACTTATTGCCGCTTGTTGTGATCTGATGGGTGATGCCCGCGTCGTAGCACTGGTAGATGTAGCAGTCCTCCACAGTGTAATCGTCACAGCCGCCGTAGATCTCAACGCCGTTGCCGAAGCGGGTGACGGTGCCGCGCCCGCCCTCGGGATAGTTGGGGTCGGTGCCGGCATAATGCTGGATGGTGCCGCCGATCCAGCCGATCTCACAGCCGCTGACATGGAGGCCGCGCACACAGCCGCCGCCTGCAGTGACAGCGTGATGGCCGATGTATTTCATGCACAGGTTGTCGATGCGCACGTTGGGCTTCGAGCCGACAACGAACATAGGACGCTTGGTTGCGGCTTCGATGGAGGTGAACACTTCACCGGGATTGCCGCGGTCGCAGCGCAGATACAGATCGCCAAGGCTTTCTTCATTGACCACGGGGATAGGGAAGTCCTGCCCCTTGGAAGGAGCGGTGGTCAGCGTGTCCTCAAAATGCCAGTAGATGTCCAGATCGCGCACCATTTCTTCCGCCATGACAAAAAGCTTCGACTCATCGTTGCGGCAGACGAATTTGCCGTTGATGTAGGACGGGATGAGCTTGATGGAATGGGCCTCGCCATGATTGAACACCAGCGTACCGGGGTCGAGGATCTTTTCGCCCCATTTCCAGATGTGATGCTCAGGATCAACTTCGCTCCACAGTGCGGGATCGTCGATGCTTCTGTCCCAGCCGTAGAATTTCGGCTTTTCGCCTTCACCATATGCGCCGTAGGTCACGCCTGCATGGGTGATGACCTTTCCGCGGAACAGATCGCCGCGGCGGAACAGCACGCCATCGCCCTCGGAAAGCTCTGCCTCAGAGACTTTGGCAAGCGTCTTCCACGGAGTTTCGGGGGAACGTCCGTCGTTTGCATCGTCGCCGGAAGTGCTGACATAATAGACTGTGCCGGCAATTTCCAGCTTGTCGGGCAGGTTCAGAATCTCCTGACGGCGCGCCTCACACTGGGCGTCAAGCTTTGCTAAAAATTCATTGTTTGCAGTCATCATAAATACCTCTTTGTAAAAAAATTGTTTTTAACGGATGATTTGCTGCTTTCTTCCACGGATGAGTGCGATGAAGTCCTCGGCTGTTTCGATGGGTTCATCGGACAGCACACCGGCAGCGCCGATGTCGCAGTAAAGATGAGAGTCTGAGCCCGAGGTGGACAAAAGACCGTTGTCATCGGCCAGCTTTTTTGCAAGATCACTGTGATCGTCATGGCCGGGATTGCCGTTGTAGATCTCGATGCCATCCACGGCGTGGGGCGTGGTGTAATTGTGGGGATTGTCGCGATAGGGATGTGCCTGCACCAGCAGAAGCCCGTTTTCCTTGGCGATCCCGTGGAATTCCTCCACCGTGTAATCGAGAATGGACGGATGGGCGCACAGGAATTCCTCGGTCAGACCGTAGACCAGATAGTGATTGGGATTGTTCTTGAAGCTGATCTCGGCTGCGGGAAGAACGGTCAGACCCAGCTTTTCACCGGCTTCGCGGGCACTTCTGTAGCCGGAGAAGAAGGAATGGATCTTCTCGGGCCATGTAAGCTCACGGTGATGGTTGAAATAGTTTTCTGAAAAATGGTCGGAAATGAACAGCGTATGATAGCCTGCGGCGGCGTACAGACGTGCCATCTCCGCTCCGGGAATTTGGGAGCAGAAGCTGACCTCGGAAACATGAGCATGAGTTTCGGTTTTGTACATTTTTCTCTCCAGATCGAAATATTCGCCTCATGGCGTAATGCTATCTATTATTATACACGCAAATGACGATTTCGTCAAGATAAAATTACAAAATCAGCGTCTGACCGGCGCAAATCCTGTGAAGACGGCTCATCCGCTCCTCCATGAAGGTGTACTGTTCGGCACCGGTACAGTGGCAGGTGTGATATTCGGTGGGGTAGGAATCGAGGATCGCCGCATATGCCGCCAGCGTTTCATCCGTTGGGAGCTTTGAAAAATGGAAGCCGCCGATGAGCACATCCGGCTGAAACCAGCGCACGATGTCCAGCACGCCCCGATGGGAACAGCCGCTGAACAGGATCCGCCGCCCGTCCTCCTCCATGAGAAGATACTGCTCATGCCGGAAATCGTCGGGCAGAAATGCGCCGTCCTGCACCATAGTCAGTCCGAAACTGCCAAGTTCATGCTGCTTTTCCCGCTCCACTCCGGCATACAGCGTCACGCCGTCGGCAAGGCGGATGACGGAATCGGTGAAGATGAGCCGCGGATGATGGGCGAGAGCAGGATCAAGGCCAATGTATTTTTCCGTGCCGTTGTAATGCGGGCGGAATGCGTGACGGCTTACATAAACCGGCGCGTGGCCATTTTCGCGGAGAAATGCTGCAAGTCCGCCGCCATGGTCATAGTGACCGTGGGACAGCACTGCGATACTGACGTCAGCGATATCGATGCCCAGCACCGCCGCGTTCCGCAGAAACAGCTCGCTCTGCCCCATGTCAAAGAGCAGACGCAGCCCTTTGGATTCGATGAAAAAGCTCAGTCCGTGCTCAAAGCCGAAGGCTTCACCGCAGGATGTATTTTCTGCAAGACAGGTGATCTTCAAATTTTTGTCCCCCTTTGAATATATCTCTATTCACTATAGCATAAAAAAACCCGGCTGTCAATGAAAATGATGTAAATTTGTGTCGGAAGTGCAGACAGTTTGCGTCGGAAACGATTGACTTTTGGCAGATTTTGTGGTATACTATAAAAAATACAGTTTTGGAGGACAATATGAGTCAAAAACAGTCCAAGTTTTCCGGCAGCTGGGGATTTGTTCTATCCGCAGTCGGTTCGGCAGTCGGCATGGCAAATGTGTGGGGATTTCCCGCAAAATTAGGAGCAAACGGCGGCGGCGCGTTTCTCCTTGTGTATCTTTTCTTCATTGCCCTGTTCAGTGTGGTCGGACTTTCGGCGGAATACGCTATCGGACGCCGTTCCCGCACCGGTACACTTGGCTCTTATCGGGGCGCATGGGCATCGAGGAGCGAAAAGCTTGGCAAAGCGGGCGGTATCGTGGGCTGGCTCCCGCTGGCAGGCTCGCTCTGCATCGCGCTGGGCTATGCGGTCATTATTTCCTATGTGCTGAAGGCATTTTTCGCATCCCTCACCGGCGAGGTGATGGATGTTGACACGAAGGTGTGGTTCACAGGCTTCTCAGAGAATCATTATTCTGTGGTGATCTTCCACGTCGTCGTGGTGGTCGGCACACTGCTCACCCTGCTTCTCGGCGCAAAGAGCATCGAACGCTCCAACAAGATCATGATGCCCATATTCTTCATCATTTTCTTGGTGCTGGCGGTGCGCGTGGCATTTCTGCCCGGTGCGGCTGAGGGCTACAAATTTATGTTCACCTTTGAATGGCGTGCGCTTCTTGATCCCATGACTTGGATTTGGGCGATGGGACAGGCATTTTTCTCCCTGTCCGTCACCGGAAGCGGCATGATCGTCTACGGCGCGTATCTGGATGACGGCGAGGATGTGGTTCACGTGGCAGTCCGCACGGCCATCTTTGACACCATCGCGGCCATGGTTGCGGCACTGGTCATCATCCCCGCCTGCTTCGCCTACAATCTTGACGTGGGCGCAGGCCCGTCCTTGCTGTTCGTCACTCTGCCGCGCATTCTGCAGGACATCCCCTTCGGTCAGGTTTTCGCCATCTTCCTCTACACCGCCATGGTGTTCGCCGGCGTAAGCTCGCTGCAGAATATGTTTGAAGCGGTGGGCGAATCCCTGCAGGCACGGTTCGCCGGGCTGAAGCGCATACCGGTGCTGATTATTCTCGGCGTGCTCTGCCTCGGCATCGGCGTGAATATGGAGCCCATCTTTATCTGGGGCCCGTGGATGGATGCGGTGTCCATCTACATCATCCCCATCGGTGCTACCATCGGCGCGGTATCCTGGTTCTGGATCATGAATCGGGAGGATCTGATGGACGAGATCAACAAGGGAACAGCTAAGCCGCATGGAAAATTCTGGTATATGGCCGGCCGTTTTCTCTATGTTCCCTGCGCGCTCATCCTCTGTCTGGTGGCAATTATCGCAGGAATTCCATTCTGATGCAAGAAAATGTTCATAAACTGTTGACAAATTGCGTCGAATGTGGTATATTATTATAGGTTAGGTATTTTTTGTGTCTTTTCGCGCCCAGTTCAATTTTTAACTTAATTTTTTGGAGGTAGATTCAAATGCAGCTTATCTACAGTGTCAAAGACAAACCCAAATTTTCACAGCTGATCGTATTCGCCTTTCAGCAGCTTCTTGCTATCATGGCGGCTACTATCGCAGTTCCCGCCATCGTCGGCAACGGTATGAGCGCATCCGCGGCGCTGTTCGGTGCAGGTGCAGGTACCATCGTTTACCAGCTCTTCACCAAGTTCCGCAGCCCCGTATTCCTTGGTTCTTCTTTCGCATTCATCAACTCCATGCTGGCCGCATTCGCAGGCGCAGCATCCATGTCTGTGGGCTACCTCGGTCTGCTCATCGGTGCGATCTTCGCAGGTCTCGTTTATGTTGTTATCTCTCTGGTCGTTAAGTTCGCAGGTGTCAAGTGGATCAATAAGCTGATGCCGCCTGTTGTAATCGGCCCCACCGTTGCACTCATCGGTCTGTCTCTCGCGGGTGCGGCGATCAAGGACGTGTTCTCCTACGGCCCGCAGGATGGCAACGGCTCCTTCATCATGAGCGGCTTCAGCTGGGTATCCCTTATCTGCGCCCTCGTGACCCTCATCGTCGTCATCCTCTGCTCCGTTTACGGCAAGAAGATGACCAAGCTCATCCCCTTCATCATCGGTATCCTCTCCGGCTATGCAGTCGGTCTGGTATTCACCATCATCGGCATCGCTACCGGCAACGATGCGCTCAAGATCATCGACTTCGCGCCTTTCCAGGCACTGGTCGCAGATGGTGTCGGCATCAAGACCTTCCTCGCCATCCCCGATTTCACCTTTATTAAAGGTTTCGCCGGCTTTGCTGAGTTTGACGCATCCTATCTCGCAACCATCGCAGTTGCTTACATCCCCGTTGCATTCGTTGTGTTTGCAGAGCACATCGCTGACCACAAGAACCTCTCCTCCATCATCGATAGCGATCTGCTGGAAGATCCCGGCCTGCATCGCACCCTCCTCGGCGACGGCGTAGGCTCCATCGTCGGCGCGATCTTCGGCGGATGCCCCAACACCACCTACGGTGAGTCCGTCGGCTGCGTGGCCATCACCCGCAACGCTTCCGTTGTCACCATCACGGCCACTGCCATCATCAGCATCCTCATCTCCTTCATCTCCCCCTTCGTGGCCTTCCTCGATTCCATCCCCGGCTGCGTCATGGGCGGCGTCTGCATCACCCTCTACGGCTTTATCGCAGTTTCCGGTCTGAAGATGATCCAGAAGATCAATCTGGAGAAGAACGCCAATCTGTTCACTGTATCCGTTATCCTCATCTGCGGTATCGGCGGCATGGCAATGGCAATCGGTAAGGTTACTATCACTGCTATCGCCTGCGCACTGATCCTCGGTATCATCGTAAACCGCATCGTTTCCAAAGCTCCCGAACAGGAATAAAAAGGAATCTATCATGAAAAACGTAACAATTTTCGATCATCCCCTGATCCAGCACAAGACTACCATTATGCGCATGAAGTCCACCTCCAACAAGGAATTCCGTGAATCCGTGGAGGAGATCACCATGCTCATGTGCTATGAGGCGCTTCGCGATCTTCCTGTGGAAGCCATCGACATCGAAACGCCCATCGGCCCGACCCGTCAGAATGTCATCAAGGGCAAAAAGCTGGCAGTTGTGCCGATCCTGCGTGCAGGTCTCGGCATGGTAAACGGCCTGCTCAATCTCGTTCCCTCCGCTAAGGTGGGCCACATCGGTATGTACCGTGACGAGGAGACGCTCCAGCCCCATCCGTACTACTGCAAGCTTCCCGCTGACATTCTGACGGGTCGG
>SVSO01000140.1 GCA_015064195.1 Oscillospiraceae bacterium
AATGCGGAAACAAACTGTTTCAATAATATTCTAACACAAGTTCAAGCTTTTGTCAAGAGGTATGATACAAATTGTTTCAGATGTTTTCTTTGTTTCCTGCGGGGCAGATTTTGGGCGGTGAACAGCCGTCACAAAGCGGCTCACGCGGCGATTGCGGGAGGATATTTTGTGCGGCGGAAACTTGTTCGATAGAGAAGAAAAAACGCCTGTGTGCCTTTTACGGCGGTCATAAGCATAGGTGCGCGTTTCAGAACCATATTGATGTAGAAATGAAATTGCTTATATCCACCGCGAAAAAATCGGAATACAAATAGGAAGATGTAGAAAAAATATATGTCAGTACAATTTCAAAAATGTTGAGGCGGAGAGATGTGATTATATCTGTTACATTCATGAGGAATCTCGCTGTGTCATCATCTGGAATCAATCACATGGGCGGCACAATCTAAGACGAATTTTTAATGAAAAAGCAGATATGTCAATGACAGGGATCCATGTAGTTTGCGGGATCCCTTTTCTATATACGACCGCGATTCCGTTGAATTACAAAAAACTAAAAGCATATTTCCCGCAGGACTATACAGCCAAACAATGCGAGACAGCTTTGTGGGAAATACTCGACCAATGGCATCAGAATCAATGTGCATGAATACAGCTTGCAGCGGACTTTTTGTCAGCTGCAAGCTGCTTTTCAACCTGTTTCCCGCACGACCAGCTCATATTCCATCATAATATGCTGCACGGGCGCATCCGGCTTGCGGATGCGGCGGATGAGCAGTTCCACCATCGTATCGCCCAGCTTGTTGTAATCCAAGCTGAGTGTCGTCAGCCCCATTCGGTAGTTGCCGGTGGCGGTGATGTTGTCCATGCCGATGACGGCGAGGTCGTGGGGAACATCGATTCCGGCTGCAAAGGCGGCGTTGAGTAAGCCGAATGCGATGTAGTCATACGCGCAGATGATGGCATCCGGCGGCTCGTCAAGCACCATCAGCTTCTCGAAGCCGTCCGCGCCTGCCTGCGCGAAGCGCAGCGCAGAGCGGTAGATATAGCGGTTATCAGTGGGAATACCAAGCTCGGCCATCACCTGACGGAAGGCGAATTCCTTACGCTGTGTATTCATCTCTCCGGCAAAAGCGATGCGGCTGCGGCCTTTTTCCATGAGATGCATGATTGCCTTTCGGAAACCATCATACCGTGAAACCGAAACAGAATCAAACTGATCGGATTCCGTGTACTTGATCGTGGGGATGCCGGTTTGTTTCAGTGTGTCAAAAATCTCAAATTTTATTGATGTCAAATTTATAATACCGCACAGTCCATGGATCGATCGAATCAATCTCGGCAGGCGCTGAATCATCGGCCTGTCATATTCGTATGTTGTAGATAAAACATCAAACCCATGCTCCCAAAGTGACCTGCAGAGAAAACTCAGGATATTTGCATAGTATTCGCTTCTGTATTCATCTGTGATCACCAGCACGGTATTTCCGGTCGGTTCCTTCCTGCAGCTGTGAATCATTCCGTGTTTGGCTGCCGCATGCAGGATCTTTTCCCGCACATCCGCGCTGATCGTGGTCACGCCGCGCAGCGCCTTTGACACGGTCGCCTGTGTGCATCCGCATAGCTCGGCCAGCTCCTTTTGTGTCATGAACATCACCGTCCTTTCTGCATTTATTATACTACAATTTTTGTTCATTGTCAAGTAAGGAATATTCCTGATATAAATTATTCACATTGCTATAATCGTCCGGAAAGAAATTGTGGATGTATCTGAAATTGTCAGATGTGACTTGACAAATCCGGGGAAATAGTCTATAATAAGCGCGTGGCCATAAAAATATCAGGAGATGATAACATGAAAAAAAGACTATCCCCCCGACTGATCGCAGCGCTGCTGCTGACCGCGCTGCTCGCATCCTGCGGTGAAGGCGCGACTTCCACCGACACCACTACGTCTGAAAGCGATACAGAAACAACGCCCGTTGAAACCGAAATAACACCGGACCTTCCCGACAAGGATTGGAGCGGCAGAGAATTCCGCGTGCTGGGATATGCCGCACCGACCTATACCCAGTTCTCAAACTTTGAAATTGACACAGAAGCCGAAAACGGCGAAGTGGTCAACGATGCCATTTTCCGCCGGAATGCAGCGATCGAAGACAGATACAATGTGGAGATCGTACAGACACTGGACAGCTCCGAGACAGAAGGTCAGCAGGCTACAACACCTGTTATCCGCAAACTGGTTCTGGCAAATGAGGATGCATACGATCTGGTTTTCCTGCCGGTAGGATCCTGCGGCACAGTCGTGCGCGAAAAGCTTTTATATAATCTGAATGCTGTGGATTACATTGATATGGAACATCCGTGGTGGAATCAGACGGTACGCGAAGACCTTGAAATCGATGGCAAGCTCTTTCTCGCGGCCAGCGATTTTTCCCTGCGCGACAAGAACCGTGCGTATATCATGACAGTCAATCTTGATCTGCTTGATGATTTCGATCTGCAGCACCCCGTTGAGCTGGTGCGTGACGGTACATGGACGCTCGATGTATTCAATTCGTACGCAACAACGGTTGCCGGCGATCTCAACGGCAACGGTGAAGTAGATCCGGAAGACCGCTTCGGTTACGGCATCGACAGCGCCAACGGCTTTGCGGCACTGGTTTACGGCGGCGATGTGAAGCTCCTTGAAAACGAAAACGGCACGCTCGTACCGAATACCAATACCGAACATACTGTGGATGTCATCGACAAGGTGCTGGAAGTCTTCTCTCAGAAGAACATCGCCTACTGGCCCAAGGACTGGAAAAAGTCGAACGCGGAAAACAATACGATCTCCTCTGAAATCGCTTATGCAGGCAGAGTACTCTTCCGGACTTCATTCACACATTCACTCCAGTCTTATTCCGCAAATGCCACGTCGGATTACGCCATCATCCCATTCCCCAAGTATGACGAGGAACAGGATGGCTACTACTCCTATGCCGATCCATACGGTATGCTCTTCGGAATTCCGATCACCACACCCGAACCGGAATTCGCTGGCTTTATGCTGGAAGCACTCTCCTATGAAGCGACGGAAACCTCTTTGAACGCATATTATGAGGTCGCCTGCAAGACCAAGTATACCTACGATCCCGACAGCGCAGAAATGCTCGACCTCATCTTCGACGGAATCCGCTATGAGCCGGCGGTTGTTTACAAAATCCGCGGCAATGACCTCATCAGCAAGAACTGTGAGAGCAGAAAGAACAGCTTTGTAACATCGTTTGCTTCGACGGAATCCGCGATGCTCGCCGATCTTGAGAAGCTGATGGAAGATATCAGTGATTAACGGCAGGAGGCAGAACTCATGATAAGCGTAAACGACTACCGCTGCACAACCGACAGCGAAACTTTAGAAGCAGCGATTGCAGCCCGCACCGCCGACGGCATCGTCGTGATTCCGCCGCGCGTTTCTGACATCGAGCCGGAGCGCACATACTGGCTCATCGACCGGGCAATTCTCATTCCCGAAAATACCACCATCGTTCTGCAGAACTGTAAAATCAAGCTGTCCGACCGCTGCCGTGACAACTTCTTCCGCTCGGCAAACTGCGGCATTGGCATCGAATTTCCGGAGCCTATCCGAAATATCCATCTCCGCGGCGAGGGGCTGTGCATCCTTGAAGGTGCCGACCATCCGAGAGCGGTGGGCGATGGCTCCAAGATTCTGAAAAATCCCTGTCCGTACCGTGATGAGGATATCCTCAAATATGCGGATTATGTTGATGAAGACCGCAGACAGTCCGGCAAGCTGAACTGGAACGATCACCACGCCTATTCCTACGGCACGGATGCCGGTAAAGAGGGCGAATCCCAATACGGTGACTGGCGCGGCATTGGTGTGCTGTTTGCCAACGCGGAGAATTTCTCCATCTCAGGGCTGCGGCTTGTTCGCACACACGGCTGGGGCATCTCAATGGAAGCCTGCTCCCACGGCTATGTCAGCAAGATCGACTTCGATTCTCATATGTATGGAAATGTTGACGGCATGGATATGAATATGGAGAATCAGGACGGTGTGAATCTGCGCAACGGCTGTCACGATATCATCGTCTCGGATATCACCGGACAGACAGGTGATGATGTTGTTGCGTTGACTGCAATAGCGAACCCGAATTACGAGCCCGGCGGCAGTCTGCGTAATACGCATGTAATGCACAACGACTGGACGAAGCGCGAGCGGGACATCCACGATGTCATCATCCGCAACGTCGTTGCACACTCGTACCATTGCTATGAGGTTCGCCTGCTTCCGAGCAATGCGAGCGTCTATAATATTGTCATTGACGGTGTTATTGATACCGCGCCGACGCTCGATCATGAAAGCCACGGAACGATCCTGCTGGGTGACAGCTCCTATGGCGATTTCAGCAAAATGGAGAAGATGATGAACGATCTGCGGAACATTACGATTTCCAACTGCATCTGCGGCAACCTGTCGAAGTCCAGCAACGAAGGCAAGGCCATCATGCTGGAAGGATATCTGAAGGATTCCACGATCACCAATGTGATCAACAAGAATCCGGCACATCCGGTGATCACCGTCAAGCGCGAGGAAGGACTTATCAATGTGACAGCGTCCGGCCTTGTCACTGCAAACAAGTAATCCTATCAGCAAACCGTCGGAATGCGTGTCCTTCCGACGGTTTCTATTATTTATCGAAAGTGAGGCGGCATTATGCTGACATACACATACAGATTTCTTCCCGAGGACAATACTTTTTCCCCGGACAATTTTCGGAATCCTCCGATTTCCTGCGCGCCGATTTATTCCTGGCTGTGGAACGGTCCGGTCTCGCACGAGGAAACAGACCGGCAGCTTGCGGAAATGCAGCGGCTTGGCATCCGATATTTTTACATCATTCCCGAACCGAAGCTCTTTCGTCCGCACTTCATGTTAACGCTGATGGAGCCGGACTACCTCACACCCGCGTATTTTGAGGAATACCACTATGCGATGGAACGTGCGGAGGCTCTGGGCATGAAGGCGTGGATCTACGATGAAGGCGGATGGCCATCCGGCGGTGCGTGTGGAAAAGTGCTTACGAAACATCCTGAATATGCCAGACGGATGCTGACCTCCCGCACTGTAAAGCTGCCAGCAGGTACGCCATATCGGCTGCCGGAAAATGCGCTGGCGGCATTTTTTGACGGCGATGTGATGATTAAATCGGGTACTGTGTTTGATACAGAACGGGAGATCACGGAATATTTCTGCCGCACATCTCTGTTTGAAGGTGGAAATACATCGGATTTTCCGGATATCACCATCCGCGAAGCTGCGGAAGCCTTTCTTGAGATGACGCACGAAGGGTATAAGCCTTATCTTGCAAAGCAGTTCGGCGGACAGATTCCCGCAGTGTTTACCGATGAGCCGACGGCACCCCGTGCCATCTACCGCGAGGAAATTTCAGCGGAGTTTGAACGGCGCGCCGGATACTCCATAATGCCATATCTGCCCGCGATCTGCCAGAAGGTGGAGGCGAAAGGAAAAGCTGTCGAGGCGCTTGGCATCTGGTACGATCTCTGCAGCGAGCTTTTCTGCAGAAACTTCATGTTGACACAGAAAAAATGGTGCAACGATCATAATATGGCATTCACCGGACACATGGATATTGACAACACACCGCTCGGCTCGGTACACGGTGGAAACTTCCATATGCTGCGGGCACTCCGCTGCTTTGACATTCCGGGTATCGATGTCATCCTGCGGCAGATTTTTCCCTGTGAAGCTAACAAAATAGGCAATACCGTTTCCGGCGAGAATTATTTCTTCCCCCGATTTGCCTCGTCGGCTGCTTCACAGATCGGAGGCAGATATGCCTTGACCGAGTCCTTCGGCGTTTACGGCATCGGACTGACTCCCGCCGAAATGCGGTGGACGCTGACATTCCAGGCGATTCGTGGAATCAATATTTTCAATCTGATGCTGATTCCGTATGCGAGGGACGGTTGGCTGATGACGGGAGAACTGCCGTATTTTACCGAGAATCACGCATGCTATGCCGATCTCGCCCCCTTCAACCGCTATCTCGAGCGGCTGTCCTATGTTTCGTCGCTGGGCGATCGCGTCGCAGAGACGGCGCTGTATTTCCCGATTGCGGATTTTTGGGCAGGCGGAAGGATCGCAGATGCGGCGGCAGAATCGTTCAACGCGACCGGATTTGCAATGGAGTATACACGGATACCATTTGATGTGATCGACGATGACATTCTGCGGGAAGTGCCGGCAGATGGACAGATTGTAATCGGAAAGGCACGGTATTCGACCATTGTTGTGCCGGATTGCGCCCATATGCCAGAGGATGTCCGCGCGAAGCTGAGCAATTTCGCAAAGTCCGGTGGTCGAGTGATCCGTGCCGATGAGGTTGCAACACTTGTTCCGCCGCTGACATTTGATGGTGATGCAAGGGGCATCCGTGTGCAGGAGCGACAGCTGGAAAATGGGCGGTTGTTCCTTATAAGCAACGAGAATCTGACGGCAGTAGATGTGCAGCTCGATGCGCCGGGCTATCAGCTGCTGGAGCTGACCGAGGGGGAAATTCTGCATTTCGAGGGTACTCTGCATCTTGAGTCGGGCGAGCTGGCTGCACTGCTTCAATCGGAGATGGTTCCGGCTGTCAGTGCGAGCCGATACACATCGGAGCAGGAATTATCTGGCTTCACGCTTCGCCGTGCAAGGCGAAATCGCATCGGTGAGATGACCTATATCAACGAGGATATCACCGAGGAAGCACAGCCGGTCGAACTTGGCGACTGGCGGAAAATCGTCGGTGATGATTTCTCAGGAAGCTGCATCTACGCGACGGAATTTTGCCGCCCGGATGCTGAAAAAATCTGCATTGACCTTGGCGACGTGCGGCACACGGCGGAGCTTTTCATCAATGGAAAATCGCATGGCGTGCGTGTGACGCCGCCATACCGCTGGGAAATTGCGGACGACCTTGGCGAAAGCAACAAACTCGAAGTTCGTGTGACCAACACCTCGGCCAACGAATATATGACGACAAAATCCTTCGACAAATGGCAGAACTGGCAAATCGGCCCATACGCGCCAAGAGCGAGAGATTTCCATTGGGAGGCGCTCCCGAGCGGTCTCATCGGCCCCGTAAAGCTGCAGTGGTAAACAGTGCCATGTGAAAGCATATCCAAACTATTATTATATTGGAGAATAAACACGACTATGAGATATCAATTTTTACGTTTTCCGGGGGGCAAGCCCAAAGCCGTGACATTCAGCTATGATGACGGTGTCCGTCAGGACATCCGTTTTTCCGAGCTGCTTCAAAAGCACGGCATCAGGTGTACATTTAACCTGAACAGCCACAAACTGCGCGGCGAGCGCGGATTGACACCGGAGGAGGTCAACGAATACATCCTGAATCGCGGGCATGAGGTAGCCTTGCACGGCAGCAATCATCGTGCAGAGGGGACGCTTCGCCCTATTGAGGGCATACAAGATGTGCTGGCGAACCGTCTGGAGCTTGAAGAGACGTATGGAAGAATCATCCGCGGAATGGCATATCCCGATAGCGGAATCCGCTTTTTTGCGAATAACACGGATTATGAAAGCATCCGGAATTATCTGAAGGAGCTGGATGTTG
>SVSO01000141.1 GCA_015064195.1 Oscillospiraceae bacterium
CTCACGTCATATCTCGGCTGTCCGCCGTGGGTCGTCTACGCCTGCCTGCGCTGCGATCAGATCCTCAAATGCATCGTCGCATTCTTCAAGATCCGGCGGTACAATTGGATGAAAAATCTCACAAGATGAAAAAAATCCTCTCATTCGAGAGGATTTTTTGATTCATTCACGATCATCTCCACCGCTTCCTGCACCGCGGGGACGCGGTAGCACTTGCGCGCGAAGACTTCGTAGAGGGAGCAAGCCTTGTCCACCATGGAAACGACCCAGCTCTCGCGGTATTTCGGCGCGTGGAGGAGCGTCAGGGGGAACATATGCTTGCGGATGATATCCGTTTCGATTTCAGACAGCTGATAATCCTGCGAGGCGTTCTGCCACGCGGTATAGGGATGGGAATAACCGTGCAGCCCGTTCTCCGGCACGGGATTTGTGTGCCAGTCGTACAGAAAATAATCATGGAGCAGCGCACCGCGGATGAGGGCGCGAATGTTAAACTTATGCGCGCCGAGCCTGTGCGCCATCCGCCAGCTGTGATACGCCACCGCCACGCTGTGGAGCAGGCAGGATGTATCGCCGTGCTGGGTATATTCGCGCTCGCTTGCAAGGCGCGATCCGGCCATCGTTTCGGCGACGACCGCTAAAAATTCTGCTGCACTCGGTTCCATTTTGCAACCTTTCATCGTTTATGACCGCGGACATTGGCGCGATGCCGTCTTGCGGTAGAGCGATCTTTTGCGGCGTGATCCTTGATGATGCGTCTCACGCGGCCTACCTGCGAGGTGGACAGGGCATTTTTTCTGCCGGTTCTGCGGATGTAGGGGACAAGCTGATCGCCGCCGATCACGTTGTCATGCTTTTCGGAGAACGTGACTCTGCGGGACGTGAACACCACCACGCTGTACACGGGGACATTATACTGTCCCTCGCTTCGCAGGATCTCCGACACGATCTTCGTGTGGGTATGATTCTGGCGGATGGGGTTATAGAATGATATTTTCTTATCGTTGTACGTCTGCCACCACATTTTTTCGTCGGGGCACCGAATGAATCCGTTATGGCTTTTCACCTCGATGACGTACACGCCGGAGCGGTTGATGACCAGATGATCGATCTCCGCGTGCTTGCCGTCCTTGGAGCGCAGATAGGGCAGGTACACGCCGCTCATGACGGCGTTATCGGTGAAATTCTTCCGCAGCAGTGCATCGATGCGCTGCTCACTCTCCCGTCCGTATCCTTCAATCCTGCGTCTTCTGGATGCTGTCTGGATCTTGACTATCAGAACGAATACCACCGCTGCAACGGCGATGACCGCAAGCAGTGTCCCTGCGATCAACAACATGGATTGTAACGGTTCGTTCATACTTTATTTCCTTAATATTTACAATGATACCGCCTTGGGAGCATTTCACTCCCAAGGCATTTTTTCTTATTCGATGCTCTGCAGATATTCCACGACATCGCCCACCGAAATGAACTTCGACAGCTGCTTATCGTCGATCTCCACGCCCAGCTTATCCTCGCACAGGAGAATCAGATCCGCCAGCTCCAGCGAATTGATCCCCAGATCATTCTTCAGCTCAGCATCCATCGAAATCAGCTCCTCGTCAACAGAAAGCTCCTCAACAAGGATAGTTTTAAATTGCTCGTACATGGGTGTATACCTCCAGATATTGTGATTCAGATTTGTTTGTTTAGGGGAGACGGTCGCTTTTCGAGAAAAGCTCCGCAAAAGCTTTATACAAGGGTTTTAATATAAGTTTGTGCCATGTGTCGCTTTAGCGACACCTTGTTTCTGTCGGGCTACAGAGGCAGCCGGGTCCCCTACCCCGGCAACTGTCTCTGCAAACTTGTTTGCAAAGTTTGTGCGAACATTTTCAGCGATTTTTAAACTCGTAGGGACCGGCGTCCTCGACGGTCCGTACTATAAGTAACGCAAATATTTGCGATAGAAAAAATTTTTTCAACGCGATTCAACATTCAAAACAATCAATTACGCAAGATGTAGCCAGCGGAGAGGTGCGGGGCCACGAAGCTGGCGCGCATGATAGGTCTAACGACCGCAGCTGAACAAAAAACTCTATTAGCGATAGCGTTTATAACGCTTTTGCGGAGCTTTTCTCGAAAAGCGACCGCGTCCCCTGCACGATGGCCCACGAATCGCGTTATTTATACAGAAATCTCTTGATCTTCTTGCTTGAAGTTTTCGCGAATTCTTCTTTCATTACATCAACAGCGGTCATGTGCTTGAAGGAGGGGAGAGTGCGGTTGATGGCGTTGACTTCGTCTTTGAGGAGGGCTTCGATCTCCTCGTCGGACTTGCCTTCCACCTTGTCGGGATCGGGATAGATGAGCGCGGTGATGGCGATCTCGCCGGAATCGTCGGGGCGGCCGATGACGATGCATTCCTTGATGGTCTCGCAGTGGGAGAGATGCTCCTCCAGCTCCTCGGGGAAGACGTTTTTGCCGTTGGAGAGGATGATGACATTCTTTTTGCGGCCGGTGATGAAGAGGTAGCCGTCTTTGTCGAGATAGCCGATGTCGCCGGTGCGGAACCAGCCGTCCTCGGTGAACACCTCGCGGGTAGCTTCTTCATTTTTGTAGTAGCCCAGCATGACATTCGGGCCTTTTGCGAGGATCTCGCCGGTTTCTTCACCCTCCGCCTTGTCGATCTTCAGCGTGACGCCGCAGACTGGTTTGCCGGCCGAGCCGAAGCGCGGTTTGATGCCGGGCACGTTGCAGGCGAGGAGGGGGGCGCATTCGGTGATGCCGTAGCCCTCGTAGATGGTGATGCCGTAGCTGTAGAAATCCCGGAGAATTTCAGCGGAAACGGGTGCGCCGCCGCAGATGATGGACTTCACCTCGCCGCCCAGCGCGCCGGTGATCTGGGAGAACAGCTTGGGGCGGATGTCGATGCCCACATTCAGCAGGCCGCCGGCCAGCTTTTTGCCGAATGCGACCTTTTTCTCCATGCCTTTTTTTCGGATCTCGTCGCGGATGCGCTTGTGGATCGTCTCAACGAACAGCGGAACGAGCACCAGCGCATTGGGCTTGTAAGCCGCGAAATTGCGCATGACATACTTCAAGCTGTCGTTGATGAATTCCGACGCGGCGATGTTGATGACCGCCAGATGGGAGCAGGTCATTTCGTAGGTGTGATGCTGGGGGAGTACGGACACGAGGCGGGTGGTGTGATCGTATGGGGTGGTCAAGCAGGACGCATAGGTAGCGGCGCAGAGATTCTTCTGGCTGAGCATGACGCCCTTGGACGTGCCGGTCGTGCCGGAGGTGAACAGGATGCAGCACATTTTCTCCATATCCTGCTCGGTCTTGTAGTAGCAGTCGTCGCCGTTTTCCATGGATTGACGGCCCAGCGCGAGGAAATCCTCCCACGGCAGAACGTGAGGCGCATGGGGCAGGGAATCGTCAACGGTGTCCTCGCCGCTCATGGGGATAAAATAGCGCAGACCGGGCATTTTGTCCGCCATTTCGGTCAGCACGCCGTTGAAGGTGGGCGCATAGACGATGGCCGCGATCTCGGCGAGATTGATGAAATTCACCAGCTGTTCCGGTGCAACCTCGCGGTCGAAGGGAACGATGACGCCGCCCATTGCAATGGTGGACAGATAGGTGACGGTGATCTTCGCCGAAGTTTCACCGATGACCGCCACGTGTGCGCCGGCAAGTCCCAGCGCATTCAGCGCCGTGCCCGCCATCTCGCATTCGGACTTGAGCCTGGAGAAGGTGTAATGCACCTCCTGCTTGTTCTCCTTGTAAACGTAGAGATCCTTATCCGGGTGAAGGGAGGCCGTATTGACGACCATTTCGCGGAGATTTTCGATCTCACGCGGGGGTACGCGATTGAGTTTCTTCATAAAGGTTTCCTTTTCTTTATTTCGTCAGCCCTTTGAGCTGTTCGACAGGGGTAATGGCCGCATCCACCGTGCCGCGCACAGTCGTCGTGTGGGTGATGAATTTTCCGCCGCACACGAATCGCGGATGGGGATCGATGTGATAATTGCAGGGATTATCGGGGGTGTAGCCATCCACCACGGGATTTTCCGTGATGATGTCCGCGCATTTTTTCGTCACCGTGTCAAAAAACCGCACGTTGGAGCGAATGCCCCGCCACCATGTCTTTCCATAGGTGAAAAGTGAGCCGTCCACCACGAAATACCGCTCGTCATCGGAGCAGTGCGCGTGCCATGCGCCGGTGCCTTTTTCGATGGGCAGACAAAGCACCACCTCTGCGGGTGAGCCGTCCATCCGGTCACGCGCCACCACGTGCTGACCTGCGATTTCCGTGTCGGATTTGTCGGCGCGTGCGCAGTAAAGCACGGATTTTCCGTCCGGCGCGAAGAATTCATGGGTCGCATAATTGGCGTGCGGCGGGAGCATCCGTCTTGTGCCGTCCCGCGTGATGAGCTGGAGTCGGGGATAGATGCCGTCGATGAGATCGGGGGCCTGCTGCTTCATGGTCACAGGATGCTTGGAACCTTCGTGGGCACAGAGCAGCAGATCGCCGTCGATGGGCGAGCAGTGCGCGTGATTGTACGGCACGTAGACGGGGGAGCGATACCACTCGGTAAAGCTGCCGTCGGACATGGAAAATGAGCCGAGAATGCTGCCACCGGATGTGCCGTCGTGACCGGGGAGCTGAATGTCCGCCACAAGCTCGGATTTGTCGGGTGTAAAGGACAGGTGGGTGGCGATGGAGCGCGCACCGAGAGCCTTCGCCTGCTCCGGCATGGGCGCAATGAGAATCGCCTCACCGCGCTCACCGGGACGGCGCATTTTGATCCCGTCGGCGCATCCCCAATAGAGGGTGCCGTCGGTGTCAACGAGCCAGCCCGAGCCGGTGGTGTCGGGATAATCGATAATCTCGTCGGTGAGAAAATCAAGCAGAGCGAGATGATGGCCGCGCTTCGGGGGATCGGCGCAGTAGAACCAGAAGTATCGTCCGTCCTCCGACAGCCCGGAGTTGACGAAATAGAAGCACTGCTGATACTTTGCCGTGCGGGTGGTGAGAATGTAGGATCTCACGCCGTTTTCGTTCACATATTCGGTGAAATGGCGGGAGGTGGTGCAGTCAAACATGGGAAAATCCTCCATTATTCAAACGCTCGCAGCGCAAATCTCTACAAATACTATTATACATGAAACCGCGCGGTTTGTCAAGAGGAAATTTCTCGGGTCATATACGCCAGCTTCTCGCGGTCACCGGCGCAGAGATGGGGCGACAGGGCATCGTACACCCGGCGATGATACGCATTGAGCAGGCGGATGTCACCGCTGTCCATGAGTGTCGGATCGATGCCGTCAAGGTCGATGGGGCAGAGGGTGAGGTTCTCAAACGCGAGGAATTTTCCATATTCCGTCTCGCATTTTTCGCATGCGCACAGCTCATTTTCGATGCGGATGCCGTGACTGCCTTCCTCATAATATCCCGGCTCATCGGAGGTGATCATGCCGGGGCGGATGGGCGTGTCGGCGGATTTCATATGGAATCGCTGGGGGCCTTCATGGACGGAGAGCAGGTGTCCCACGCCGTGACCGGTGCCGTGGCGATAATCGAGGCCGTGTGCGAACAGGGGCGCGCGGCAGAGAATGTCAAGATTCCTGCCCGAAGTGCCCTCGGGGAACACCGCGTCGGCGAGGCGAAGCATACCCATGACCACCAGCGTGAAGTCGCGGCGCACATTCTGCGGGATCTCGCCCAGCACGAAGGTTCGGGTGATGTCCGTTGTGCCTTCCAGATACTGGCCGCCGGAGTCCACCAGCAGCATGGGCACGGGCGCAGTTTTATCGATCTTCGCGGCGGAATCCGGCTCGGCTTTGTAGTGAACCACCGCTCCGTTTGCGCCGAATCCGCAGATGGGGGCGAACGATTCGTCCATAAAATGCACGCCCAGTCTGTCAGCGCATTCCCGCCGGAGCGCGAGAAGATGATCGGCCACGGTGACTTCATCGAAGGCGCGGTCGTCATATTTCAAGGTGAGCATGAGCTTTGTCACCGCCAGTCCGTCGGCAAGGTGACATTTGCGGGAATTGTCAAGCTCCGTCTGACTTTTTACCGCTTTCATGATGACAGTGGGATTCTCCGCGTCAACGATCTTGCATCCGGAAAGGGAAGCGATCATCATCTCGGAGCAAGCGGATTTGTCCACCATCACCGTCTCGCCCTGCATGGCGGCGAGCGCGGGATAAAATTCAGCATAATCACGAAATACCACGCCGTCTATGGTGAATTCCGGGCGATTATTGACAAAAAGCTGTGCCGAATCGGGGGTAACGATGGTGAACGCGAGAAAGACCGGCGTATGGGCAACGTCGCTTCCGCGGAGATTAAACAGCCACGCGATGTCGCAAAGGCTTGACATGACGAGAGCGGTGCAGTTTTTCTCCCTCATGACTTCGCGCACGTCGGAAAGCTTATCGAGGTGGGATTTTCCGTGGTATTTTTCGTCGTATCTCCAGATCTCGCCGCAGGGCAGAGGCGGACGATTTGTCCATATCGTGCCGGGCAGGTCAAGATCGGAGCGAAGCGATGCGCCGTCGGGAAGATGGCGGCGGAGGGCAGCTGCGGATGCCGCGGAAACGCACCGTCCGTCGATGGCCAGCGTTTCGCCGGATTTGGTTGCATTTGCGGCGAATTCGAGGGGGCTCGGAACGCCGGGCGTGCCGGATTTCATCAGCGTGATGCCGCTGTCCTTCAGCTGCTGTTCCGCCTGAATGAAGTACCGTCCATCGGTGAAAAGTCTGGCATCGTCATGGGTGACGACCAGTGTTCCCGCCGAGCCGGTAAAGCCGGAAATGTAAGCTCTTGCCTTGAAAAATTCGCCCACGTATTCGGACTGATGATAATCGTCGGAGGTGACGACGAGGGTATGGACATCCGCCTCCCGCATAGCATTGCGGAGTTCGATCAGCTGTGTCTTCATTCTTCATCCTCCGTGAGTCGATTGATGTACGCCGGCGCGTCGCGGAAGGTGAGGGAAGAGTCCTTGATCTCCGGCGATTCCGGCTTCATGGCGTTCATTTCGCTATCGTAGATGACGAAGCTTGCATTCATTCTGCCGTCATTTGACACGTCGTCGCCGTAATAGACATCGAGGTAGAGTGTGGTGACGTTTTCAAGCTTCACGCCATCGAACACGAGCCGTCGGAACTCATAGAGCGGTCTGGAAGCGGCGGCGAACTGATAATCGGTATAGGTATTGCCATCCTGATCGGAGAGGATATAGACAAAAGTTTCACCCTGCGGGCGATCGGTAAGGCCATACCACTGCATGAGCGCATTGATGGTACTGCGGCTGTTATACCGGACGGTACACTGGACCTCGCCGGATTCGGGGGACAGAGCCGTTGCGGAGAGGTGATAATATCCATTATCATCGAAGCTTGAGTACGGCTCCTGCAAGATCAGCTCGATCTCGCCATCCTTCGCCGCTTCCTTGGCCGCTTTCTCCTCGGCGCGGACCTGCTTTCTCGCCTGATAGAACGCGCCGATCTTTTCCATGGTCCGCACGACATCGTCCTTGTGGTCGTAGACCTGCCACATGCATATGATATCGATCGAGACCAGCAGCAGGATGAACGGATAATCGG
>SVSO01000142.1 GCA_015064195.1 Oscillospiraceae bacterium
AAGAATACGCGGCCGCGCTGTATGCGTTGGCGGCGGAGGAAAACTGCAAGGCGGAGACGGCGGAGGCGGTGAAGACCATCCGCTCGCTTCTTGCCGATGCGCCCGACTATGTGGAGCTGCTGGCCGCACCGACCATTCCCGCAGATGAGCGGTGTGCCGTCATCGATGAAGCACTCGGCTCCCTGCAGGAATACACCGTGTCCTTTGTCAAGCTGATGTGCAGGCGCGGTCATGCAAGAGACATTGCGGAGACACTGGACGAATTTTTGAGCCTGTACGAGCACGCCGACGGTGTGGTGACGGCACAGGTTGTCAGTGCAGCACCGCTCACCGCTGAGCAGGCGGAAACATTGCAGAAAAAGCTGGAGACGAAGCTCTCCCGCCGCGTCACACTGTCGCTGTCCGTGGATGAATCTCTCCTTGGCGGCATGATCGTCACCGTGGACGGAAGCGTCATGGACGGCAGTCTGCGCACCAAGCTGGCGCAGGTGAAAAATGCGATCTCCGATTGAGGGATCGCAGAAAGGATTGGGCTATTTCAATGAGTTTAAGACCCGATGAGATCGGAAATATCATAAAAGATCAGATCAAAAACTACAAGTCGCGCATTGAGATGACCGAGACGGGCAGCGTTGTGCTGGTCGGTGACGGCATCGCCCGTGTGTACGGCCTCAAGAACTGTATGGCAAACGAGCTTCTGGAGTTCGAGGACGGCACCCACGGCATGGCGCAGAATCTGGAAAACGAGACGGTTTCCGTTGCGCTTCTTTCCAATGAGAACAGCATCCGCGAAGGTTCGGTGGTCAAGCGCACCGGCAAAGTCCTCTCCGTGCCCGTGGGCGAGGAGATGTTGGGCCGCGTGGTTGACGCGCTGGGCCAGCCCATCGACGGCAAAGGCCCCATCGCATACAAGGCCAGCCGTCCCGTGGAATCGGAAGCTCCCGGCATTATCGAGAGAAAAAGCGTATCCGTGCCGCTCCAGACCGGTATCAAGGCCATCGATGCCATGATTCCCATCGGACGCGGCCAGCGTGAGCTGATCATCGGCGACCGTCAGACCGGTAAGACCGAGATCGCCATCGATACCATCATCAATCAGAAGGGACGCGGCGTCATCTGCATCTACGTGGCCATCGGTCAGAAATCCACGTCGGTGGTGCAGATCGCCAACGAATTCGAGCGCAGCGGCGCCATGGAGTATACCATCATCGTTGCCGCAAATGCATCCGAAACCGCACCGCTGCAGTATATCGCCCCCTATGCCGGCTGTGCCATGGCGGAATATTTCCGCGAGCAGGGCAAGGATGTGCTCATCATCTACGACGACCTTTCCAAGCACGCAGTGGCTTATCGCGCACTGTCGCTGCTCATTCGCCGTCCGCCGGGCCGTGAAGCTTACCCGGGCGACGTATTCTACCTCCATTCCCGCCTTCTCGAGCGCGCGGCCTGTGTTGCTCCCGAATACGGCGGAGGCTCCATCACCGCACTGCCCATCATTGAGACGCAGGCGGGCGACGTTTCGGCATACATTCCCACCAACGTCATCTCCATCACCGACGGCCAGATCTTCCTTGAGACGGAGCTGTTCCACTCCGGCGTCATGCCGGCCATCAACCCCGGCATCTCCGTATCCCGCGTCGGCGGTTCGGCACAGCTGAAGGCCATGAAGAAGGTCTCCGGTAAATTAAAGCTGCTCTATTCCCAGTACCGCGAGCTGCAGGCATTTGCACAGTTCGGAAGCGACCTCGATGCGGATACCAAATCGAGACTGGCGCTGGGCGAGCGCATCGTGGAAGTGCTCAAGCAGAGCCGGAATGCACCGGTTCGCGTGGGCTGTCAGGTTGCCATCGTGTACGCAGTGACCCAGGGCTTCCTCGACAACGTGGCAGTGGCCAACGTGAAGGCGTGGGAGAATGCGCTGTATGAGCTTCTGGAAGCAAAATATACTGATCTGCTCGGCCGGTTTGAAGCCGGTTCGTGGGAGCAGGCGGACATCGACGAGCTGGAGAGTGCGCTGAACGAGCTGAACCGTGTGCGCACCGATCTCCAGATGGATCGAGGTAATTGACCGTGGGCGCAGATATCAAGGCACTGCGCAGCCGCATCAAGAGTGTGGATTCCACCCTCCATCTCACCAAAGCCATGGGACTGGTGGCATCCAGCAAGATCCGCCGGGCAAACGATGCCATGGCCAAAAGCCGGCAGTATTCCGATGCGCTGGGCGGCGTGATCCGTTCCCTGACAGCAAGCGCGGAATGCCTGAAAAGCCCCTTCATGGCGGTACGCGGCGACGATATAGCCCGCACCCGCATCATCGTGATCGCAGGCGACCGGGGCATGGCGGGCGGATACAATGCCAATGTTATGCGGCTTGCGGCGCAGTACAAGGGCGCACAGATCATCCCCATCGGCAAACGCGCCTGCGAAAAATTCTCACGCGGTGCTTACGGCAGGGAATTTTACACCTCCGAGCGGTTCACCTCCGACATGGCGGCACATCTGATGAAGCAGCAGTGCGAGGATTTCGCGGCGGGCGAATTTGACCGCCTCGGCATCATTTCCACCGAATATGTGTCCATGATGACCCAGACGGCGAAGATCGATTGGGTACTGCCGCTGACAGCGGATGAGGATGAAAACTCCGGCGCAGGCACGATCCTGTTCGAGCCGGATGAGATCTCCGTTCTCAATGCCGTCGTTCCCGCATATGCGGCGGGCATTCTCATGGGCTGCATCCGGGAGAGCTTTGCCTCCGAGGTGGCGGCGCGCCGGATGGCCATGGATTCCGCAGGAAAGAACGCATCCGCGATGATCGATGATCTGACGCTCCGTTACAACCGGGCGCGTCAGGGCACCATCACCCAGGAGATCACCGAGATCGTGGCCGGTGCTGCCGGCACGGACGGCTGATCGCAACAAAACTACGAAAGGAAGTCACAGCTTTGGCTACTACAAAGAATGGCATCGTCGCACAGGTCATGGGGCCTGTTGTTGACGTTCGCTTCGAGGAAGGCGGACTGCCGGCTATCTATAACGCGCTGACCATGCCTGTTGTTACACAGAATGGCGAGCGGACGCTTACCGTTGAGGTGGCACAGCACATCGGCGACAACACTGCACGCTGCATCGCCATGGCATCCACCGACGGTCTGACCCGCGGCACGGTTGTCACCAATACCGAGCGCCCCATCAGCGTTCCCGTGGGACGGGAAACGCTGGGCCGCATCTTCAACGTGCTGGGCGATGCAGTGGACAGCAAGCCTGCCCCCGAAACCGCAGAGCGCTGGAACATTCACCGTCCCGCGCCCGATTATGATGAGCTTTCCACCTCCACGGAAATTCTCGAGACCGGCATCAAGGTCATCGACCTCATCTGCCCCTATTCCAAGGGCGGTAAGATCGGTCTGTTCGGCGGTGCGGGCGTGGGCAAAACCGTCCTCATCATGGAGCTGATCAACAATATCGCCACCGAACACGGCGGTCTGTCCGTATTCACCGGCGTTGGCGAGCGCACCCGTGAGGGCAATGACCTGTACAACGAAATGAAAGAATCCGGCGTACTTTCCAAGACCGCGCTCATGTACGGTCAGATGAATGAGCCGCCCGGAGCACGTATGCGCGTGGGTCTTGCCGGACTCACCATGGCGGAGTATTTCCGTGACACCGAGGGACAGGATGTGCTTCTGTTCATCGACAATATTTTCCGATTCACACAGGCCGGCTCGGAGGTTTCCGCGCTGCTGGGACGTATGCCCTCCGCCGTCGGCTATCAGCCTACGCTGGCAACGGAAATGGGCGCACTGCAGGAGCGCATCACCTCCACCAAGCGCGGCTCCATCACCTCCGTTCAGGCAGTCTATGTGCCGGCGGATGACCTGACCGACCCCGCGCCTGCCACCACCTTCGCGCATCTGGATGCAACGACGGTTCTGGCACGCTCCATCGCATCTCAGGGTATCTATCCCGCCGTTGACCCGCTGGAGTCCACCTCCCGCATCCTCAGCCCCGATGTTGTCGGCGAGGAGCATTACCGCGTGGCCCGCGAGGTTCAGCGCATCCTTCAGCGTTACAATGAGCTGATGGACATCATCGCCATCATGGGTATGGACGAGCTGTCGGATGAGGACAAAATGCTGGTCGCACGTGCGAGAAAGATCCAGCGCTTCCTCTCTCAGCCGCTCCATGTTTCCGAGAAGTTCAACGGCTTCCCCGGCATCTACGTGCCGCTTTCCGAAACGGTGCGCGGCTTTGCGGAGATCATCGACGGCAAGCACGACGACCTGCCCGAATCGGCATTCCTGTATGTGGGCACCATCGATGAAGCCGTCGCGAAAGCGAAGGAAGGCAAATGAACGTATACAAGCTGAAAATTTCCACACCGGACGGCAACCGGTTTGACGGCGAGGCGGCGAAGCTTGACGTGCGCGGCATCGAGGGCGAGCTGGCGATCATGGCTGGCCATATGCCGTTTATGACGGCAGTGAAGCCCGGCGAATGCCGACTGCTCCTGCCCGACGGTGAGCAGCGCACAGCCGAACTTGATGGCGGCCTGCTCAGCGTGGACGCTGACGGCGCGACCCTGCTCTGTGCCGGATTCCGTTGGAGGGAAGCATGAGCAGGATGCGCTTTATGAGCCAGAATCAGTGGAATTGCACCGGCAATATTCCGGTGTGGGAGCAGGCGGGGCTGGACTGCTCCGCGGCTGTCCGCATGAAGGGTCATGTTCGTATTCTTGGCGAGCTGATGCCGGATGTGCTCGGCGGTCAGGAGGTCAACAAAGAGATGCAGATGGAGTTGATCTTCGGCTGCATGGACGCAGGACTGCCATATACCCTCATCTGGGGCAACATGACACCGATTGTCTACCGTGCAGACAAATTGGAGCTTGTCGATGCCAAATATCTGCTCTATCCGGAAAAGGTGGAGGAATATGAGGGCAGCTTCAACGATGTGCGCAGTAAATCCTGCAGCATCGCCGTGTTCCGCACCAAGGAGGACGGCAGGATATTCGTCTTTGCCACTACCCACCTGTGGTGGAAGAACGGAAGTGATCCCACGTCATCGGAGTATCAGAAAGGCTCGGATGAAGTACGCCTCATGCAGGTACGCATGGCAAGCGATTCGATCCGTGCGCTTCAGGAAAAGTACAGCTGTCCGGCCATTCTCGTGGGCGATCTGAATGCCCGGTACGATTCGCCGGCAGTGCAGTATGCTCTGGGTGAAGGAGGATTCCTTCATGCACACGATATTGCGGCTGAAACGACCGAAGATATCGGATACAATGGATGCGGATGGAGAGGCCCGGGAAAATGGATAGATGCTCCTTTCGTCGAAGCAATCGATCATATTCTGCTGCGCGGGATTCCGGCGCAGAATGTGCAAAGATTTGCACGTTATCGCTCGGACGAGTATCTGTATCTTTCCGATCACGCGCCCGTGTATACAGATATTGTTCTGTAAGCCTGATTTAATAAGCAACGCCGCCGCTGTTTTCACAGCGGCGGCGATCTTTTTTCAGGCATGATTCAATTTTACACTTCTGTCACAAAGCTTTTGTTGCATTTTTCTCGGGAATGTGATACAATAGTTATAGCCGCGTAATTTCGCGTGTCGAAAGGAGTGATGTTTTTTTATGCGGCAGATTATTATGGGGGGTGTCGGTGATTTATAGAGAAAAAATCATGGAGTCGCTGGTGTCGGTGCTGCCCATCACGGGCATCGTGCTGCTGCTCAGCATCTCATTTGCACCCATGGATCCGGGTGTGCTGGCACTCTTTTTGTTCAGTGCGATCGCGCTGATCGTCGGTATGGCGCTGTTCACGCTCGGTGCCGGTATGTCCATGTCGCCGCTGGGCGAGGGTATCGGTGTTCAGTTGAGCCGATCCAAGCATCTTTTGCCAAAGCTGTTAGTCTGCTTTGTGCTGGGCGTACTTATCACCATCGCAGAGCCGGATCTGCAGGTGCTGGCAGAGCAGGTGCCGTCTGTGCCCAATATGGTGCTGATCCTGTCTGTGGCCATCGGTGTGGGCTTTTTTATCGTAATATCCCTCATCCGCACCACATTCCGCATCAAGCTGGCATATCTGTTGATCGGATTCTATGTGCTGGTGTTGGGACTGGCATTTTTTGCACCGGAGAGCTTTCGTCCCACCGCCTTTGACTCCGGCGGCGTGACCACCGGCCCGATCACCGTGCCTTTCATCATGGCACTTGGTGCTGGTATGGCGGCTATCGGTTCCAATCATCACAGCGAGGACAGCTTCGGTATGGTATCCCTTTGCAGCGTAGGCCCGATCTTGTCGGTGCTCATCCTGAGCATTTTCTACAAGCCGGACGGCTCGGCATCGGCCAGCACTCCCATCGCTGAAATCGAAACAACGAAGGACGCATTTCTTGAAATCGTGCGTGCGCTCCCGCATTACGCACAGGAAATGCTGGTTGCGTTTCTGCCTATCGTGGCAGTGTTTATTTTGTTCCAGTTGTTTTTCAGACGATTTCACGGTCGTGAATTACCAAAAGCGATCATTGGCTTTGTGTATACCTACGTCGGACTGGTGCTGTTTCTCACCGGCGCGAATGTGGGTTTCATGCCCGCCGGTCAACTGATTGGCGCGGAGCTTGCGGGAAGTGATTTCAAGTATATCCTGATCCCGATCGGTATGCTGATCGGATGGTTTACCGTTGCGGCAGAGCCTGCGGTTCACGTGCTGAAAAAGCAGGTTGAGGAGATCTCCAACGGTACGATCACACAAAAATCCATTGCCGTCGGCCTTTCCGTCGGTGTGGCATTCTCCGTCGGCATCGCTATGCTGCGCGTGCTGACCGGAATTTCCATTATGCCCTTTATGCTGGGCGGCTACATCATTTCGCTGGTCATCAGCTTCTTTGTTCCGCCTCTTTATACCGGCGTGGCATTTGACTCCGGCGGCGTGGCAAGCGGCCCCATGACCACCACCTTTATCCTGCCCTTCGCACTGGGCGCGTGTTCCGCACTGGGCGGCAACATCATGACCGACGCATTCGGCGTGGTCGCCATGGTTGCCATCACGCCGCTGATCACCATTCAGTGCATCGGTCTGGCGGCAGAGCTGCGGCGCAAGTCGCACCACAGAAAGGCGGCAGAGGAATTCGGCAGCCTTCCGGATACCATTGTGTATTTTGATGACGAGGTGACGGAACATGAGTGAACGTATGATGCTGATGCTGACCATCACAAGACGCGGCGGCGGTGCGAAGATCATTGAAACGCTGGAGAAAAACTACGTGCCGTGGCATTTCCGACTGGTCGGACAGGGTACGGCATCCTCGGAGATGATGGACATTCTGGGCCTCGGCTCACGGGATAAGGACATCATCGCCAGCCTTTGCACCAAAAGCGCGGCAGAACGGCTCGTATGGGAGCTGGACAACGATCCGACAAGAGGACATGGGCAGGGAATGCTGATGATCATTCCCCTCGGCGGAATCAGCAGTATCGCGGCGGCGCTCATTGAGCGTCAGACCGGAACAGTACCGGAAAGTGAGGCAGAGCATAAGATGAAGAATGAATACAGACACAGCCTTGTGCTGGTCACGGTGAACCGCGGTCTGGCGG
>SVSO01000002.1 GCA_015064195.1 Oscillospiraceae bacterium
TTCGCCCTTCATCAGACGTTTGATGTTTTCCCGGTGCAGCCAGACGACCAGTACGGTGTTGAGAATGGAGATGATCGCCGGAACTGCGCCTTCCTCCAACCCGTTGTTCAGGAAGGAATACATCCGGTTGAGGAGCAGCGGATAGAGCAGCATACCGATGATGGAGCCGAGGGACAGGAATTTCGTCGATGCCACGAGGATGACGAAGATCGCGAACAGAATGAGGAATACCACCGGCTCAAGACAGAGCAGCATGGTAGCGGTGACGACGATACCCTTGCCGCCTCTGAAATTGTAGAAGATCGGGAAGGAATGGCCGAGTACACAGCCGAATCCTGCTATGTATGCGCCTGCCTCACCGCAGAGAAGCGTGCCGATGAGGACGGATACCGCTGTCTTTGCCGCATCGCCGAGGAGCGTGAAGGCGGCGGCCGCTTTTCCGTAGGTGCGGAGCATATTGGTCATGCCGGCATTTCCGCTGCCGTAGCGGCGGATGTCATCCTTGAATTTCACCTTGGAAATGATGACGGCAAAGTTTAAGCTGCCGAGAAAATAGGCGATGACAGCACCGGCGGCGCACAGCAGGATGACAAGCCAAAGTGCCACCTCACCTGCCTCATTTTTGATCAGGCTTGGCACGAGACCGTTGTGTAAAACCTCAAAAAATGTCATACTTCTTTATCTCCCTTCTGACGGATGATGAGTTTGATGGGCGTGCCGCGGAAACCGAACACCTCGCGCAGACGGTTTTCGATGTACCGCTGGTAGGAGAAATGGAACAGCTCCGCATTGTTGCAGAAAATGACGAATGTGGGGGGCTTTGTGCCGATCTGGGTCATGTAGTAGACCTTCAGATGGCGGCCCTTGTCGGACGGCGGCTGAACACGCGCCGTGGCATCGTTTAATACATCGTTGAGCATACCCGTGGAAATGCGGGTGCAGTTCTGATTGTACACATAGTTGATCTGCTCGAACAGCTTGACCACGCGCTGACCGGTTTTCGCGGAAACGTAAAGCGTGGGGGCGTAGGTCATGTAGGACAGGGCCGTGTACACCTTTTTGTCGTATTCCACGGTGTTTTTGTCCTCGGTTTCCATCGTATCCCACTTGTTGATGACGATGATGCACGCTTTGCCGGATTCGTGGGCGATGCCGGCGATCTTTTCATCCTGCTCGGTCACGCCTTCATTGGCATCGATCATGAGAACGCACACATCGGCGCGCTCAACCGCCATTTTTGCGCGGAGCACGGAGAATTTCTCGATGCGATCCTCCACGCGGGACTGACGACGGATGCCGGCAGTGTCGATGAAGGTATACTTGCCGAATTCGTTCTCCACCCGGGTATCCACCGCATCCCGGGTCGTGCCGGGAATGTCGGAGACGATGAGACGATCTTCGCCGAGAATCTTATTGATGATGGAGCTTTTGCCCGCATTCGGCTTACCGATAACGGCTACCTTGATGAGATCGGAGTCATCCTCCTTCTCCTCATCGGCGGGGCACAATTCCAGCACGCGGTCAAGCAGATCGCCCGTACCCGTGCCGTGGATGCTTGACACCGGGATTGGCTCACCGTCGATGCCAAGCTCGTAGAATTCGTAAAATTCCATGGGAAGTGCGCCGATGGAGTCGCATTTGTTGACGGCGAGGATCAGCGGCTTGCGGGATTTCAACAGCATGGTGGTGATATCCCGGTCAGCGGCGGTCAGTCCCACGGTGACATCCACCATGAAGACGATGACATCCGCGGTCTCTACAGCGATCTCCGCCTGATTTTTCATCTGGCGCAGAATAATGTCGTCGGTTTTCGGCTCAATACCGCCGGTATCCACAAGGATCATGGCGCGTCCGTTCCACTCGATCTCGTAGTAGATGCGGTCGCGGGTGACACCGGGCGTATCTTCCACGATGGAGATGCGCTCACCGGCGATTTTATTGAACAGTGTGCTCTTTCCCACATTGGGACGGCCCACAATGGCGATTACAGGTTTAGACATGGGTTTGACCTCTCATTGATAAAATAGTTCGGTGATTTTGCCGCCGAGGGATTTTTTGATATCGTCGATGTCGATGGCGAATTCCGCATGGCCGCCGAGGGTGAAGGCAAGCTCTATGGAGAATGCCAGCATGATGTCATTTCCGTCTGCCAGCAGATAGGCCGGCGGATAGATGCCGTAGGTTTCGTCATACTGCCCGATCATATCGGCGTAGGTGGTATGGCTCATCAGCTCATCAAAACCGGAAATGTAGGAGAATTTGCCCTTCTCAAACCGATCCGCCAGCGCCGGAAAATCGCTCACAAGGTCTGCAAATTCCATCAGCGTGCCGTCGCGCAGATCGAGATTCAGCGTGTAAACGACAGCGGTGGGATGGGGCGCATTTTCTTCAAAGTAACTGCCGTGGCAGAGAAAACTGACCACATCGGGATGCTGGAGCGTGGCTGAAACCGTGCCGATCTCATAGGTGTAATAGCCGTCCGACGCGGTGTAGGTGAGATAATTCTCCATATAGGCGAGAGCGGCGGCCTTGAGGGTTTCGTTCAGCGCGTCGCTGTTCTCATGGCCGGTGATGATGGGATAATATACGCGAAGCTCGTGCTTGTCGTTTTTCTCGGTAAATGGGGCGGCGGAGCAGTTGTAATCCACCGTCGGAAGCTCGGCAAAGCAGGCGGTGAGGGAGAAAATCAACGCAAGGGTGAGAAAAATTGCGGCGAATTTTTTCATATCAGTACAAAATCTTCGACACGAAATCTGTGCCGGTGGAATCGGTGGGGATGACTTCCACGCCGAGAGCTTCGGACAGCTCCTCAACGGTCATGTCGTCAAGGAAGCGGTCGCCCTCAGCACGGAGCATCACGGAAGGAATGAGCAGCCGGTCGCCCAGCGTCTGACCTGCCAGCTGTGCGGCGAGGTCGCGGCCGGTGATAAGGCCTGCCACGGTGATATTGTGCCCGAAGAAGTTGTTGCGGATGCGGTGAACGGTGATGGTGAGAGATGGCACGCGGCACATCAGCTGGGTTGCCAGCGATTCGATGAAGGGATGGGCGGCATATCCGGTAGCGATGGAGACACGGCGGGGCGTTTTCGTATCATATTCATCGAGAAAATCAAGCTCGCAGTTGAATTCTTCCGAAAGCGAGCGGATCATTCCCACGCCGTTTTCCAGCTGGGGATAGCCTTCATAATACGCCTCATCCGGGATCTCGCGTCCGCACCGCAGATACATCTCATCCGAGCAGAAAAACAGCCGGGAACCGGTTTTTTTCATGCATCCGGCGGCAAAGGCATCCACCTGATCGATGAGGTTGGCAGTCTCCTCCGGCGTGTGCATTTCCAACGGATACAGTCCATCGCGATGATCGGTGAGACCTGCCGGAACGATGGATACGCCCAGCAGATGGGGGAAAAGCTCTGCAAGGTCGCGCATGGAGCGATCCAGCTCCGCGCCGTCGTTGAGACCCTTGCACAGTACGATCTGACAGTTCAGCGAAATTCCCGCATCGGCGAAGCGGCGCATATAGGAAAGCACCTCGCCTGCCCGCTTGTTTCGCATCATTTTCACGCGCAGCTCGGGATTGGTTGTATGGACGGAGATGTTGATGGGGGAGGTTTTCATCTCGCAGATGCGGTCAACATCGGCTTCCGTGAGATTGGTCAGGGTGATGTAGTTGCCCATCAGAAAGGACAGGCGGGAGTCGTCATCCTTGAAATAGAGGGTATCCCGCATTCCGCGCGGCAGCTGGTCGATGAAGCAGAACACGCACTTATTGCGGCAGGACTGCTTGCAGTCCATGAGATAGGTCTCAAACTGAAGGCCGATGTCGCCGTATTCACTTTTTTTGATGGTCACATCGAAAAGCTCCGGCCCGCGATGCAGGGTGAGCGTGACCTTTTTCTCCGCCAGCCGGAACTGATAATCCAGCACGTCGCGGATGTCGTGACCGTTGATGGCGATGAGAATGTCGCCGGCCAGAATACCGTGCTTTTCGGCGAGTGATGCCCGCTCGACACCGGTGATTGTTACCATGATTACTCTCTTTCAGGTGCGTCCAGCTCCACGAAATGAACCTCGTGAGCTGTGGCGGGGATAACCTTTTCCAGAAGCTCGCGGGTGGAGATGGCGACGGTGGATGTATTGATGCAGGGATGTGCGCCGAAATAGTCGTCTGCGACCACATCCCGGTCGATGTACAGCGTGACCTCGCCCTCCGTGTCGTTCATCAGACCGAATACGGAGAGAGAGCCGGGCGTGATGTCGAGGAATTTTTCCATAAACTCCGCCGGTGCAAAGGAAAGGCGGGAGGAGCCGATCTTTTTGGAAAATTCCTTGGTGACGAAGGGCTTTTCGCCGGACATCAGCAAAAGATAGAATTTGGTTTTCTGCTGATTGCACAGCAGTAGATTTTTGCAGATCTTCACGCCGAGAATTGCTTTCGCGGCGGCACAGTCCTCCATGGTATCCGCCGCATCGTGGTCAACTCTGCGGTAGGATACGCCCAGGGATTCCAGCAGATCATAGACGCGCGTTTCCTTGGGAAGCCGCTCGTCGGTGGGACGGGTTGTAAAGATGGTGGGATTGATGTTAATCATGTTTATCCTTGAAAAAATAGACGATAGCAAACGTAATTGCCGCGCCGAACAGCACATCGGAGAGATAATGCGCACCCACGCGGACGCGGGAAAAGGCGGTGGCAGCGATCCACAGCACCAGTACCATCAGAATGAGGGGCTTCCATTTCGAGAAGCGTTCCGGCAGATGGCGCAGATAGTAGGTGACGGAGAAGATCACCGTGGCGTTTGCGGTGTGACCGGACGGAAAGCTGAAATAGCCGTTGAAGCCGTTCGGATGATACCACGGCGTGAAGCGCGTGAGATCGCCGTCCAGCTGACGGAATCGCACCCGACCCCAGCACAGCTTGAAGATCCAGATGATGACAAAGGTGGCGATGGCGGCATAGGCACATCGGCAGGCGGTGTCAAAATAGCGGACCAGTGAGGCTTCGGAAAGGCGCAGTGCGTTCCACAGAAGGAGCGCGGCGATGATCAGTGCGGAAGCGACAGCAATGAGTGTGGGCATTGAACCGCTCACAAGGCCGTAATCCGCCAGATAATCGGCGATCTTCACTGTGGTGAAGACGGATGTGCCCACGCAGCCGATAAAGGTGAGGGCAGCGAGGGTAAGATGAAGCCGCGACCGGTCGGATCGCTTGAGAAAATGCGCCATCATCAGCGAAAAATTGAAGGAAGTGAACAGGATCGCCGGGGATTCGCCGGCAACCTCCAAAATCCGCCCGTAGACTGAGCTTTCGTCGGCGATGGCGAGGGAGATGTCAAGATCCCACACCGATGCGGCGATGAGGGCTGTCAGCCAGAAAAGGACGGCGATGAGGACGGCGGGATGGATGCGTTTTTGTTTTGTCATAGAATAACAGGACGGACGAGGGAGATCACGCGCATGGGGATCTCCGCCCGTCCGACAGAATTCGGATTTGGCTCGATCAGAGTCCGAGAACAGCAGCGCCGATGATGCCCGCGTCGTTGCCCAGCTCGGCAATCTTCAGCTCGGTAGGCTTGATGTTTGCGTTGCCGTAGGTTTCTTCCTTGATGATCGCCTTGAGCGGATCGGTGAGATAGTTCTTCTCATTGCAGATGCCGCCGCCGATAACCAGGATCTCAGGCTGGAAGATGTTGATGATGTTGGAAAGTCCGCAGCCGAGGTAGGAGATGTACATATCCACAACTTCCTTTGCGGCAGCATCGCCCTGCTTCATAGCCGCGAATGCAGTCTTGCCGCTGACCTTGCCTTCTTCGGCAACCATCTTTTCCATGAGGGTGGAGATGCCCTTTTCCTTGCATTCAGCCAGCTTTTCCTTTGTCATGTTGATAAGACCGGTAGCGGAGCTGTAAGCTTCCCAGCAGCCCTTGCGTCCGCAGGAGCACTGTCTGCCCTGATGCTCGATCACGATGTGACCCAGCTCAGCGCCGGCATAGTTGAAGCCTGCGTAAACCTTGTGGTCGATGATGATACCGCCGCCGACACCGGTGCCGAGGGTGATCATAACCGCATCCGCAACGCCCTTGGCCGCACCTGCAACTGCCTCGCCCTTGGCTGCGGCATTTGCATCGTTTTCAACCAGAACCTTCTTGACCGGGATAAAGCTCATGAGAAGGTCTGCGATGGGGAACATTTCAAAGGGAAGATTGTTTGCGTAAACGACCATGCCCTTGACAGGATCGATTGCGCCGGGAGATGCGATACCGACATACTCGATGTCATCGAAGGTGAGGCCTGCATCAGCAACCAGCTTTGCGCAGAGTGCGCCCATATCCTTGATGATTTCCTTGCCGTCACGCTGAGCTTCCGTGGGAACGCTGCCCTTTGCGATGATCTTGAAGCTTTCGTCAACAATACCTGCAGCGATGTTGGTTCCGCCCAGGTCTACGCCTATATAGTACATAATACCATACCTCACATTAAAATAAAATTTTTACATATTTATTATAATGGATTTTTCGGCCGATGTCAATAGTTTCGGTGAAAAGTTTTTATCTATACGAAAAAACCTTCATATTTTGCACGTTTTGCCCCTCTTGACAAATCGGCGGGAATGTAGTACAATAGTACGTATACAGAAAATGGAGGTTATTTCATGACACTTGCAAAAATTTTCCGGAATCATATGGTGCTCCAGCGTGGACTTCCCATACGGATCTTCGGCGAAGGAAGCGGCACCGTCACCGTAACGCTGGCCGGCAGGACAGGATCTGCGGATGCGGACGGAGGGTGGCTCATCGAGCTTTCTCCCATGGAAGCCGGCGGCCCGTATACGCTGACAGCAGAATCGGCAGGAGAAACGGTGGTCATCTCCGATGTGATGGTGGGAGAAGTCCTGCTCTGTGCCGGACAGTCCAATATGCAGTTCAAAATGCACGAGGGCATCACACCGCCCGCAGAATATTCCGATGATCCGATGCTCCGGATCTTCGCGAGCCAACGTCCGGAAAAGGCGGATAAGATCACGCCGGAGAGCGGATGGGTATGCTGTGGGAAGGAAAATGTGGCAGATTGGTCGGCACTGGCATATCATATGGGTGTCAGACTGCGCAGACAGCTGGGATGCGCTGTCGGAATGGTCGTCGCTGTACAGGGGGCATCGGCGATTCAGTCGTGGATCGACGAGACGCTGTTTGCCGGAACGCCCCTCGATCTTCCGGAGAGCGAATGGGGATATGACCGCACTCATCCGGTTTGGAAAAGCTGGAACGGCAACGGATTTTTGTATCACTATACCCTTGAGCCGATCATCCCCTACACCGTCGGCGGCGTTGTCTGGTATCAGGGTGAGAGCAATTCCAATCCGGGCGAAGCACCGCTATACGGAGATCTGCTTGAGCTGATGATCGCCGACTGGCGGAAAAAATTCCGCAATGAATCCTTGCCGTTTGTGCTGGTTGAGCTGGCGGATTTCAGTTCCTCGGAGGCATGGAAGATGATTCAGGCATCCCAGCGGGCCGCACAGGATAAGATTCCCCATGTCATCACCGTCAAATGCGCCGATATCTGCGAGGTGGGCGAGATCCATCCGCCCACAAAGTGGAAGCTGGCGGAACGAATTGTTGAAACGATCAATAAGGAGTGGTATCAATGAAAGTATTACTGGTAAACGGAAGCCCCCATGAGTTCGGCTGTACCTACACCGCCCTGTCCGAGGTTTCGGCGCAGCTGAAGAAGAACGGAATCGAAACGGAGATCCTGTGGCTCGGCTATGAGCCGCTTCGCAGCTGTATCGGCTGTCGGAGATGCAAGGACAACCGCTGCGTATTCGCCGGCGACGTGGTTCAGACAGCGCAGGAGAAGATGGAGACGTGCGACGGCATCATCGTCGGCTCGCCGGTGCATTATGCCGGCCCGTCCGGACAGGTGACCAGTTTCCTTGGACGGCTGTTCTACAGCGGCTCGGCACTGCTTCAGGGCAAACCGGCGGCATCGGTGGTCAGCTGCAGACGTGGCGGCGCATCGGCGGCATACGAATCCCTCAACAAATATTTCCAGATGAGCAATATGCCGCTGGTCACATCCCAGTATTGGAACTCCGTTCACGGCAACACGCCGGACGAAGTGAAGAAGGATCTGGAGGGACTTCAGACCATGCGCACGCTGGCGGACAATATGGCGTGGCTGCTCCACTCCATCGAAGCCGGACGTGAGGCAGGTGTGGCATATCCGATCCGCGAGGAAAAAGTGCGCACCAACTTCATCCGGTAAATGGAAATCATCACTTATATCATGCTTGCATTTGCGGCGATTGCGGCCATTGACCGCATCGCCGGGGGCAGGCTGGGACTTGGGGAGCAGTTCGAGCGCGGCGTGAATATGCTCGGCCCGCTGACCATTTCCATGACGGGTATGCTGGTGCTGGCACCGGTCATCGCAAATCTCATCGGCGGTGCGGCGGCGCTTTTCCCCGATTCCCTCGATTTTTCCATCGTTCCCGCGTCCCTGCTCGCCAATGACATGGGCGGCGCACCGCTGGCGGCTGGGCTTGCCGCCGATGCGAAAATGGGCGCGTACAACGGACTTGTGGTGTCCTCCATGATGGGCTGCACCGTGTCCTTCACCCTGCCCTATGTGCTGGGCGTGACGGACAAGTCTCAGCACGGAAGCATCATTTTCGGCATCCTCGCCGGCATCATCACCATTCCCATCGGATGCTTCGCCGCAGGAATTGCCGCCCGTATGCCGATCGGTGCGCTGATCATCGACCTCATTCCGCTGGTCATCTTCGGCGGCCTTGTGGCAGTGGGAATTTTGTTCTTCGAGCGGATCACCATCCGCATCTTTTCGGCGCTGGGATGGCTCATCAAAGCCGTGATCACCGTGGGGCTTGTGGTGGGCATCACCGAATTTCTCACCGGATTCGCCCTCATTCCCGGAATCGAGCCGTTTGAAGGCGCAATGAAGACCATCATCCACATCGACTGCATCATGATGGGGGCATTTCCGCTGCTGTTCATCGTGGGAAAGCTCCTGAATGGCCTCCTCAAAGCCTTGGGCGGAAAGCTTGGTATCAATGAAGCGGCGGCTCTGGGACTGTTTTCCACTCTCGGGACATCGGCTGTCACCTTTGCCGCGATGAAGGATATGGATGAGCGCGGCGTGGTGCTGAATGCCGCATTTTCGGTATCGGCGGCATTCGTTTTTGTCGATCATCTGGCATTTACACTGTCCTTCGGCGCGGAATGGGTGCCGTACATGATCCTCGGCAAGCTGGTGTCCGGCATCGCGGCGGTGGTGCTGGCATTTGTACTGTATCGGAGAAAAACGCGCAGGGATTAACCCTGCGCGGCTTTTTTGTCATGGATGCTCTGGTTTGCCTGACGGATGACGCCGATGATAATGGACGAAACGCTCATGCCAACAGCAATTCCGAGGGCGACGGAGAGAGTGGATTTCGCATTGCTGAGAAAGGCGCTCTCATCATAATAGAGCAGATTGTAGATGGTGTAATACAGCGAGCCGCCGGGGACGATGGGAATGGCGGACGGGAACAGGAATACCACGGTAGGAGCGCGGACAATTCGTGCCATGGCCTCCGAATAGAGGGACATGAACAGGGAGGATGCAAACGCCGCGATGAGCGGGCCGCCGCCAAACAGGATCGCAAGCTCGTACATGACCCATGTGAGAAGGCCGCCGAGGGATGCCCACACGAGTCGTTTTGTGCCGATGCTGAATATCAGCGCAAAGCCGACGGTGCCGATGAGGGCGGATACACAGCGGATGAGAATGGCTTCCATTACAGACCACCTCCCACCATGAGAATGGCCAGCGAATAGCCGATGGCGATCATGAGAGCGATGATGACCGCCTGCACCGCTTTGAGCGTGCCGGTCAGCGTATCTCCGCCAAGCAGGTCGCGCATGGCATTTCCGAGGGACAGGCCTGGAATGAGGAGCATGATGGTGCCGATGGCGATCATGGCCATGCTCTCACCGAGGCCGACGCGGACGCTGATGCAGGACAGGAGGCCGGCGACAAAGGAAATGAGCAGAATTTTGACCATTTTATTGAAATAATCGAACCGGATCACGTTCAGCAGTGCGACCACCGCGCCGATGATGGCGGCGGCCACGCCGTCACGGAGCGATCCGCCGAAGAACACGGCGAAGCTTCCGGCCGCGATGACGTGTCCGAAAAACGAGCGGATGAAGGGATAGACACGGCTGTCCTTGACCGCGCGGATACGCTCATCTACTTCGGAAATGGGCGGCTTGGACTGACAGATCTCCCGAGACAGACTGTTGTACAGCTCCAGCTTGGAGAGATAATTGGAGGAATCAAAAATGCGGCGGGACTGGGTGGAATGGCTGCCGTCGGGCATATAGACCGCCGCTAAGATGAGCGAATGGATGGTGAACACATCGATGTGGGCCGCTCCGTAGGTGCGGCAGATGCGCTCGATGGTCACTTCCACCCGATGAACCTCCGCACCGCATTTGAGCATTCCTTCGCCGATGTCGAGGGCGATACGGAGGATGTTGTCAACCTCACTGCCCGTGTAGGGCGTGGGGACGGGAAGATGACCGGTCACAGAAACAACGCCTCCGTTTCGCGCACCTTGCCCACTGTTGCGGCGGAAATGGTGGGCAGGCCGGTGGTTTTGTTGTAGAATTCTGCCACAGCCGCATCATCGAGAGTGGGATTTTTCGCAATGGTGGCGGCAATGCACAGGAGTGCTTCCCGGCAAACGGCCAGATAGCGGGCGACTTCCTCATCGCCGTCCGCACGGAAGCCCAGCGGGTGATAGTCATGAGCGGCGAAAATATGGGCGATGCGGCGGGAGGCCAGCTTGTCGAGGGATTCGAGATAGCGTTCCGGAAGCGAAACGCCTGTGCCGAAGCAGCCAAGTCCGTAGAGCTGGAGGCAGTCGCAGGAAATGAGCGCGTCAGAGCGGCGGTCAAATACTCCCAGCGCATCGGCGCAGTGGCCGGGCAGATGAACAATTTCAAGATGATCCAACAGCAGCTCACCGTCCGACGGTCTGCGTCCAACCGCAAGAGCGATCAGATCAGCATCGGGAAACGCTTTGGCAAGACGGGGGATGCCGCCGGCGTGGTCACTGTGATTGTGGGATGCAATGAGACAGCGCACATTTGTGACCCCTGCTTCATCCAGCGCGGGGAGAATGTACGCTTCCACATCCGAATCGGTGGTGGCGGCATCAACGATGGCATCACCGGCTGGTGTGCGGATGAGGAATACGGTGGTATAGACGCTCATGAACGGCACGCGCAGTCGGAAAATATGGTCGGTCAGAGATTCAAATCGGGGCATGGGAAGCCTCCTCCGGGAAGTTTTATGATACTGTAAGTATATCACAACCGCAGGCGTTTGTCAAGTGCGCAAAAGGTGCAGAAAATTTGAAAACCCACTTGACAAATCGGAAATTGCGTGTTATAATAAGTTAACGCGCTGAATTAGGTGCGTTATAAAGGCTATGACCGGGAAACGATGAGAGTCGTGACGGTATTACGGGATCACAGAGAGCTGCCGGTTGGTGAGAGGCGCGATCAGTCGGATATCGGATATTACTTCCCGTGAGCTGCGGCCCCAACGGATTTTGCCATGCAAAATCTCAGTAGACGTCGCCGGAACGCTTCCGTTATCAAAAGCGGGTGGTATACGGCACACCTTGCCTGTACGACATGAGGTTTTGGCCGCGAGGTCAGAGCGAACTGAGGTGGTAACACGGGAATTCTCGTCCTCTGTAAGAAATTACGGAAGGGCGTTTTTTATTGGAAATGCTCCTTCCAGAATCGAAAGGAGCAGCTTTTATGTTTGCTAAAATTGCTATGATCGTGATTTTCTTTGCGATCACCATTACGGTTGGTGTCTGGTGCCGGAAAAAGGCTACCGATGTCAACGGATTCGTTCTCGGCGGACGTGAGGTCGGCCCGTGGCTGACTGCGTTCGCATACGGTACATCCTACTTCTCCGCAGTCGTATTCGTCGGCTATGCCGGTCAGTTCGGCTGGAAATTCGGTATGGCCGCCACATGGGCGGGCATCGGCAATGCCATCATCGGAAGCCTTCTGGCATGGGTGGTTCTCGGCAGACGGACGCGCGTGATGACCCATCATCTCGGCGCAAAAACCATGCCGGAATTTTTCGAGAAGCGTTACGGCTCTACTGCGCTCAAGCTGGTGGCGGCTGTCATCACCTTCGTATTCCTCATCCCTTACACCGCATCGGTGTACAACGGCCTCTCCAGACTGTTCGGCATGGCCTTTGACATTCCCTACGAGGTCTGCATCCTCGTCATGGCACTGCTGACTGCCGTTTATGTCATCGTCGGCGGCTACATGGCAACGGCGGTCAACGATTTCATTCAGGGCATCATCATGCTTGTGGGCATCGCGGCGGTCATCGGATCTGTGCTGGCAGGTCAGGGCGGCTTCACCGAGGCGGTCATCAAGCTTTCCCAGATCCCCAACGAGGTCGCGGCGACAGAGGGAATGCAGGGCGCGTACACCTCCATGTTCGGCCCGGATCCTCTTAACCTCCTCGGCGTTGTCATCCTCACCTCCCTCGGTACATGGGGACTTCCGCAGATGGTACAGAAATTCTATGCCATCAAATCGGAGGCGGCCATTTCCAAGGGCACGATCATCTCCACCATTTTCGCCATCGTCGTATCCGGCGGCTGTTACTTCCTCGGCGGCTTCGGCAGACTGTTTGACATCGAAAAGAATGCAAACGGCACGCTGATCTACGACTCGGTGATCCCCAATATGCTGGCAACCCTGTCCGACGTGCTCATCGGTATCGTGGTTGTGCTGGTGCTCTCCGCATCCATGTCCACCCTGTCCTCGCTGGTGCTCACCTCCAGCTCCACCATCACCCTCGACCTCATCAAGGGTCAAATGGTGAAGAAAATGGACGATAAGAAGCAGCTTCTCTGCATCCGCATCTTCATCGCTGTCTTCATCATCATTTCCACCGTGCTCGCCATCTTCCAGTATCAGTCCGAAAGCACCTTCATTGCTCAGCTCATGGGCATTTCGTGGGGCGCACTGGCCGGTGCATTCCTCGCGCCGTTCATGTACGGTCTGTACAGCAAGCGCATCACTCCCGCATCGGTGTGGGTATGCTTTGCCATTGGCGTGGGTCTGACCGTTTCCAATATGTTCATCGGCTTCATCGCATCGCCCATCAATGCGGGTGCGATTGCTATGATCGCCGGCCTCATCGCCGTTCCGCTGGTCAGCCTTGTAACACCGAAGCCGAAAAAGGTTGATGTGGATGAGATCTTCACCTGCTACGACAAGGAAGTTACGGTTCAGAAAAAGATCGCCATCAGCGACAATGAGGATGCAAAATAAATAAGCGTTTGTGACATAACGATGGGGTACTGCATGGCGCATTACCCCATTTGCTCATTTTTTTCGCAAAAAGCTCAGCTTTGTCTCCGATACCAGCACCGCGATGAAGATGAGCGCAAAGCCCACGGTCATGCGGACGGTGAGGGTTTCCACACCCAGTGCCACGGAGAAGATCACGCCGAACACCGATTCCAGCGACAGGATGATGGATGCGGTGGAGGGATCGGTGTATTTCTGACCGAAATTCTGCAGGGTCAGTGCCGCCGCTGTACAGCCGACGACCAGATATGCCACGCCGAGGATCATGGGCGTGCTGAGGGAGATGGAGGCATACCGCGCACTTTCCGTTGTCAGCGACAGGATCAGCGCACAGATACCGCTTGCGGCGAACTGGATTACCGTCAGCAGCATGATATCCCGCCCATCGGAAAATTTCGACACGGCGATGATATGTAAGGCATAGAACACGCCGCCGATGAGAGTGAGGATGTCGCCAAGCCCCATGGTGAAGTCGGCGGTGAGAGACACCAGTCCGATGCCCACGATGCACATGAAGGCGGAGATGATGTTGAAGCGGTCGGGACGATTCTTCGTCACGCCCCATGCCATAAAGGGCACCATGACGCAGTAAACGGCTGTCAGAAAGGCGTTCTTTCCCGGCGTATTCTCCGGAAAGGAGATGCCGAAGGTCTGGAACATATAGGCGCAGAACAGCAGTACGCCAAGCACGATGCCGCGCCAGAGATAGCCCCGGTCAAACTGTGCCAGCCGCTTCCGGAAAATGATCGCCAGAATAACGGTGGCTAAAAGAAAGCGGATGGTGAGCAGGGAATTGGTGGGGAGCACGTCCACCACATCGTCCACAATGATGAAGGAGCTGCCCCAGATGAGCGTTGCGCCAAGAAGAGCAAGCTTGGCAAGTAAACCGATTTTCTTGTTTTCCATGATTTCCCGTACAACACAGCCGTGAGCGAAACCGCTCACGGCTGTGCAGATTTGTGTCTCCGATTACATATTGGACTCAACGTACTCAACGATGTCGCGTACGGTCTTGAGGTTGGGAATCTCCTCATCGGGAACGGTTACGCCGAAGCTTTCCTCGATGGCCATGAGCATCTCCACAACGTCAAGGGAGTCAGCGCCGAGGTCATCCATAATGTTGGTGTCCTCGGAGATGTCGTCAAAATCAGCGCGCAGCTGCTTTGCAATAATGTCGGCAATTTTCTCAAACATGGGTATAATCCTCCATAAAGTTATAAATAGTCCGGAAGGTCCGGCTGAATTTTTTTGATGAGTCTCTTACTCGATGATTTTGAACTGTCCCATCTTTCTGAACTTCTCATATCTCTCATTATATATTATCTCGCGGGATTTTTCAAGTAGGTCAGACAAATTTTGCAAAATATTTACTTTTAAGACATCCGCCATCAGGTTATGGTCGGTATGAGCACCGCCGGGTGGTTCTTTTACCACCGAATCGATGATGCCGAGGGTTAATAAATCATCCGCTGTCATGCGCAGAACCTGTGCCGCTTCCTCCTCGCGGGAGGCATCCTTCCAGAGGATGCTGGCAAATCCGCGGGGGGAAATGACCGAATAGGTAGCATTTTCCAGCATGATGACCCGGTTGGCGCAGGCGATGCCCAGCGCACCGCCCGATCCGCCCTCACCGATGATGACGCTGATGATGGGTACGCGCAGTCCCATCATATCGCGGAGATTCTGTGCGATGGCCTGCCCCTGACCGTGCTCTTCGGAAGATACACCCGGATCTGCACCGGGCGTATCCACAAAGGTGATGATGGGCCGGCCGAATTTCTCCGCCAGCTTCATCTGCCGCATGGCCTTGCGGTAGCCCTCGGGATGCGCCATGCCGAAGTTTGCGGCGATATTGGCAGCGGTGGTGTGCCCCTTCACATGGCCGATGACGGTGATGGGAATGCCCTCCAGCCGCGCAATGGCGGTATACATGGCGGGATCGTCACCCATTTGCCGGTCGCCGTGAAGCTCCAGCACATCGGTGAACATCCGGCTCACATAATCGTGGATATTGGGACGGTCCTTATGCCGGGAAAGAGTGAATTTCGCCAGCGCATCCGCCGTCTTCGCATTTTTCTCCATATGCTCGCTCATCGGATGTCACCTCCCTTCGATAAGCCGATGACTTGGGCGATCCGCTCCGGAAGCTCGGCACGGGGAACAATGCAGTCCACAAATCCGTGCTCTAACTGGAATTCCGCCGATTGGAAATCGTCGGGCAGCTTCTTGCCGATGGTGCCTTCGATGACACGCCGTCCGGCAAAGCCGATGAGTGCCATGGGTTCGGCCATGATGACATCGCCCAGCATGGCGAAGCTGGCCTCCACACCGCCGGTGGTGGGATCGCACAGGACGGTGATATAGAGCAGTCCCGCGTCGCTGTGAAGTCCCACAGCCGCGCTGACCTTGGCCATCTGCATGAGGGAGAGCGTTCCCTCGTGCATCCGTGCGCCGCCGGATGCGGTGAAGATCACCACAGGCAGACGCTCCGCCACGGCATCTTCAAAGAGGCGGGTCAGCTTTTCGCCCACCGCGCTTCCCATGGATGCCATCATAAAAGCGGGATCCATGACGGCCAGCATACACGCCTCGCCGCGGATCTTTGCACGGCCGGTGACGATGGCTTCATTCAGCCCCGTCTGATGCCGGAGCCGCTCCAGCTTTTCGCTGTAGCCGTCAAATTCCAGCGGATTTGCCGATGAGACCTCCCGGTACAGCTCGGTAAAGCTTTCCTCGTCGCAGGTCATGGCGATGCGCTCACGTGCCGTCAGTCTCGCCGACGCGCCGCAGTGGGGGCATACGGAGAGTGCGGCGACAAATTCATCCGTCGGCGTTTCTTTTTTGCATTTGGGGCAGACATATTTGTCCTCGATCTGCGCGGCGGCTTCGGATTTGTCCAGCCGCTTGAGCGCTTCGGGAACGGTGATATACTGTGCTTTTTTAAATAAATCCTTGAGCAAACGGTGTCACCTCATTCCTTCATCAGCCCGGCAATGTCGGTATTGTCGAGAAATGCGTTGGTGTAATTGCCTTCCACGAATTCCCGGCAGCCGGTGAGTGCCATCTGGAAATCCACGTTGCAGTCGATGCCCTCGATGATGAACTCCGCCAGTGCGCGGCGCATTCTGGTGATCGCCTCCGCGCGGTGACGGCCGGTTACGATGAGCTTGGCGATCATGGAATCATAGTAGGGCGGCACGGTGTAGCCCTGATACACGGCGGCATCGATGCGCACGCCAAGACCGCCCGGCACGTTGAAGCCGGTGATCTTTCCCGGGCAGGGCGCGAATCCCTTCAGAGGATTTTCCGCATTGATGCGGCATTCGATGACATGGCCGGCGGGCTTTACATCCTCCTGCGTGTAGCGGAGACTGCGGCCCGATGCGATCTCGATCTGTGCGCGAACAAGGTCGATGCCCGTGAGCTGTTCGGTGACGGGATGCTCCACCTGAATGCGGGCGTTCATCTCCATAAAGTAGAAGTTTCTGTCCGCATCCACCAAATATTCCACCGTTCCTGCGCCATAGTAGCCCGCAGCTTTTGCCGCCGCCACCGATGCCGCGCCCATTCTTTCCCGAAGCTCCGGTGTTAAGAAGGCGGAGGGCGTTTCCTCCAGCACCTTCTGATGCCGCCGCTGCATGGAGCAGTCCCGCTCCATCAGGTGAATGGTGTTGCCCGCTTTGTCAGCGAGGATCTGGAATTCGATATGATGAGGATCGCGGATGAATTTTTCAATGTAAACGCCGTCGTCGCCGAAATTGGCCTTGGCTTCACTCCGGGCTGTTTCAAAGGCGAGGCGCAGGTCGTCGGGCTTCTCCACCATGCGGATGCCCTTTCCGCCGCCGCCGTTTGCCGCCTTGATCATCACCGGATAGCCGATGGACGCGGCGATGGTCTCCGCCTCCTCCATGGAGGTGATGACACCCTCCGAGCCGGGCACGATGGGCACGCCTGCCGCCGAAACGGTACGGCGAGCCTCTGCTTTATCGCCCACAAGCTCAATGGAGCAGGAGGACGGGCCGATGAATTCGATGCCATTCTCCTCGCAGAGCCTTGCAAATGCGGTATTCTCGGATAAAAATCCGTAGCCGGGATGAATGGCATCCGCACCCACGCATTTTGCGGCGGTGAGAATGGCGTTCATGTTAAGATAGCTGTCGCGGGAATAGGCCGGCCCGATGCAGATGGCTTCGTCGGCGATGAGGGCATGGAGGGATTCCCGGTCAGCCTCCGAATAGACGGCGACGCTGATGATACCCATGTCGCGGCAGGCACGGATGATCCGCACCGCAATTTCACCCCGGTTGGCGATTAAAATTTTTCTGAACATATCACTGCACCATACACTTGATCTCGGCGGTGCAGCATACCTCGCCGTTCACCGTTGCCGTGCCGGATGCGATGGCCATGCCGAAGCGGCATTTTATCAGCTCGCAGTGAAGCTCAAGCGTTTCGCCGGGGACGACCTTGCGTTTCCATTTCACGTTATCCGCACCGGCGAAATATGCGATCCTGCCGCGATTTTCCGGCATTCCGAGGATGACCAACGCGCCGCACTGGGCGATGGATTCCAGCATCAGCACCCCCGGAAGCACCGGTGTGCCGGGGAAGTGGCCTTTGAAAAAGTATTCGTCGCCGGTGAGTGTCCAGCGGGCATCGGCCCACTTGCCCTCCTCAATAGCCGTCACCTCGTCAATGAGCAGAAACGGCTCGCGGTGAGGGATGATCTCCTTGATCTGATCCTTTTTAAGTCCCATGCCGTACCTCCTATTTCACCGAAATGAGCGGCTGGCCGAATTCGACCATCTTGCCGTTCTCAAAAAGAATTTCCGCAACAACGCCGTCCCGATCGCACTCGATCTCGTTCATCACCTTCATCGCTTCGATGATGCAGATGATGTCGCCTTTTTTCACGCTCTGACCGACTGTCACAAAGGGAGCGGCATCCGGTGCAGGTGCGGCATAGGCCACGCCAAGCAGCGGCGCATTGACCGTGGCCGCATCGGATCTTTCCGGCGCGGACGGCATTTCGGGAGCGGGTTGCACTGCCGGAATCTCCGGTGCGGGAGCGGGCATGGACATTGCGGGCGCACTGTGAGGCGGCGGTGCGCAGTGCCGGTCGAGGGCAATGCGCACATCGCCCACGGAAAGCTCCAGATGCTCGGTGCGGCTGGCATCCAGCTTGTCGATGAGCCGGGACACCAGCGATTCGATCTCGGTGAGATTATTAAAATAATTCATCGGCATTAACCCTCAAATTTCTTCAGAAGTAAGGATACATTGGTGCCGCCGAAGCCGAGAGAGTTGGTCAGCGCGTACTTCATGTCGCGCTCTTTCGGCTCAAGGGGCGTGTAATCGAGATCCAGCTCCGGATCAGGCTCGCGCAGGTTGGCGGTGGGCGGAACGATGCCTCGCGAGAGTGCCATGGCGGTGATGATGGCCTCCGTCGCACCGGCCGCACCCAGCATATGGCCGGTCACGCCCTTGGTGGAGGAGATGGAAACTTTGTAGGCCGCATCGCCGAGAGCTTTCTTGACCGCCAGCGTTTCGGAGGAGTCGTTGTGCGCCGTACCTGTGCCGTGGGCATTGATGTAATCCACCATATCCGGCGTGATTCCGCCCTCGCGGATGGCACCGGTCATGGCCAGCGTTGCACCGGATGCTTCCGGATCGGGCGCGGTAATGTGATAAGCGTCGCTTGTGGTGCCGTAGCCCACGATCTCGCCAAGAATCTTCGCGCCCCGTGCCATGGCGTGGTCATAGCTTTCGAGAATGAGTGCCGCGCCGCCTTCACCCATGGTGAAGCCGCTTCTGCGCTTGTCGAAGGGCAGGGAGCAGGTGTCGGGCGTGGTGCCATGGGTCAGGGCGGTCATGTTGGCAAAGCCTGCCAGTGCCATGGGTGTGATGGTCGCCTCAGCGCCGCCGGCAATGACCACATCCGCATAGCCGTCCTTGATGTGACGGAACGCCTCGCCGATGGCGGTCGCACTGGATGCGCAGGCGGTGACGGTGGCGTAGCAGGTGCCCTTGAATCCATACTTCATGGCGATCTGACCGCAGGCGATGTTACTGATCATCATGGGGATGAACAGGGGAGAAACGCGGTTCGGGCCTTTCTCCAGCAGCTTGGCGTGCTCTTCCTCCAGTGTGGTGAGGCCGCCGATGCCGCTGCCGAAAATGACGCCGCAGCGGGTGATATCAAGACGGTCGCGGCAAAGTCCGCTCATGTCATATGCGCCCTTCACAGCCGCCATGGCGAACTGGCAGTAGCGATCCATGCGGCGGGCGGATTTTCCATCGATATCGTATTCGGTGGGATCGAAATCCTTCACCTCGCAGGCGAAATGGCATTTGTAGTCGGTCGTATCGAACGCTGTGATGGTATCCGCCGTCGTCACGCCGGACAGAGCGCGGCAGAACAGCTCATCGGGGGTTTTTCCTGCGGGTGTAACGGCACCCATACCGGTAATAACTACTCGCATTGATTCTTCCTCCAAAATTTACAGTGAAATCGCGCCGTCAACGCAGAGCGTCTGGGCGGTGATGTAGGATGCATCCCCGCTTGCCAGAAATGCGGCGGCGTTTGCAACATCCTCGGGCGTTCCGACTCTGCGGAGTGCGATGCGCTCACACATCTGCTTCTTTGCCTCATCGCTCAGCGCGTCGGTCATATCCGTCACGATGTAGCCGGGAGCGATGGCGTTGACGGTGATGCCGCGGCTGCCAACCTCTTTGGCAAGGGCTTTGGTGAAACCGAGGATGGCCGCTTTGGATGCGGCATAGTTGGTCTGGCCGGCATTTCCGTAAATGCCCACCACCGATGAAATGTTGATGATGCGGCCCTCGCGTGCTTTCATCATCACCGGCACGACAGCCTTTGACATATGGAAAACCGAGCCAAGATTGCAGTCCATGACCGCATCGAACTGCTCCTCGCTCATGCGCATGAGAAGCCCATCTTTTGTGATGCCGGCGTTGTTGATGAGTGCCCAGATGCCGCCGAAGCGTTCGGTGACGGCCTTTACCATGGCCGCGCAGTCCTCCGCCTTTGAAACATCGGCGCGGAACAGCTCCACCTCTGCGCCGTCTGCGGCGGCTGCACGGACAGCATCGAGCGCCGCCAGCTGTGTGCCGTTGTCGGAGCGGTAGTTGATTGCCACATGATAGCCCAACGCGGCGAATTTTTTGGCGATGGCGAGACCGATGCCCCGCACTGCGCCGGTGACGATTACGGTTTTATTTGACATTTTTTATCCTTTCTTACCATTCGATGATGGCAACGCCGTATGTGAGTCCCGAGCCAAAGCCGGCGATGGCCAGCTTATCGCCGCGTGACAGCTTTCCGGCGCGATTCAGCTCATCCAGCAGGATCGGCACACTGGCGCTGGAGGTGTTGCCGTAGCGTTCCATGTTCATGGGTGCCTTCTCCGGATCAATGCCGAGCCTCTCCACGGCGGAGGCGATGATGCGGGCATTGGCCTGATGCATGACCAGATATTTCAGGTCGGCGGCGGTGAGATCCGCCGCGGCCAGCGCACCTTCGACGGCTTCCGGAACGGCTTTCACCGCGAATCGGTAGACCTCGCGGCCGTTCATGACAAGCCCGGCTTTGACAGATGCATCGTTGTTGGAAACCGTGCCGTCGCCATTGTCGATGACGGGGGCGAGGGCGCGGGCGGTGATGGCATCTGCGCCCGTACCGTCGGTTCTGATGTAAGTGGACAGCAGTCCGTGGGAATCATCCGCGCTGACGATAGCGGCACCGGCACCGTCACCGAACAGTATGCATGAAGAACGGTCGGTATAATCGGTAATGCGGGAAAGATTTTCCGAGCAGACAATGAGAACATGGCGGACAGGCTTTGTGCCGGGACGTGCGGCGGAGATGAAAGCCGATGCCGTATCCAGCGCGTAAACGAAGCCGGAGCAGCCTGCATTCACGTCAAAGGCGAAGGCGTTGGATGCGCCGATGTCTGCCTGTACATAGCAGGCGAGCGCAGGGGAATAGTTGTCGTTTGTCACTGTGGAAGCGATGACGATGTCAATGTCGAGGGGATCAAGACCGGATGCGTCCAGTGCGCGCTTGGCGGCGATGACGGCCATCTCACGGTTGGACAGAGTTGTATTGATGCGGCGCTCGGCAATGCCGGTGCGCTCGCGGATCCATTCATCGTTCGTCTCCACCATGCGGGAGAGTGCGTCGTTGGTCAGCCGGAAATCCGGGATGTATGATCCCGTGGCGGCAATGCGCGCACGGGGGCTGATGGTTGTACTCATGGGAAAATCCTTTCTTAAAGTCGGTTAAATAATTGTATCATTCAATTTGAGATAGGGTGTTGACGAATTGTAAATATTTTTCATTTTAGAAAATAATACAAATATCGAAAAATGATTATTTTCAATTTGTTAATGAGCCGTTGACAAACTGCGAGATTTCGTGTATAATTGATATACTACGAAAGGGAGGCATTTTGAATGCTGTATGACGGATCAAGCTTAATGGCTGTTTTTGATGCCATTGCCGCGTGCGGAGAGATAACCCGTGCGCGGATTTCAGAGATGACGGGCTTCAGTCAGGTGACAGTCGGAAAGGCTGTGGAGCTGCTGGATGCGTGCGGGATTATCTCACAGTATAAACAGGAACGGGCATCGGCAGGCCGAAAAACCGGAGTCTGCCGGCTGGAGCCGGATGCCGGAATGATATTGTTCGATTTTGCGGAAATGAAGCTGCGTGTGACGGATGTTCTGATGGAAATACAGCACGAGTGTTCCTTTGAATCGCCGGAAACGGCGTTCATGACAGGATTTTCCGCTTTTTCCGATTACTTTGACGGCGAGCTGATGGGAGTTGGCTGCATCGTGCCGGACAGGAAGCTTGACGAATATCGGGGCATCATTATCGATGCCTTCGGAAATGAGCCGGAGCTTGTCATTGAGGCGGCAAAATCAGCGGCGGTTGCCAATTCCGGCCGCTTTGATCCGGTGGAAGCAGCGGTTTATCTGCGGATTTCCGGCGGCTCATGCAGCGGCGCACTGATGCTCGGCGGACAGCTGTACGGTGGTGTAAGCGGACGTGCAGGAGACTTTGCGCGGCTGATTCCGGATGTGTCCGCATTGCCGGAAAAGCTTCTTGAAATCTGTGCGCTCCTTGATCCTGAGCTGATCCACATCGCCGCCGATGTGCCGGTGGATTTCGATGTGCCGCCGCAGACACAGCTGGTGGTGGAGCCGCTGTCTGCCTGCCGGGATGCGCTGGACGGCGCGGCATGGATCCTGCGGGAGCGGTGGGTCACATCAAAAATAGCAAATATTGGATGAATGAATCCTGCAAAACGGTGCAGAATAATACCGAAGTCGGAAATCCGGCTTGAAAATCAGAAAGGCAGGATCATCATTATGGAAAACAAGAAGCCCAATACCTCCATCGAATGCACCGTCAAGCAGTGTGAGCATCACTGCGGCGCAGAGAACTACTGCGCGCTGAACACCGTCCGCATCGCGACTCACGAAGCGAATCCGACGAAATGTCAGTGCGTGGACTGCGAATCCTTCAAGATGAAGCCGGAGTGCGCAAACGGAAGCTGCAATGGCTGAACAAAAAATGAGGATGCCCCAAGGGGCATCCTCATTTTTTGGTTATTTCATGGTCGGAGATCTGTTTTTTGTATTCCGTGGGACTCACGCCGGCGTATTTTTTGAACTGGCGGCTGAAATAGAGCGGATCGTAAAAGCCGCACAGCTCGGCTACGGCAGAGATGGGAATGTCCATTTCGCGGATGAGAAGCTTTGCCTGTTCAAACTGCTTCCCTGCGCGGTACTGCATGGGCGCGGCACCGTATGCTTTTTTGAAGCATTCGATGAAATGGCCGGTGCTCATACGATACTTCTGCGCAAGGGCGGGAACAGTGACTTTTGCAGTGAAATCCTCCAGCAGCTTCGCCGCGCCGGAAAACGGAGAACGGGATATCCGCGGTGCAGTCATCAGATGAAGGGCGGAGAGCAGCAGGGATGCCGCATATCCGTCCGGATTTCCCTGCCGGAACTGCACGGCATCGCATAACAGCAGCCATATTTTCTCCATATCGCCCGTCCGATCGTTCAAGTGAAATGCGCCCGATGCAAGCCCCAGCTGTCGGAAAATCTCCGGAACGTCCGTGCCAAGAAAATGCACCCACAGATAGTGACACCGCTCGCAGGCTGTGTAGGTGTAGCACTGCCGCTCACCGGGGGCATAAACATAGAACCAGCCATCGGTCAGCGTTTCGTTTTCAACGAGGATTTTTCCTGATTTTACATACAGAATATGATAATCCTCCCGTGGAAATTTGCGGAGGATGCTGATATTTTCGGTGATGTTGTGATAGTAGCCGCAGTTGGTCACATACAGCGGTCGCGTCCGGATGTCATCGGTGATGGGCGCAGGTGTGCGGCTGGCGAAGAAAACGTTCATGACACAGCTCCTTTTGTGAATGCTTTCTTCCATTATACCGCAAAGCGTGAGAAATGTCCAGCACAAATTGAAAAAATCTGAAAATCGTCCATATTTCGTAGGATACTCCATTGCAATGCGGGCGGGAATATTGTATAATAAAACAAAAGCCATAAAAGGAGTGACGGCAAAATGAGAGAGATCCTGAATTTTGATGCGGGCTGGAAGTTCCGCATCGGCGACGAGGCGCTTCCCGAATGTATGCTGAAAGGGCCGGTGTATCTGGAAGCCAAGACGGAGGGCAGACTCCGCGGCTTTGCATGGCGCGGCTACGGAAAGAATCACGAATACGAATACGACGGCTGGAAAACGGTGAACCTGCCCCACGATTACATCATCGAGCAGGAGCCGACGGAGAATCACAACAACACGAACGGCTATTTCGACTACAAAAATGCATGGTACAGAAAGCATTTCAAGCTGGACGAAGCCGACGAGGGCAAGCGTATCCTGCTCTGGTTCGAGGGCATCGCCACCCATGCCACAGTCTATCTGAACGGCTGTCTCATGTATCACAATTTCTGCGGCTATACCTCCTTTGAGGTGGATATTACCGATGTTGTGCGGTTCGGCGGCGAGGAAAATGTGCTGGCGGTGTATGTGAACACCACCGATAAGCATGAGGGCTGGTGGTATTCCGGCGGCGGCATTTACCGTCATGTTTGGATGATCAGGACGGAGCTTGTGTCCGTTGACCTCCACGGCGTGTATGTGCATCCGGAAAAGCTGTCCGACACGGAATGGCGCGTGCCGGTGGATGTGACCGTCCGCAATGACGATGCGGCTGCCCGCACGGTGACGGTGAAGGCGGAGATCCTCGACGGTGATGAAGTCATTGCCGAAATGACCGGTGAATGCACAGTGGCGTGTAAATACACAAACGATGTGAATATGACGGCGGAGGTAAGCTCGCCGAAGCTGTGGGACTGCGAGCATCCGAATCTCTACGACTGCGTGGTGCATCTCTATGAAAACGATGCGGAGATCGATACATACAAGACCTTCTTCGGCTTCCGTACCCTCCGGTTTGATCCGGATCACGGCTTCTTCTTAAACGATGTTCACACCAAGATCAAGGGCGTCTGCTGTCATGAGGACTACGGTCTGCAGGGCAAGGCGGTGTCCGATTCGGTGAAGCAGCTTCGCCTTGAGCGTCTGCGTGAGATGGGCGCAAACGGATACCGCATGGCCCATTATCCCCACAGCCCCCAGACCTTCCGGTACTGCGCAGAGCTGGGATTTCTCGTCATGGCGGAAACGCGCTGGTTTGAATCGACGAAGGAAGGGCTGGAGCAGCTGGAGATGCTCATAAAGATGCACCGGAACAATCCGGCGGTCATCATGTGGTCCATGGGCAATGAGGAGCCGCTTCACGATCATCCCATCGGCAAGCGCATCTTTGTCACCATGCGGGAAACTGCGAGACGGCTGGACGATACCCGCCCCTTCATGACGGCGGTGTCCCACAATCCCGGCGGCGCACCGGTCATGGACGAGGTGGACATTGTGGGCATCAACTACAATCTCACCCATTACGACGGACTGCACGAAAAATTCCCGGACAAAATGATCTTTGCGGCCGAATGCTGTGCGGTAGGTACAACGCGCGGCTGGTTCTACGACGATAATCCAAGGCGCGGTTATCTCCATTGCTACGACAATCGCACCGGCTGGTTCATGTCCCGTGAGGTGACGTGGAAATTCCTGATGGAGCGGGAATGGATCGGCGGCGGCTATCAGTGGGCCGGCATCGAGCATCGCGGCGAGACGGAATGGCCTCGACTCTGCTCTCAGTCGGGTGCGCTTGATCTGTTCCTGCAGAAAAAGGATGCATTTTACCAGAACAGATCCCACTGGTCGGATGAGCCGATGGTGCATATGACGCCGAACTGGAATCTTGCCGGCCGTGAGGGGGAAAGGATCTCCGTCTGGGTCTACACCAACTGCGACGAGGTGGAGGTTATCGCAAACGGTGTGAGCCTTGGCAGAAAAGCGGTGGAGAAGTACGGTCACGCGGAATTCACGCCGGAATATCAGCCCGGCAGTCTCGTCTGCATTGGCTGGAAAAACGGCGTTGAAGCGGCAAAGCAGGTATATGAAACCACCGGTGATGGCGTGACGCTGGAGCTTGAATTGCAGAATCAGCATCCGCTGGCAAAATGGGACACGGCGGTATACAACTGCTACGTGCGGGATGCGGATGGACGGCGCGTGCCGGATGCAGAGCCGTTTGTGCGGTTTGAATGCAACGGCGGCACCATCGTCGGCACCGGCTCGGACATCTGCGACCATACGCCCGTACCGACACCCGACCGTCGGATGCGTGCGGGCATCATCGCCGTATGCGTGAAGCTTGGCGGCGGCGAAAAGGCCACGCTCTATGCACGAGCGGAAGGGCTGAAGCCGGCGGCGATCACGGTGGAAATGCAATAGAAAAACAGCGGACTGACAGGCTCAGTCCGCTGTTCCGTTATTTTCGACGGCACTCCGGCGGAATTCAAGAGGAGACATCCCGAATTCCTTACGGAATGCGGTGATAAAGTGGGAATAATTGTCAAAGCCGGAGGAGAAGCAGGCATCTGTGACATTTGCACCCTTGCTCAGAAGCTGGCGCGCGGTCTCAAACTTTTTCATGCGCACATACTGCATGATATTGGTGTCCATGTATCGCTTGAACAGGCGGGAAAGATGGGCTTCGGAGAAATTCATGGCGCGGGAGATGTCGGAGAGCACATGGATTGCGGTGTGATTGGCATTGATATAGGCGAGCAGTTCGATGAATGCCGGCGAAGTGTTTCCTTTTCGGCGGGAATTTCAGAGCTTGCCGGAACAGCGGCACAGATGATCGCCAGAATTTGCATGAGCAGGGCAAAATTCCCGATGGACTGCGAATATCCCGGCATATCAGCACGGGCCAGCAGCTTGTCAAAGCACTCCCGCACCTCACGGATGTGATCAGGGGACAGGCGGATGATGCTGTCCATTCCCCGCTCCCGTTTTTCGATGATGCTGATGATATTCTCCGCGCCCGGATGGATAAAATTCTGAAAATTCGGCTCGATGTAGAGAAAATAATGCTCGGAGCGGCATTTATTGTTGAAGGACATACCATGCAGTTCACCGGGCTTGGCAATGAAGATATCGCCGTAAGCAAGACGATGGAAATTGTTGCCGGAAACGATCACACTTTCGCCGCTGATATAAAAGAAGATCTCATAAAACCAGTGCGTGTGCAGATGGTGTCCCGGGGAATGATAACGGAAATGATCGTCCGGATCATAGGTATCGGTGAGCAGATGATTGAATTCAACTTTCATCCCGCGAATGTATTCGATGGTGCGAACGGTATGCTGTCTCATGCGATTTTTCACCCCTCTCATACTCATTATAACAGACCGACAGAATCAAGTCAATATAATATCATAAAAACAAAGAAATCGAGCAGAAAAACCAAAGAATATTTGATTTATTCATGGTATAATTAAGATACTTCAAGCAGAAAGGAAGTAATAACCATGAAAAAACTCAGCTTTTTCCTCGCGGCAATCTGTGCAATGTCTGCCTTTACAACAGTGGCATCCGCGGCAGCTTCTCAGAAGGAATCCTTCGATATTCCCTATGCAGTGACTGCTCCCACCATTGACGGCAAGGCCGGCAGCGGCGAGTGGGATAACGCACTCGTCCGCACGCTTACCGCATCCAATGTGGATGAGCCGACCAACACCGGTGCGAAAACCGAAGGCGCGACCTTCTCCTGGATGTGGGATGACAAGGGCGTGTATTTCCTCGCAGAAGTCAACGACACCACGCCTATGTCGAGTCCGCACAAAACCGGAAACGGTTCGTACAATGCCAAGGACGGCATCCAGTTCTGCATCTACGGCAACAACACGGTCAGCGGAAGTGCAGCCGGAACACTGCTGTTCTACTCCGTTGTTCCGAAGACGAGCGACGGCACACCGGCAATCGGCGAGCATTTCTGCTACGGCAATGGCTCTGCCGGCAAGGATGTCCCTGCTTCTGATGCGCAGATCGCAGCAGAATACACCGACGGCGGCTATGTGCTTGAGGGCTTCATTGCCAAGGAAAGCCTTACAAAGACCAATCCCGCTGTAGATTTCAAGGCCGGCGGTTCTTTCGCGCTCGCCAACATCATCATGGACGAATTTGACGGCAAAACTACCGCACTCTTTACGGATACCGCATGGTTCAGCGGTCAGAACTCCAATATGTACACCCTCTCCGCAGACAAGAAGGCAGGCTATGTTGAACCCGAAGCATCGCCTTCCACCGCAGATCCGGCGATCCTTGCCGCACTTGCATCACTTGCAGCCGGTGCAGCAGCGATCGTCAGCAAAAAGCGCAGATAAGACCGAAATCTTCTCATGAAAACAGCCGCAGGATTCATCCTGCGGCTGTTTTTGATTTTATACGTGAATTTCCAACCGTTGGCCATTCTTGCCTTCAGCAAGCACCGTGCCGTCACTGCGGATGACGGAATATCCGTCCCGCGTCAGCTTCACGCCGAATGTCGTGCCATACGCGCGGATGTCGGTGAGGGTGAGATGGTCAAGCTCCTCGGGAAGCGTGGGCTTCATGGAGAAGCTTCGGAAACCGGTGGGCTTCATGTCGAGAATGCCCTCGAGGATGACCTTGCAGAAGAGCGCCGCTTCGCCGGAGAGGTGACGTCTGCCGCCCTCGGGATAGGCTTCCACCGGATAAGGAACGCGCTCACCGAGCAGACGGTTTTCGCAGTATTCTGTCAGCATATCCATGGCTGTTTTCGTATGCCCGGATGCGAAGATGCCGCGCAGACCGTAGAGCGTGGAGCGATCCCACACCGTGTTGTCGCCTTCGATGGTTAGAATGCCGTCGGGACGAAGGAGATATTTGCTGGTCAGCGCTTCCACCGTAGCATCGGCGCGCTCGAAAATGTCCATGCACAGGGGCATACAGATCCACGAGCGCATGACATCACAGCCCTCGTAGTAGCGATAGGCATCGATGCCGTGAAGACTGTATCCGAAGTGCGCTTCGATGGCGGTGCGGAGATTGTCAGCCAGCGTATCGTATTCCGATGCGCGGGTGGGATTGCCAAGATCGCGCTCCAGTGCTGCCGCGGCACGATAACCGCCGTAGGCAAGGCTGGAGGTGCAGAGATTGGCATCGCCGGCAGGGAAGCGGTTTTCCAGCTCGTCGCAGTCGGATGCAACGACACCGGCGGCATTGATCTTCCGGCGGCAGTATTCCGCGCACCATTCAATGCCCGGGAGCAGGGATTCTGCCAATGCGCAATCGCCAACAGCCAGCACGAACCGGGATGCGCCGTAGAGATACATGGCCGCATCGCCCCGGTCGCCAGCGTGATCCCAATAATCCACGCATTCCGCAATGACGGAGCAGGGGATTGGCTCATAGCGGTTTGACATATAGGGAATGTACATCCGATAACCGTTCGCGGCGGCTTCGATGAGGGTTTCGTCGCCGGTATAGGCGAAGAAGGGGCCGGAATATTCCGCCTGATCGTTGCACCATGTGGCGGCGAGATAGGTATCTCCGCCGGGGCAGTGCATGAGTCCGCCTCTGGTGCGGAACACCGACTCGCCCGCTCTCAGCTTGGAAAAGCGGAACAGGGTGTCGAGGGTCGCATTACCGGTGTCCAGCTGCATGGGTGCTGTCAGCTCATCAATTCTCGCAAGGCGGCGGGCCAGTGCATCCTCTGCACCGCGATAGGACGGATCTTCGGTGTCGGGAGCCTGATGCACCATACGGCCGGCGATGGTGACGGAATAGGTATAGCTTTCACCGGCGGCCAGCGTTGTTTCTGCAAAATCGGTGAACGCTTCAATGATATTGACACCCATCGGGCCTCTCACCTGATCCACCTCGCCGGGAATCGGCGCGGCATCCAGCACGATCGGTGAGGTGCTCACATTCTTCACCGTGACAAGCTCATGGCTCAGGCGAAGCTCGGTGGAGGGAAAACAGCGATGGACAAGCGCAAGGCCGTCCGCTTTGGTGAAAAGAATGAGCGTGCCGTCGATTTCCACGCGGGTCAGCGTTTCATGGATGCGCTTGCCGTCAGCGGTCAGCTGAGGCACGAATTCGCCTGCCACATCCGCCTGATAGGAGGCGCAGGTATCATTGGGACGAAGACGGAGCGTGGGGAAGATGGGATGATGCACCAGCACAAAGCCGTTCTCATCCATGCCGTAGCGTACGATATCGGAGCATCCGAGACCTGCCATCTCCAGAGTGTCCGTATGGCAATCGCCCGGGAGAACATCCCAAGCGATTGCGGTTTTTTTGTTGATAATATGCCAGCGTGCCATTACTCTGCAAAGTTCCAGCCCATTTCGAGAGCCTTTTTATTCTTCTCGATGAGCGCAGCTTTTGCCGGAGGAATTCCCTCGATCATATGCGCGAGGAATGCCTCGTATTCAAACAGACCGGTGAGCTTCAGTGCATATCCGAGGATGATGACGTTTGCCATACCGGAGAGGCCTGCTTCCGATGCCATGGCAGTGGCGGGAATGCCGGCGGCTTTGATGTCGGAACGGTTCGCCTGTGCCGCGATGAGGGAGGAGTCATAGAGCACAAGACCGCCTTCCTTGACTGCGGGAACGAACTTTTCAAAGGAGGGAAGGTTCATGGCGATGAGCAGATCGGGGGTGACGACCAGCGGAGAGCCGATCTCCTCGTCGGAGATGATGACGGAGCAGTTTGCCGCACCGCCGCGCATTTCCGGGCCGTAGGAGGGAAGCCACGATACCTGAAGCTCGGTGTCCATTGCCATTTTTGCCAGCTGCTTGCCTGCGAACAGGATGCCCTGTCCGCCAAAGCCTGCTAAAAGAATATTGGTAGTCATTTATTTGTCCTCCTTGGTCGAGGTGGGGTTGAGTTCTTTCACATCGGTATCCTTGTAAACGCCCAGCGGATAGAACGGAATCATGTCAGTCTTGAGCCACTCGAGTGCCTGCTCGGGCGTCATGCCCCAGTTGGTCGGGCAGGTGGAGAGAACCTCAACGATGGACAGACCCTTCTTGTCGATCTGATTCTGGAACGCCTTCTTGATCGCGGCCTTTGTCTTCTTGATGTTGGGAACGGTGTTGACAGCTACGCGCTCTGCATAAGCGGTGCCGTCAAGGGTAGCCATCATCTCACAGACATGGATGGGAGAGCCCTGGATGCGGCGGTCGCGTCCGTAGGGAGAGGTGGTCGTGACCTGACCGGGCAGAGTGGTGGGAGCCATCTGACCGCCGGTCATGCCGTAAATTGCGTTGTTGATGAAAATGATGGTGATGTTTTCACCGCGTGCGCCCACATGAACCGTTTCTGCCGTACCGATGGCGGCAAGGTCGCCGTCGCCCTGATAGGTGAATACGATGTTGTCGGGATGGGTACGCTTAACACCGGTAGCGACAGCCGGAGCACGTCCGTGTGCCGCCTGGATCATGTCGCATTCAAAGTAATTGTAAGCGAATACGGAGCAGCCGACCGGCGCGATGCCGACAGCCTTGCCGCAGATGTCAAGCTCGTCGAGAACCTCGGCAACGAGACGGTGTACGATGCCGTGGGTGCAGCCCGGGCAGTAATGGAAGGGCACGGGCGAGAGGGATTTCGGTTTATCAAATACTACCATTTTATGTATTCCTCCTGATTAAAGTGCAGCGGCAATCTTCTCGATTTCCGCGAGAACGTCTGCCGGAGCGGGGATAACGCCGCCGGTACGTCCGAAGAACGATACGGGCTTCTTGCAGTCGATGGAGACCTTCACGTCGTCCACCATCTGACCCATGTTCAGCTCGCATACGAGGAAATGCTTCGCAGTGTCAGCGAGAGCGGCGAGCGCTGCCTTGGGATACGGCCAAAGGGTGATGGGACGGAACAGACCGACCTTGATGCCCTTCGCGCGGGCTGCGGCGATGGCAGTCTTTGCAATACGGGAGGTGATGCCGTAGGAAACGATCACGATATCCGCGTCGTCACACTTGTATTCTTCATACTGGACTTCCTTCTCGCAGATCTCGGTATAACGCTCATACCGTGCGAGAATGGAGTTTTCAAGCTCGTTGGGATCGATAAAGAGGGAATTGATGATGTTCTTCTTGCGCTTGCCCTCCGTACCGTTGGCAGCCCATGTTTTTTCGGGGAGCTCACGCTTCGTCGCGATCTCGAAGTCAACCGGCTCCATCATCTGACCCAGCGCACCATCGGCGAGGATCATGACGGGGGTTCTGTAGATGTCAGCCAGATCGAAGGCTTCGGAGGTGAACTGCGCCATCTCCTGAACGGTGGACGGAGCGAGAACGATGAGATGCTCGTCACCGTGACCGTTGGCCTTGGTTGCCTGATAGTAGTCCTGCTGAGCGGGCTGAATGCCGCCGAGACCGGGGCCGCCGCGCTGTACATTGACGATGACGCAGGGCAGATCGCAGCCGACGATGTAGGAGATGCCCTCACTTTTCAGCGAGATTCCGGGAGAGGAGGACGAGGTGAGGCAGCGGGAGCCGGATGCAGCCGCGCCCATGATCATATTGATGGCGGAAACCTCAGACTCCGCCTGCAGGCACAGACCGCCTACCTTGGGCATACGCTTTGCCATATACTCGGAAATTTCCGTCTGGGGCGTGATGGGATAGCCGAAGAAGTGCAGACAGCCGCTCTTGATGGCCGCCTCAGCGATGGCTTCGTTGCCCTTCATTAATACTTTTTTAGCCATTTTTCAAATTCCTCCTCAGTTCTTCTCGACCTTGATGACAACATCAGGGCAGATGGTTGCGCACATAGCGCAGGCGATGCACTTCTCCTGATCGGTGATGCGCGCGGGATGGTAGCCCTTTTTGTTGAGCGCGTCATGGTCAAGCGAAATGATCTTCTTCGGACAGACGGATGCACAGAGTCCGCAGCCCTTGCAGAGATCCTCGGTAAATGTTACCTTGTTCATGTGATTCCTCCATATGCTTAAAAGATTTGTTTGGTGGCGTTTGTGATATAAAAGATGTCATCCCCGGCAAGCTGTCCCCGGAGGGATTCATCGGCGACGGTGCAGACGATGGGCAATCCGCATTTCTTGGAAAGCTCATCTGCCCACGGCATGGCGTCGGTGATGTCCTCTGCGGCGGTTTCTTCCCCAAGATTGGAGTTGTGAACGATGCCGGTGGCGCGGAGGCGTCCCGACCATTCGATCTCCCGCAGGATCAGCTCTGCGTCGTCAAGCTCCTCGGTGAGCGGCCGGTATTTGTTGACCACATAGAGAAGCTCATACCCGCCTTCCCGGAAGAAGCGGTTGTACATTCCCAGAGCAACCGCACCGTTGTCTCCGCCCACATCAAGGATGGTCACGCGCTCCGGCTCACGCACGGAAGCCTCCAGCGCGCCGAGAACAGTGGGCGGCAGGGAAGGGATGTCTACGTTGGTGTTGGCATAATCCGGCACGACGCAGTGAACGCCGAGGGCTTCCAGCTCCGCCTTGTTGTCAGCGGCGCGGAAATAAGGGTTGACGATATCGAGATCGACGAGGGTGACGGCTTTGCCGGAGCGGACGAAATGCTTTGCCAGATTGACGGCGAAGTTGGTCTTGCCCGCGCCGAAATGTCCGGCCACGACGATCAGATTTTGTAAAGTTTCCAGTGTTTTCTGCATAATACCTTCATAAAAGCCGTCAATCGACGGAATTTCGCTTAAAATAATATCACATATTATATTATACCATATAATCAACTAAATTGAAAGAACATTTTTTGAAATTTCCGCATCTTTTTTTATCGTCGGATTGTACATAATTTACAGGGTTTTACGTCTGTAATTTATGAACGGGAATTTTTGCGAAATGTTTGAAATTTTCAAAAATTTGTGATAGAATATATATGAGGGACTCTGCAAGGCTCAAATTCTCAAAAAACGCAAAGGAATTACGGTGTGATGGAGTATATCAAATCGGTTTTTTCCGCAATCTGGAATATTTTCACGGATATCACGCTCATCGATATCATTGATATCGCAATTGTGGCGTGCGTGTTTTACTATGTCTACAAATTTATCCGCGAGCGGCGCGCCGGAAAGCTGGCGGTGGGTATCCTGATCCTGCTGCTCATCATGCTGTTCAGCGAGCTGTTTGAGATGCACGCCATGCGCTTTATTCTGCAGAACGTGTTCCAGGTCGGCATTATCGCGCTGATCATCGTGTTCCAGCCGGAGCTTCGTTCCGCACTGGAAAAAGTGGGCGCAGAGCCGCTCAAATCCCTGCGGAGCATCGGCGAGTCCAAAACCAAATCGAATGCTCAGACCATGGCCATGATCGGCGAGATCACCGAGGCCGTGTGCGATATGTCCCTTGATAAAACGGGCGCGCTTATCGTCATCGAACGCACCACCAAGCTTGGCGACATCATCAAGAGCGGCACCATCGTCAACGCCAACCCCACGGCGTTCCTCATCCGCAACATTTTCTTCAACAAAGCGCCCCTCCATGACGGCGCAATGATCATCCGCGACGAGCGCATCTGGTCGGCGGGATGCTTCCTTCCCCTGTCCACCAACGACGATATCATCAAGGATCTGGGTACGCGCCACCGTGCCGCAATCGGCATGAGCGAGAACAGCGACGCAGTGATCATTGTGGTTTCCGAGGAGACCGGCACGATCTCCATCGCCATTGAGGGTCAGCTCCGCCGCAACTATTCCTACAACACTCTGAAAAGCGAGCTTGCCTCCCTGCTGATCACCGAGGAAGCACCGCAGAATCCCGCCAAAAAGGGCGTGGGCTTCAAGCTCCACAAGAAGGAAGACAAAGACGAAAAATAGCAGAAAGGATGCAGAGATGCCAGAGGATAACAAGAACGTTGGCGCGGTCGGCGAATACGAGCGTCACGTCGCCGAAAACAGCGGCGATTATCAGGTAAAATCGAAAAAATACGAAAACATCATTGCCAAGGTGCTCTGTGTTCTGGCGGCAGTGGTGCTGTGGTTCTATGTGGTCGGCACGGATTCCGCTACGGATGAGACAACGGTGTCCGGCGTGGCGGTGGCCATCCGGGGCCTCGACCGCATTGAGGAGGAGCTGGGACTGTCCGTCATCAGCGGTTACGACTGCGTGGTGGATCTGACCGTCCTCGGCACGAAATCCTCCCTCAGCCGTCTCAATGTGGAGGACATCACTGCCTTTGTGGATGCCAGCACCATCACGGAGGCCGGCGAATATACGCTGGAGGTGCATACATCCCTGCCCAGCGGCGTGACATCCAGCGGAAAATCCACCAACTTCGTCACGCTTTATGTGGATAAGCGCACTACGGTCAGCGTACCGGTCATCGTGGAGCCGTCCTTCACCATCGAATCGGCTTACACGCTGGGAACGCCTGAACCGAGCGTGGAGATGGTCAATGTGACCGGCCCGGCGGAAGAGCTTGAGAAGATCGCCGGCGCGAAGGTAATCCTCGACCTTGGCCGCGTCACCAAAACGCTGACGGCCACGGGCAAGCTGACGCTGGTGGACAATTCCAATACGCCCATTACCAATCCCTATGTGAGACTTCAGACAAGCGAGGTTTCTGTGCGAATCCCCGTATACACCTATAAGGATATCCCCCTGTCTGTGGACTATAAGTACGGCTACTACAACGAATCCAATGTGACGGTGAACATCACGCCCGCCACCATCCGCATCAAGGGCGAGCCGGATGATCTGGAGAAGATCGACCGTCTGGTGGTGCTCCAGCTGGATGAAAAGAAGATCATTGGCGATACCACCCTGTCGGCCACCATCATGCTGCCGGAGGATGTGGAGAACGTCAGCCCGGCGCGCACGGCGGATATTGCCATCACCCACCGGAATACGGAGACCCGGGAGATCGTGGTGTCCAGCCTGACGGTGGTCAACCCCAACAGCCTCAAATACTCCCTCGGATCGCCCACCATCAACGTGTCCTTCCGCGGCCCGCGCTCTCTTATCACGCTGCTCAACAAGAACAACGTGACGGCAACGGTGGATCTCGGATACCTGAACAATGCATCGGGAACGGTGTCCGTGCCCGTGACCATCTCAGTGACAAATGTGCTGGCGGGAAGCGTATACGAAATCGGCGAATATAAAATGGATGTGACCATAGGATAATGCGGTATCAGATCATTGTAAAAAATCTGCGTCTGCCCATCACTGCTCCCATTGAGGAGAGCTATGCGGCGGCAAAGCGAAAATTGAATCTCGGCGGCGGGGAATACATCTCCGCCGCACTTCATAAGCGTTCCATCGATGCCAGACGGCGTGGCGATGCACCCACCTTCGTCTATTCGGTGACGGTGGAATGCGAGCTGTCCGATGCGAAGCGGCAGCGGCTCATGCGGCTTGACAATGTGGAATTTGTGGAGCGCGAACCGCTGACGGCGGAATACGGCAGCCGTCCCCTCGGTGCGCGGCCTATGGTCATCGGTTTCGGCCCGGCGGGAATGTTCGCGGCCCTTCTGCTGGCGGAGCATGGGTATCGTCCCATCGTCATCGAGCGCGGCGGGGATGTTTCCTCGCGAAAAAAGGCGGTGGAGCATTTCATCGCCACCGGTCAGCTTGACACGGACACCAACATCCAGTTCGGCGCAGGCGGTGCCGGCACATTTTCCGACGGCAAGCTGGTGACGCGAATCAACGACGCCCGCTGTCAGTATGTGCTGGAGCGATTTGCCGAATTCGGCGCACCGGAGGAGATCCTGTGGCTGGCCAAGCCTCATGTGGGCACAGATCGCCTGCTCTCTGTGGTGGACGGAATCGCCGCCCGCATCGAATCCCTCGGCGGCGAGATCCGATACAACACCATGCTGACCGATCTTGCAATCGAAAACGGCCGCATCACGGCGGTGACGCTGAAGGATGCCGCCGGAACTCACCGCATGGCGGCGGATGCGCTCATTCTCGCTGTGGGACACAGCGCGAGAGATACCTACGATATGCTGGCGGCGCGGGGATTCACCCTGCTCCCGAAGCCCTTTTCTGTTGGCGTGCGGGCGGAGCATCTTCAGAGCGATATTGACACGGCACTGTATGGAAAATTTGCGGAGCTGACGGATAAAACCGGCAAGCGAATCCTTCCGCCCGGCGAATATGCGCTGTCATGGCGGGAAGCACAGGCAGGGCTTGCCTCGGATACGGCGCGTGGCGTGTACAGCTTCTGTATGTGTCCCGGCGGCGAGGTGATGGCATCTGCCAGCGAGGAAGGCGGTGTCGTGACCAACGGCATGAGCCGCTATGCACGGGACGGGAAAAATGCCAACGCCGCCATCGCCGTGTCGGTGTTCCCGGAGGATACCGGCGGCGGATGGCGTGACGGTGTGGAGTTTCAGCGGCGGCTGGAGCGTGCGGCATTCCGTGCGGCGGATACAGGCGGGCATGATTACCGCGCGCCGGTGGAAACGCTGGGGGATTTTCTCGATGGAAAAACATCGCATTTCACCGAGCCGACCAGAGTTCAGCCCACTTACAGAAACGGCGTGTACACGCTGTGCGATCTGTCGGCGATTCTGCCGGGATTTGTGACGGATATGCTGAGAAAAGGCTTCGGCAGGTTCGGCACAAAACTGCGCGGCTTTGATGCGCGGGACACGGTGCTGACCGGCGTGGAGACGCGCACCTCATCGCCGGTGCGAATCGAACGCACGGAGAGCCTGACCGCATCGGCGGCGGGCAATCTTTACCCATGCGGTGAAGGCGCGGGGTATGCCGGCGGTATCACCTCGGCGGCCGTGGATGGAATCCGCACCGCCCTCGCCCTCATGCGCGAATTTGCCCCGATGGAGAAAAATTGATCAGCAAAAGGGATGTCGTGATGACATCCCTTTCGTGATTTCCGGCGGCATACTTCCATGCGAAATAAGCATCGCACAAGATTGTGCGATTTCCAACACTTTTCGGCAGTTATGATTTATAATGGTTGTCGGAGGTGATAACAATGCAAAACCACGAGCAGTGGCAGAATTTCTGTTACAATGTGCGGGAACTGCGGATGCGGGAGGGACTGTCGCTGACACGCATGGCCGGCATCATGGGCATCACGCGCAAAACGCTGTGTTCCATCGAAGCGGGTGTAATTCCGCCGCGGACGAGCAGCAGTGTTCTGTTCCGCATCCACAAGCATTTCGGCATTTCCCCGCGGGAACTGCTGGAGCGGCGGCTGTAAACGAAACGCAGACACGAGCGTGTCTGCGTTTCGTTTTTATCAGCTGTTGCGCTTTTTCTTTTTCGATCGCCATACGTTGATGCCGATGGACAGGCCGAGGCAGGCCAGCAGAAACACCGGGATCGTCCACGGTGCGGCTGCATTCGCTGTCAGAATGCCCGTCCAAAGCTCGTCGATGAGCTTGGTGGTGGCATCCGGAAGGGCGATGAACGCTTCCGTATTGGCAAGCGTCGCTTCATCAGGGTAGGCGATGGGATCGTTTGCCAGCTCGGGATCGAGATAATCCAGCACATACTTCTGAGGCGTGGAATAGCCGATGTACTCACAGTTGCGGAGGGCCACCAGTGTCTCGCACATGAAATTGATGTACATTTCCGCCGCTTCCTTATTCTTCGCGCCCTTGGGAATGCACATGGCGTCCACAAACAGGTTCGTGCCTTCCACCGGAACGGCGTAAGCAAGGTCGGGATTGTCTGCGATCATGGTCAGCGCGTCGCCCGCATAATAGGGAGCGATGGCCGCCTCACCGCCGATCATCTTGTCGAAGATCTCGTCCATGACGTACGCCTGCACCAGAAGCTTCTGCTCGGTCAGCGCACTTGCCGCGTGCTTCAGCTCCTGCTCGTCGGTGGTATTCATGGAGTAGCCGAGATATTTCTCCGCCACCATGAATGCATCCCGGGAGTTGCTGAACATCAGGATATTGCCGGCATATTTCTCATTCCAGAGAATATCCCAGGAGTGCATATCATCCTCCTCATCCACCAGCGTGGTGTTGTAGATGATGCCCACCATGCCCCACATATAGGGGACGGAATATTCGTCCTTCGGGTCATAATCCATGCCCTTGAACTCGTCGGAAATGAGCAGATCAAAGTTGGGAATGTTGTCGTAATTGAGCTTTTCCAGCATATTTTCATTGATCATCCGGGCGATCATATAATCGGAGGGGATGATGATGTCATATGCCGCGCCGCCGTTTTTCAGCTTGGCGTACAGCTCCTCGTTGGATGCGAAGTTGGTGTAGTTGACGTTGATGCCCGTCAGCTCCTCAAACTCCCGGTTGGTGTCGAACGCTTCCTCAAAGCCGTCGTCCACCGAGATGTATTCACCCCAGTTGTACACGTTGATGGTCACGTTCTGACCGCGGAATTTGTCCCAGTCCACGCTGTCCGAATAAGTCGGCTCATCGTCGGCACTCACCGGCACGATGGCTGTCAGAAGGAGCAGGACAGAGAGAAGGATCGCCGCAAATTTTTTCATGCCGCGCCTCCCTTCTTCCGCTTCTTCGGGGAAGACTGGCGGATATCGTTCAGATTCATGATCAGCAGGATGAGCAGTACCACAACGAAGATGATGGCCGACAGTGCATTGACTTCAGGGGACACCTTGCGGCGGGTCATGGAGTAGATGGTGATCGGCAGGGTCTGGGATGTGGGGCCGTGGGTGAAGTAGCTGATGATGAAATCGTCGATGGAGTAGGTTAAGGACATGAGGAAACCGGTGATGATGCCGGGCATGATCTCGGGGATGACCACATGGCGGAAGGCCTGCCACGGATTGCAGCCGAGGTCAAGGGCAGCATCGTAAAGATTGCGGTTCATCTGCCGGAGCTTTGGCAGCACATTGAGGATGACATATGGCACGCAGAAGGTGATGTGTGCCAGCACCAGCGTGAAGTAGCCGAGATCGATGTTGAGTGCCACAAACAGCAGCATGAGGGAGACGCCCGTCACCATCTCCGAGTTCATGATCGGAATGTAGGTCACATTGATGATGAAGGAGCGAGCGATCTTCTTCATGTTGTAGATGCCGATGGCCGCCGCCGTGCCGAGGATCGTGGAGATCACGGAAGCGATGGCCGCGATGATCAGCGTATTGGCAAGGGATTTTAAGATGACCTCGTTGTTGAACAGCTTGACATACCAGTCGAAGGTGAAGCCTGTCCAGACCGTGCGGCTCTTCGACTCGTTGAAGGAGTTGACGATCAGCACGAAGATGGGCGCATAGAGGAACAGGAAAACGAGGAAAATGTAGATTTTCGATGTGATTTTTTTCATAACAGCACGCCCTCCATGTCCTCGTTGTCCAGCTGGTTGGTGATGGACATACAGAGGAAGATAAACGCCATCAGCACAAGCGAGATCGCCGCGCCGAGGTTGGGATTGTAGGCGTTGCCGAGGAACTGCAGGTCAATGAGGTCACCGATAAGCATATTGGTTCCGCCGCCCAGCATTCTCGAAATGATAAAGGTGGAGACGGAGGGGACGAAGACCTGCGTGATGCCGGTCGCCACGCCGGGCATGGACAAAGGCATGATGACACGCCAGATGACCTGCCAGCTGTTGGCACCCAGATCCTGTGCCGCCTCAATGGTACGGTCGTCGATCTTGGTCATGACCGAATAGAGGGGAAGGATCATGAAGGGCAGATAGTTGTAGATCATGCCCAGCACGACTGCGCCCTGCGTATTGATCATATCGAAGGGGCCGAGGCCGAACAAAGCGAAAAATTTGTTGATGAGGCCGTTCTTTTCAAGCAGCGTCATCCATGCATAGGTACGGAGCAGGAAGTTCATCCACATGGGCAGCATGACCAGCATGAGCATGAGCTTCTGCTTTGCGATATGGATGCGGGAGATCATGTAAGCCAGCGGATAAGCGATGACGAGGCAGATGACCGTGGCGATCAGAGCCAGCCATGCGGAATTGATGAGAACGGTGGAATACTTGCTGACCTCTAAAATGTTGTTGATGGTGAAAATTGTGCGCTCGGTCAGCTCCGGCTCAACTTCGTTTTCCTCGCATTCGTAGAGGTATTCGGAAAGCTCCTCCTCGGTGAGCATATTGCCGTCGATGTCGCAGGTCACGGTGGTGGTAAATGCGAATACGCCGATGAGCACCAGCGGCACGACGATGAAAATGATCATCCAGAGAAGGTACGGCACAGCCACAATTTTAGATTTGCTGCTCAATGTCGCTGCCCTCCTCGGTATTGCTCTTAAAATAGTTGACCTTCTTCACGTCGGATTTCTTCATGATGTGAATATCCTCCGGCGTTAAGGTGATGCCGACGATCTCGCCCACACCCGGAGCTTTGGTGGAATGGATGACCCATGTGTCGGAATACGCCTTGACGATGATCTCGTAGTGTACGCCCTTGAACTGCACGTTTTCCACCACGCCGTTGAGAACTTCATCGGAGGCGGGGACGAGCTTGATGTCCTCGGGACGGATGACCACATCCACAGGCTCCATGGGAGAGAAGCCGGAGTCCACGCACTCAAAATTGTTGCCGGCGAATTCCACCAGATAATCCCGGTGCATGATGCCGGGGAGAATGTTGGATTCGCCGATGAAATCTGCGACGAACGCGTTGGTCGGCTCGTTGTAGATGTCCTGGGGCGTACCGATCTGCTGGATGGTGCCGTCCTTCATAACGACCACGGTATCGCTCATGGTGAGCGCTTCTTCCTGGTCGTGGGTGACATAGATAAACGTAATTTCCATGCGCTGCTGGATCTTTTTCAGCTCGATCTGCATTTCTTTTCGCAGCTTGAGGTCGAGCGCGCCCAGCGGCTCATCGAGAAGCAGCACCTTCGGATTGTTGATCAGAGCGCGTGCAATGGCAATGCGCTGCTGCTGACCGCCGGAGAGCTGGTTCACGCCGCGTTTGTCATACCCCTTCAGATCCACAAGCTCCAGCATTTCGCCGACACGTCGTGCAACCTCGGCTTCCGGCGTCTTTTTGAGACGCAGACCGAACGCGACATTCTCGTAGACATTCAGGTGCGGGAAAAGTGCGTACTTCTGAAAAACCGTGTTGACCGGACGCTTGTAGGGCGGAACATCGTTGACCCGCTTGCCTCCGAAGAACACATCACCGGAATCAGGAGTAATAAAGCCTCCAACGATACGCAGAGTTGTTGTCTTTCCGCAGCCGGACGGACCGAGGAGAGTAACAAACTCCTTATCGTGGATATCGAGGCTGATGCCCTTCAATACCTGCTCGCCTTCATACTCCATCGTGATGTTTTTCAGCTCAATGATTTTGTTTTTGTCCATTTTTTGTTCCGATTTCTCCTTAGAAAAATAAATTTTTGGCCTGACGAAAAAAAACACCCCGAACCAATACTCCGACAAAAACGGCATCGGACGACCGGAAAGAGATGGTAAAACAAATCGTCAGTGTTTTTTAACGTGGCATTACGTTAAAATACTGCGACAGCATTATTGTAGCAGAATTGGAGCAAAAAATCAATAGGTTTTTCAAAATTTCTTTGAAAAATCGCGAATTTTTTTGATTTATCCGAAATTTTTCGGGTTTATCATGGAATTTTGGCAAATTTCTGCGGAAATTCTCCCGAAACCTGCGTTTTGTTGCGATTTCCGGATATAAAAAAGGGAGGATGGAACAAGCAGTCCATCCCCCGGATTCACCTATTGCGGGTCATCGGACAGGTTGCGGTAGCGTCCCGGTGTGATACCGGTGATCTTTTTGAAGGTTTTCATAAAGTGCGGCAGATCGGTAAAGCCCACCATCGGCCCGATCTCCTTGACCGGCATACTGCCCGAGCGGAGCAGCTCCATGGCCATATTGATGCGGTAATTCAGCAGAAAACTGTGGAGGGATGAGCCGGTATTTTTGCGGAAGATGCGGTTGATGTAGACCGGATTCATGAAAAACTGCTCGGACAGGCTCTCATAGGTGATCTCGTCGCCGTAATGATTCTGGATGTAGCGGATGATGCTGCGGGTGAGAGTCAGCTCCTTGCTTCCGTGCTGATCCCCGGCGATGCGGGCTTCCCGGATCATGCTGATGATGACCGATTTAAGTACCAGCGACAACAGATCACCGGAGAAATAATCGTCCGCCACATTGTATTCGGTGGTGAGCAGACGCAGTCGGGATTCGATGGCCGTCACGCCGTTCAGCACGATGGGCACATTCAGAATCGGCGCGTCCTCCATCGTCACCTGCTCCAGCACATCCCGGTCATGAAACCGGTCGGCGTGGACGGGATGAAAGGGCTTTCGGATGTGCGCATGATCCTGCGTGTAGTCGAAGTTGATGGCGATGTATTCGATGGACATCTGCTCCGCCATCTCCCACATATAGGTGGTGCCGGACTGAAAGAGAATGGCGCATCCGGGGGAGAGGGAATACCGCTCGCCCTCAATGGTCATGCTCCCGCTGCCCGATAAAATGTAGAACAGCCGGCAGTCGGCACTGCGCAATTCAAAAAACACATCGTCGGTCTTACTGCGGTTGAGCGTGGCGATCAGTGCCTGCCGCACAAATGGATTCGATTCCGTGAGCTTCATAGCATACCTCCGGAAAATGTGACTGTAGGAACATGATAGCACATCTGCCGCCAAAAGTCAAGACAAAAGTATGAAAAACACAATTCAAAGTCTCGATTTAACATTTACAGCCGCCGTCCTGTGCGCTATAATATAATAAACTCCCACGAAAGGACGAATCCCATGAAAGCAACGATTACCGATATCCAGCGATTTTCCCTGAGCGACGGCGACGGCATCCGCACCACCGTATTCTTCAAGGGCTGCAATATGAAGTGCGGCTGGTGTCACAATCCCGAGACGATCAGCGCACAGCCGGAGCTGATGTTCTACCGCACCAAGTGCATCGGATGCCAAAAATGCTTCGCTGCCTGTCCGACGGGCGCACAGCAGTGTGTGGACGGCAGTCACTTCATCGATCGGACGCTCTGCACAAACTGCGGGAAATGTGCGGCGGTCTGCTATGCCGAGGCGCTGACCATGTGCGGCCGGGAGATGACCGTTCCCGAGGTGATGGCGGAAGTCAGACAGGATATGGCTTACTATAAAAACAGCGGCGGCGGCATCACGCTGTCCGGCGGTGAGGTGCTGTGCCATCGGGAATTCGCCGCGGCACTTCTCGATGCCTGCCATACGGAGGGCATCCACACCGCCATCGAAACCAATCTGAGCTTCGCTTTTGAAATGGCTGAGCCGCTTCTCTCCCGTGCGGATCTCATCATGTGCGATGTGAAGCTGTACGATGATGCGGCGCACCGGATGCATACCGGCGTCTCGAACCGCACCATCCTTGAAAATGTAACAAAGCTTGACAGTCTCGGCGTGCCGGTCATCGTGCGCACACCTCTCATCCCCGGCGTGACCGACAGCGCGGAAAATCTCACGGCCATCGCAAAGCATATCAAACATCTGAAGAATCTCCGCCGGTATGAGCTGCTGAACTTCAATCCGCTGGGCGAGGGTAAATACAGGGCGCTGGAGCGTGCGAATGGATTTGAATCAGCGCGTCCCTTTGCGTCGGATGTGCTGGATGGGCTGAAATCGGCGGTAGAAGCCGTCGGCGTGCGCGTGAAGATCGTTTAAGGAGGTAACTATGAGTGCAATCACCTTTGTCGGACAGTTTTCCGACAGCGAGCAGTTTACATATCACAAGCGGATCCGCCTTCTCAGAGAGCGAAAGATCGCGCAGACGGAAGAAAAAGCGAGATGCGGCGGTGCCAATGAGGACGACTACGGCCTCATCGTGCAGGACGAGTTTCACTATGAATTGAAGCCGAATCACGAAAACGGCTCCATTTACGGCTACAGGGCATGGCGGGAGAATTACTGCGCCATTCTCGATGCGCATCCCATTTACTGCGATCCGCTGGATGCATTTGTGGGCAAGGGGTTTCTGTTCCTCGAACGTCTGCGCCCCGTCACGTGCAAGTGGAATCCCGACTATCCCTTCGATGAGCTGAAGGTGCTGTTTGACCGCTACAACATCATCTCCGGCATCGACAACTGCCACCATTTTACCCCCGATCTGCAGATCGGCTTTGACCTCGGCTGGGGCGGTATTCTCAGAAAGCTGAAGGAACAGCGGGAACTGCACGATGAGAGCCATCACGAATTCTACGACAGCGAGATCATGGTGGTGGAGGCCATCATCCGCTTCCTGCACCGTGCGGCGGACACCATCCGTTCTTTAGCGGAGAAGGAAAACAATCCAGCTCTTCGGGAGAATCTTCTCTCCATGGCCGAGGTCAATGAGAAAACTGCGGAAAATCCGCCGGAAACCTTCCGTGAGGCGGTACAGTGGATGTGCTGGTTCAGTATGCTCTCCCGCACCTACAACCGCGGCAGTGCGGGCGGCCAGCTTGACGAAATGCTCCGCCCATACTATGAGCGTGACACGGCGGCGGGGATTCTCACCGATGAGGATGCGGTGTTCATGCTGGCCTGCCTGTTTTTGCAGGACAGCCGCTATTTCCAGCTGGGCGGCCCGGATGAAAACGGTCGGGACATGACCTCGAAAATCTCCTATCTCTGCCTCGAAGCGGCGGACAAGATCAACATCGCCTGCAATCTGACCATCCGTGTCCATGACAATCTGGATGAGGAATTCTTCAGAAAATCCGTGGCGTATCTGTTCAAAAACAAGCAGGGCTGGCCGCGGTATTCGTCGGACAGCGCACTGGCGGAGGGCTTCATGAAGTGCGGCTATCCCCTCTCATTGGCAAGACGGCGTGTGGCGGCGGGCTGTCACTGGATGTGCATTCCCGGCATGGAGTACACCATGAATGACACGGTGAAGATCAATCTCGCCAAGGTGTTTGAGGTTGCCTACAACGAGATGATGGATATGGACGCCGAGCCATCCGCAGAGAAGCTGTGGGAGCGGTACAGAAAGCATCTCAAATGCGCGGTGGATGCTACCGGCGACGGCATCATGCATCATCTGCGCTATCAGACCAAATCCCAGCCGGAGCTGATCCTCAATCTGTTCCAGCACGGACTCATCGAAAAAGGCGTGAACATCACCGACGGCGGTGCGAATTATTACAATATGTGCGTGGACGGCAGCGGAATCGCGGTGGCTGCCGACAGCTTCGCGGCCTGCGAACAGCGCATCGATCGGGAGAAAAAGCTCACCTACGGGGAGCTGACTGCCCATATGCGGGCAAATTTTGAGGATGCAGACGGCGAATACATCCGCTGTCTGATGCAGGGAAGTGAGCGTTACTGCGGCGGCGACAGTCTCGGCGACAAATGGGCTGAGCGGATCAGCGAACTTTACACCGAGCTGGTGCGCGATCTGTGCAATCGTCATCCCGGCATCAATTTCATCCCCGGCTTCTTCTCGTGGTCGAATACCATCGGCCTCGGCAAAACCGTGGGCGCAACGCCAAACGGCAGAAAGGCGCAGGAAGCCATCAATCACGGCGCAAATCCCAACGGCGGCTTCCGGAAAGATGGAGCAGTGTCGGCCATGTGCAATTCCATCGGTGCGATCCAGCCGGGCTATGGCAACTGCGCACCGGTTCAGCTGGAGTTTGACCCGGGCATTGTGAACGATGAGGAAGGCATCGACAAAATGGCGGCGATGATCCGCACCATCATGGAGACGGGCAACACCCTGCTCAACATCAACATCATTGACGCGAAAAAGATCCTCGAAGCGCACAAGGATCCCTTCAAATATCCGGATCTTGTGGTGCGCGTCACCGGCTTCACCGCATTCTTCGCCATGCTGTCCCCCGAATTCCGGCAGCTGGTGGTGGATCGTGTGAGCGCTGTCAATCCTGACAAAATTTAATTTTGATATGAATTTCGCATCCAACTATGCTTCTATCGAACAGAATGATTATAAAAGAGCTTGCAAAAACATTTGAATAAAGGAGAACCATCATGAACGTAGTTATGGAAAAAATCGACACATCGGTGAAGGGCAACCGTGCGCTGGAGCTTTGCAAAGGCGAGATCCCCGGCGCGCATCCGGTGCATCACACCATCGAGGCCGGCAGTGAGCGCGTGTTTGACGCGGACTGCGGCTATTATCACATCCTCATCCTCATCGAAGGCGCGGCATCCTTTGTCACCAATGACAAGAGCTATCGCTTCGACGGCAGAACCACCTTTGTGCCCGCGCCGGACAAAAAGCTTGTTGTCACCGCAGAGAGCGACGTGCAGCTGCTTGAGATCCAGTGGGACGAAGCACCGGGCGATGAGGAGGACTTAAAGGAATACAAGACCGAATTCCCGGTGATCGTTCCCTATCAGGAATCCATCCAGTACATCGACCCCAACAAGAGCGAGAAGACCATCAGCCGCATGATGATCCCCCACGAGGTGCTGCCCCGCTTCACCATCGGCTCGGTGGAATCCTACGGCTACGATCTGGTGCGTCCTCATGCACATCCCATGCTCGACCAGTTCTTCTTCAGCTTCCCGGAGAACGACATGGAGGTCATCATCGACGATGAAAAGATCAACATGAAGGGCAATATCATCATGCACATCCCGCTCGGCTCCAATCACGGCGTGGAAGTCACCGGCGACCGGCATATGCACTATATGTGGATCGACTTCATGCCGGATAAGGAAGCGGGCCTCAAGCGCCTCAACTTCAGCCACCGTCCCACCGGAACCGTGCGCGATTTTGCAAACGAGGACAAGACACGGTGAGCATCGATCTTCAAAGACCCATCCGGCTTGCCCGGGCGGGTGCTTGGCGTACCTACACCGGCGGCAGTCTCATCGAAGCACTCCACGGAAACGTGGGCGCACCCGATTCCAGCTTTCCGGAGGAATGGATGATGTCGGTGGTTGCCGCGCGAAATGCGGGCAGAGAGCACATTGTGGAAGGCCTTTCCATGGTGGAAGGGACGGATATTTCGCTGAAATCGCTGATTGAAGCGCATCCGGAGGAATGCCTCGGCGCGGCTCATGTGAAGGCGCATTGTGCAACACCCGGCGTGCTGGTGAAGTTACTGGACGCAGCGGAGCGGCTGACCATTCAGGTGCATCCAACCCGCGAGAAGGCGATGGAGCTGTTCGGTTCACCCTTCGGAAAGACCGAATGCTGGCATATCATCGGAAAGCGTGAGATCGGCGGTGAGAAGCCATGCATCTACTTTGGCTTCAAGAAGGGCATCACCCGCGAGCGTTGGCAGGATATTTTCCACCGGCAGGACATCCCCGCCATGCTTAACTGTCTGCATAAATTTGAGGTGAATATCGGCGACACGTTCCTGATTGAGGGCGGCATTCCTCATGCCATCGGCGCAGGATGCTTCCTCGTGGAGATCCAAGAGCCGACTGATCTCACCATCCGCACCGAGCGTGTCACACCGTCCGGTCTTTCGGTGGCTGATAAAATGTGCCATCAGGGGCTTGGATTTGACGGAATGTTTGACTGCTTTGACTATACCGGCTATTCGCGCGAGGAAACGCTGGCGCGGTGGAAGATTAAAAAAAGCGGACGGACGCTGGTGGGATATGACAATACAGAAATGTTCCGGCTTGATGAGCTTCTCCTTGACGGAAGCGAAACCGTCCGCGCAGACGGAACCTTCAGCGGCATCTATGTGCTGGAGGGTGAGGGAAGCGTTGCCGGTGAGCCGGTCGCGGCAGGCGCGCAGTTCTTCATCCCCGCCGTATGCAAGCCGTTTGAAATTGCCGGAAAAATGCGGCTGATCCGATATTTCGGCCCGAAAGGAGAATGAATATGAGATACGGTTTCTGCAAAGAATTTTCCACCCCCATGAAAACAGAGGTGGATTATGACCTGATCCAAATGATCAAAGATGCGGGCTTCGATTTTGTTGAGATGCGCGCCATGCTGGTGTCACAGCTTAGCGAGGCGGAATTTCATAAGCTGGCGGAGTATCTGAAAACCATCGGCCTTGCCTGTGACTGCTGCTGTGCGCTCTTCCCGAAAACCATCCGCGTCACGGGAAAAAGCGTGAATTACGACGAGATCAACGAGTATCTGGAGCGCACCTTCTCGCGCTGTTCTAAGCTTGGCGCAAAGAAGATCGTGTTCGGCAGTGCGCCCGCCCGTGCGCTGGACGATGAGACAACGCAGGATGAGGGCTACGCTCAGATCGCCGAGGTCATCCGTCAGACGGTGGTGCCGGCGTGTGAGAAATACGATATGACGGTGGTCATGGAGCCGCTCCGTGCCGATGCGTGCAATTTTATCCATACTCTCGCTGACGGAATGCGGGTGGTGAATGCGGTGAAATCGCCCCGTATCGCACTGCTGGCGGATACCATCCACATGATGAGCAACGACGACAATCCCGGCGATATCGTGAAGTATCGGGACAGTCTGCGGCATATCCACATCGCCGAGCTTGCCCGCGTGATGCCGGAGGAGGATTACAGCGATTATATCAAGAGCGTGCTGGAAAATCTCCGCGGCATCGGCTATGACGGCACGATCTCATTTGAAAGCAAAAACGGCGATGGGCTTGCCAGCATGAAAAAGGCGCTGGCACTGTTAAAGGAACAATTTTAATCTAACGGAGGAATATATTATGGCATTCAAAACTGCTGTCATCGGATGCGGCAGAACCGCAAACGATCTTCATGCGCCGGTGCTGGAAAAGCATCCGGATTTTGACGTTGTGGCTATCTGCGACGTGAATCTCGACGCGCTGGAAAAATACGGCAATCGCTTTCCGGCGGCGAAAAAGTATACCGACTACACCACGATGTTAGACTCGGATGCGTTCGAGTTTGTAATCATCCTGACCTACAGCTACACCCACACGGCAATTGCGCTGGATTTCCTCAGAGCGGGCAAGAATGTGCTCATCACAAAACCGTGGGCCATCACCACCGATGACGCGGATTCCATCATTGCGGCGGCGGCAGAGAACAATGTGATCGTCATGCCCTTCATCCCCTGTCACAATGGCGCGGATGTGGAGAAGCTGCGGGAGCTTGTGGCTGCGGGAACCATCGGCAAGGTGTTCCGCATATATCGTGCGCAAATGACCTTCGGCAAGCGGAGCGACTGGCAGACCCGCAAGGCCTATGCGGGCGGCTATCTCAACAACTGGGGTCCGCACATCGTGGAGCAGGCCATGCATTTCGTGGGCGAACCCATCAAGACGGTGTATGCGCACAAGCGTCAGATCATCAATCCCGGCGATGCGGATGATATGTTCTGTTCCATGCTGACCACCGAGAGCGGTGTGATCGTGCAGGTCGATCACAACATTATCTCCGATTATCTGCCCAACTGGGTCGTGCAGGGCGATAAGGGAACGATCTACGTCAAGGGAAATGAGATGGAGATCCATGAGATCTCCTATCCGGAAGCGGACGATCCGAATGTTTACCGGAGCGTCACCGAGACAAAGAAGACGAAGCTCACGCTGGAAGGCAAGATCTTCGGCGACCATTATTCCATCTACACCATGATCGCGAATACGCTGAAGGGCGAGCCGTACATCGTGACGCTCGACTACGCGCGTCACCTGACGGAGATCATGCAGGCCATCCATAAGTCCGCCGACGATGGCGTGCTGGTGGAGCTGTAAAATGAACAAAACAGGCTGAATCCGTGGATTCAGCCTGTTTTTCGCGTTATTTCGTGATCTTATCGATAGCCTTGTTTTCGCCGAGAAGCGCAACGGTTTCCGCGCCGGTGAATTTGCGGACAGGATCGGGGGAAATGTTCATCTCGCCGGTGTCGGGATCGCTGACAGCCAGCACCGTGACACCGTACTGGCGGCGCACATCCAGCTCAATGAGGGATTTATCCACCCAATGTGTGGGCACCGTCACCTCCACGATGGAGTGGGTATCGGAGAATTCGATGTATTCCAGCACATTGTTGCGGTCGAGGATGCCCACCAGCTTCACGCCCATGTCCTGTTCCGGAAATACCACCATATCCGCGCCGATCTTCTCCAGCACCCGCTTGTGCTGTTCACTTCCGGCACGGGCAACCACTTGTTTCACGCCCATTTCCTTCAGCAGAATGGTGGTGAGAATGCTGTCGTTGATGTTTTTCGCCGTGGCGACGATGGCGCAGTCGTAATCGCTGACACCTGCCGCGCGAAGTACCGATTCGTTGGTGGCATCACCGATGACCGCGTTGGTGACGATGTCGCTCATGACATTCACCACATCATCGTCAAGGTCGATGACCAGCACCTGATGGTCGGTTCTGGCAAGATTTACTGCCAGTGTCTGTCCGAAGCGTCCGAGTCCGATGATGCAGAAGCTGCGTTTTTTAGTTCTCATAGCAATTTCTCCGTTTCTATCCAATCATCATGTTGATTTCGGGGTAGGTGATACAGCTCTTTTTCTGTGCCTGACTGAGCAGGATGGAGTAGGTGATGGTGAGAATGCCCACTCTGCCGAAGAACATGAGCAGTGTCACCGCAATGTGACCGGCCAGCGACAGTGCCGGCGTGAGGGACAGGGAAAGTCCCACGGTGGCAATGGCGGAGCAGGTCTCGTAAAGTGCCGCCGAAAGGGAAGCATCCGTTGTAGTCAGGATAATAAAGGCGGAGATGAAGGCGGCGGCGAGGTCAATGCCCACCACGGTCAGTGCGCGTACCACCGTCTCATGGGAGACCTTGCGGCGCATGACCACCACATCGTTCTCACCCTTTGCGAAGGCGATGACGGCCCAGAGCACCACGCCGATGGTACCCACCTTGATGCCGCCCGCCGTGGAGCCGGAGCATCCGCCCACCAGCATGAGCAGCATGGAGACAAACTGCGAGCCTTCCGTCAGCCCCGTCTGGCCGATCATATCGATGCCGGCGGTACGGGTGGTGACGGACTGGAACAAGCATTGCAACAGCTTATACCCCACGGATTTTCCGCCAAGCGTGGCGGGATTGTTCCATTCACAGATGGCGATGAGCAGTGCGCCCCCAAACAGCAGGATAGCGGTGAGCAGCAGCACGAATTTGCTGTAAACGGAAATGCGCTGGCGTTTGGTGATGAGGTTCACGATGTCATCCCACACCACAAATCCGATGCCGCCGAGGACGATGAGGAAGATAAGCGTTATCGTAATAACCGGATCATCCGACAGCGCAGTAAAGCTGGAGAATTCGCCAAGCTCTTTGCCCAGCGCGTCAAATCCGGCGTTGCAGAAGGCGGAAATGGCATGGAAGATGCCGTAGTAAATACCGCGCGCCGGGCCGAACATGGGAACGAACCGGGTGGCAAGGATAATGGCACCGATGCCCTCGATGGTGAAGGTGCCGATGAGGATGCGTTTGACCAGTGCCACCGTGCCGCCGAATCCGGTGAGTCCCAGCGACTGCGCGACCAGCATCCGCTCCCGCGGTGTGATCTGACGCTTGATGAACAGGGACATCATGACGGCCATGGTCATGAATCCGAGACCGCCGATCTGGATCAGCGTGATGATGACGATCTGTCCGAACAGACTCCAGTGTGTACCGGTGTCCACCACCACAAGGCCGGTGACGCAGGTGGCGCTGACGGCGGTAAAGGAAGCCTCGCGCACGGAGGTGACTGTGCCGCTCTGGGAGGAGATGGGCAAGGTGAGCAGCAGCGTTCCGATGAAGATCAGCACGATAAAGCCGAGAAGGATAATCTGTGTGGCGGACAGGCGTCGCTTGATGGGCGTATGCGTTCGCACACGTCGGAAATGGCGGCTTTGCGTGTTCATTTATCTCGGTCCTTTCTGTAATTTGCTTAAAACAGCTCTCATTGTGCCAGCTGCCGAAGCGATTCGGTACAGAATCGCTCAAGCTCGTTGATGTGCGCCGGAAATGCGTTCATCAGCATGGCGGCGGTTTCATGGGCGAGA
>SVSO01000143.1 GCA_015064195.1 Oscillospiraceae bacterium
AAGCGTGCGCTGGAAATTGCCGCTGCCGGCGGACATAATGTTTTAATGATCGGCCCGCCCGGCACCGGTAAATCCATGCTGGCCAAGCGGCTGCCCACCATTCTGCCGGAGCTGAATTTCGAGGAGGCCATCGAAACCACCAAGATCCACTCCATCGTGGGACTGCTGAAGGAGGATGAATCCATCATCACCGAGCGTCCCTTCCGCTCGCCCCATCATACCATGTCCGCGCCAAGTCTTGTGGGCGGCGGCACCAATCCGCAGCCCGGCGAGATCTCACTGGCGCACAATGGCGTGCTGTTCCTCGATGAGCTGCCGGAATTCAACAAGGCGGTGACGGAATCTCTCCGCCAGCCGCTGGAGGACGGACAGGTGACCATCACCCGCACCAACGGCAAGGTGACGTATCCCTGCTCCTTCATGCTGGTTGCGGCCATGAATCCCTGCAAATGCGGTTATTTCGGCCATCCGACCCATCCCTGCTCCTGCAAGGAATCGGATATCAAAAAATATATGTCAAAGATCAGCGGCCCGCTGGTGGACCGCATCGACATTCAGGTGGAGGTATCCTCGCTGACCTTCCAGGAGCTTTCGACGCCGAGAGCCAGTGAGTCGTCATCGGAGATCCGGGCGAGAGTCAACCGCGCCCGGGAATATGCGCGCAAACGGTGTGAAGCCGCACGGCTGGAGGATTCCGCCATTCCCATGATCTGGCGGAATGCGGATATGTCCACCCGGCATCTGTCCCGCTTCTGCCGCATGAACCGGAATGCATCCATGCTGCTTCAGAAGGCCTATGAGAAGCTGGGGCTTTCGGCGAGAGGCTATGACCGTCTGCTTCGGGTGGCACGGACGATCGCCGATCTTGACGCAAGCGAGATGATTTTGGAAAAGCATATTGCGGAGGCGGTACAGCTGCGCAATCTCGACCGCAAGTATCTGTGAGCGGCCTGTGGAAAACTTCGGTAAAACTTGCCGTCGAATGTGTGGATTTTTCGTCGGATTTTTCCGCAGAGCTGTGGAAAACTATGTGAAAACTGTGTATAAGTGCATGAATGCTGACAGAAATTCTCCACAGTTTCAACAGTTGTGCTTGTGGAAACTGTCGGAAACGCACTGTGGAAAAGCGGAATTATAATCAACAGCCCACTGCCGAAGCGGCAGCGGGCTGTTGTCGGTTCAGAAATAATCCGCGAAAAATGAAAAAACACTTGACAAACACTGCAGTCAAGTGGTATAATAAATATATCTGACGAAATCCACAAATTATCTTGCGTACTTCTGATACTATTATAGCACATTTGCGCAAAAATGTCAAGGGGTTTGCGAGATTTTACAATTCATTCATATTTGGAGGCAACATGAAGGAACTAACACTGCTGTCGGGAATCACCGGTGTAACGGCGGCGAAGATCGCGGCGGATGCGCGGGCACTCACGGCTATGAATCTGCTGACGGAAGGGCGGGGGCTGATGCTCACCGAGCGGGACGCGAGAGAGATCGCCGAGACGCGCCATCGGGCGATCCGGGACAATGGGCGGGTGGAGATTGGCATCGGTGCGGTGGAAAAGCTGATGCTGGTGTTTTCCGGCTCACCCTTTGTCCAGCCCAAGGATTGGGCAGCACTTGTCAACACCCTTGTGGACTGCTTTTATTTTATCAAGACCGACACCCACGATGCGGTGAACGACAACGAGCTGATCCGGATGATGCTGGATGAATTTGAGGAGCACTGCCAGGGGGACGAGACGATGTTCTGTCAGCGGATGGAAGCGCTTGTGCGGCGCATCAACGGGGAGGAGGATGCGGATGGCGAATGAAGTGGCATCCCGGGAGATCTTCGATTACGGAAGGCTGAACCGATCGCGCTATACGCTGTCACTGGCGGCGGAGGCATTCCGATGCGGGATCTGCACCGGCGAAGCATTCGATGCGCTCCAGCTGCGCATCTATGAGCGGCTGGCGGGCAATATTCATCTGTATACCGGCGGGCTGTCAGCCTCGGTGGAGCAGGAGATCGCATCCCGGCTGCTGGCATCCATCCTGTACTGCACCGATCTTGCACTCATGCGCATGAAGCCGGAGGAAGCGGTGACACGGCTGATGAACGGCCCGCTCGATGCTCTGCTGTGCGATGGAATGGCACTTTGCCGGGAGTATACCCTCAAGGCGCTGTCAAAGCTGCGGGAAGCGAACCGATGCCGGATCCAAACCATGCATATTTTCTACAACCGCCTGTGCGAAACCGATCTGCGGGAACTGATCCGTGCATATGACATCCGCTTTGATGCGGCGCGGGTGCTGGTGGGCGTGGATTATCCCATGCCAACGGTGAATCGGAGCGCGGCGGGCATCTGCGGAATGCTTCACCTGCTGGACGAGCTTGCCGTGGAGAATCGGTTCGTGCTGTCCTTTGACGCATCGGAGCGGGAGGCACTGTTTGAGCGGTGGCATCGGGAGATCGCCGATCCCACAGCGGCCACGGTGAATCTGGGGCAGCTCTGCTTTGAACAGGCGATGCTGTGCATTATGGTGGGAAAAGAGCCGGGGGAGCTGATGATGACGGAGAAGGACTGCTCGCTTTACGCCATGCTGTATACATCGGACATCGCCTACCAGCGCGCCGTCGGCCTTGTTCACCATCTGTCAGACCGTGCGCCGGAGCGGTATCTTCTGCGCCTGCTGGCCAATTTCCGCGCCCAGCTTGCGGCGGTTTCCGAAGGCGGCAGAGGCTCTGTTGCGCGATTCTGCAGAGAAAAATAAAATCAGCCTCATTTTTTGAGGCTGATTTTGTTGTTACCGAACCTGACCGTCGCCGGTGATGAGATATTTGCCGGTGGTGAGGGCATCGAGTCCCATGGGGCCGCGGGCATGGAGCTTCTGGGTGGAGATGCCAAGCTCTGCGCCGAAGCCGAATTCGCCGCCGTCGGTGAAACGGGTGGAGGTGTTCACATACACCGCCGCCGCATCGATCTCTGCGCGGAATCTGGCCGCGTTCGCCATATCGCGGGTGATGATGGCTTCGCTGTGGCCGGTGTTGTAGCGATTGATGTGGGCGATGGCTTCATCGATGCCGCCGACGATCTTCACGGCGAGGATGTAGTCGTCATATTCCGTCGCCCAATCGGATTCACCTGCCGCCTCACAGTCGATGATGGCGCGGGTCTTCTCACATCCGCGGATTTCGAGGGATTTTTCGCCCAGTGCCGCAATGAACTTCGGAAGGAATTCCGCCGCTTCCGATTCGTGGATGAGCATGGTTTCGATGGCATTGCACACCGACGGACGGGACATTTTCGCATTGATTGCCACCTTCACGGCGATGTCATGATCGGCGGATTTGTCGATGTAGATGTGGCAGTTGCCCGCACCGGTTTCGATGACCGGCACGGTGGCATTGTCCACCACACTGCGGATGAGTCCCGCACCGCCGCGCGGCACGAGAAGATCAACAAGCCCCCGCATTTTCATCAGCGCGGTGGAGCTTTCCCGGGTGGTGTTGTCGATGAGTCCCACCGCATCGGCGGGGAGATTGCAGTCGGTCAGTGCGCGGCGCATGATTTCGATCAGCACGCGGTTGGTGGCAATGGCTTCCTTGCCGCCGCGGAGTACGCAGGCATTGCCGGTCTTGATGCAGAGTGCCGCCGCATCAACGGTGACGTTGGGGCGCGCTTCGTAGATGATGGCAACCACGCCCAGCGGGACGCGGATATGCTCGATGACAAGACCGTTTGGGCGGGTGACACGTGTGCCGGAGCCGATGGGATCGGTGAGCATCACAAGCTCCGAAAGGCTGTCAGCGATGCCGGAAATACGCCCCTCATCCAGCTTCAGCCGGTCGAGCATGGGTTTCGGTACACCGTTGGCATCCGCATTGGCAAGATCGGTGCGATTGGCGGCGATGATGGCCTCGCCCTCGGCACGAAGCAGCTCGGCAATGCGGGAAAGCACCGCATTTTTCTGTGCAGTGGATGCGCCTGCCATTGCGGATTTTGACCGGGCGGCGGCTTCGCAGACGGATTTTACATAATCAAAGGTTTCCATGAAACTCTCCTTTAAATTCTCACAAGCGTTTGGAGCGATCCTTCCAGTGCGTCAAGGAATCGGTTGGCATCGTCGATGGTATTCTGCGGGCCGAGGCTTATCCGGATGGTGCAGTCGGCCTCCTTGTCGGAAAGCCCGAATGCGCGGAGCACATGACTGCCGTGACCGGTGTTGGAGGAGCAGGCCGAGCCGCTGGACACGAAAATTTCCGCCCGCGACAGGCTGTGAAGCATCGTCTCGCTCTTGATGGAGGGAAGGGTGATGCTGAGAATGTGTGGTGCGGCATTTTCGGGAAGATTCAGCCGGATGCCGGAAAACCGTTCGCCGCTCAGCGCACCGATGAGATGCGCGCGGATGGCCGATTCTGCGGCGATGGATGCGGAAAGGGCTTTGTGACCGGCTTTAGCCGCCGCACCGAAGCCCGAGATGCCGATGACATTCTCCGTGCCGGAGCGCATCAGAAATTCCTGACCGCCGCCGAAAATTACCGGTGAGATCTGCTTTTTTGTGATAACGCTCTGGGTCATATACAGCGCACCCACGCCCTTCGGCCCGCCGATCTTGTGTGCGCTCAGGGTGATGAGATCCGCCCCCAGCGATTTCACGGTGAAGGGGATTTTGAGATAGCCCTGCACGCAGTCGGCGTGCAGGAGCGCATCGGGATTTTTTGCCTTGATGAGCTTCGCAATGCGGGGGATATCATAGACCGCGCCCGTCTCATTGTTGACCAGCATGAAGCTGGCGAGGATGATGTTTTTATCCGCGGCGGCTTCGATCATGCCGTAGTCCGGCAAACCGCCGACGGTGGGAATGCGGACGACCTCAAAGCCCCGCCGCTCAAGCTCTGCCGCCGGTTCGAGAACGGCGGGATGCTCGCTGTCGGAGATGAGGATCTTTTTGGTGCAGTTCCACTTTTTTGCAGATGCCGCACCGATGAGGGCGAGATTGTCCGCTTCCGTGCCGCTTGCCGTGAAAATCAGCTGATTTTCGGCAATCTTCGTCGTGCATTTTACGCCAAGGGTGGCAAGAATGGCGCGTCTGGCATCGGACACGAGCTTTTCCGCTGCCACGCCCATGGTGTGGAGGGACGATGGATTGCCGTAGCAGTCCATGGCGGCGCACATGGCCTCCCGTGCCTCAGGACAGAGCGGCGTTGTGGCACTGTTGTCAAAATATACGGTACTCATTCGGTAAAGCAGAAATAGTCCAGCATGGCGATGACGTCTTCGATGTGTGCATCGTACTTGTCAGCAGTGGCGGTGTAGGTGAAGATGTAGATGGTGTTGTTCCTGATGGCGGTCAGCTGCATGATCTTGTAGGAAAGACCGGACATGGATGCGGTGTAGATATACTGCATGGCAGGCACGCCGTCCAGTGTTGCTTCTGCAGTGTCAACATAGGCGAGATCGGGGAAGATGGCCTTGAGATCCGGCTCGTAGCTTGTCCAGTAATCCTCAAGGCTGGTGATGGTGCGGTCAAGCTCGAAGGCCATCATGGAGATATTGGACGGATCGCGGCCATCGAAGTACGCGGAGGTGACACCGGTGGAGAGGTCGGGCGTCCACTCATCGGGAACGTAGAGATTGTAGGACAGACCGTCGTCGGAGATCTCCACAAAGCCCATGGGAGCTTCTCCGGTATTTGCCGCGCCGCAGGATGTGAGGGGCAGGGCGATGAGCATGAGGGCGAGGATAAACGATACGATTTTTTTCATTCTGAAAGCCTCCAAAGCGATTGTTATTTTAACTATTATACCGCGCACGAAGCGGTTTGTCAACGCGATTTTGTGAACAGTGAGTGCCGTTTTTGTTAAAAGAAAGCATCCGGCAGAGAATTTCCGCCGGATGTGATTTTTAAAGCTGCGATCGGGTCTGTAAGCCGGGTTCTGTAATCGGCGATCATCTATCTTTGCGCATCGTCTCCGACACGCTCCGCAGCAATGTGCGTGCCACCCATGGAATCTGCCGGGCAGACAGCCGGTGATAAGCCGGATTCCATATGCGGTGTTGCTTCGGATAGGGTTTACAGCGAACCTGTGTTACCACAGATTCGGGTGAGCTCTTACCTCGCCTTTCCACCCTTTCCGCATAAAATGCGGTGGTATATTTCTGTTGCACTTTCCCGGAGGTCACCCTCGGCGGACGTTATCCGTTATCCTGCCCTGTGAAGCCCGGACTTTCCTCATGATAATACCTTTCGGCAACATATCACGCGATCGCCCGACCCGGTCGCAGAGTATATTATATCACAAACGAGCAAGAAAGTCAACCGTTTTTTACTAAGGTCTTGCAATCCGTGGAAAAGTGTGCTATACTGTAAACAGAAATTTTTCCGACGGGAAGGGGTATGTTTTTATGAAATACGAGGTATCATTGGCAATCGGTGCATTCCAGGATGTGCTTGGTGCGAAGGGTGCGCTGGATCTGGCAAAGGAGATCGGACTCACCTGCGTCGATTTTGATCTTCTCAAGTACGACGGCTGGTTGAAGGACAGCGTATACACCAAAAGCGATGATGAAATCGCATCCTATTTTGAGGATCTGAAGCGTTACGCGGACAGCATCGGCGTTCGCATCGGTCAGACGCACGGCCGCATCAAGGGCTATAAGCTGGATGAGGTAATCAATGAAAACGAGAAAAAAGGTGCCAGACTTGATATGATGGCGACCAAGCTGCTGGGATGTCGGCACTGCGTCATCCACAGCGTGGGTCTGGGACTTGACGCATCGGCGGAAGATCAGCGACGCTACAATCGGCGGATGTTTGACGATTATCTGCCCTTTGCCAAGGAGTTCGGCGTGAAGATCGCCTCGGAGACCTTCGGCGATACCACAACGCCCGACGGCAGAAGCGGCATCGATTTCTTCGGCGACGAGACGGAATTCCTGAATGCGTACCGGGAAATTTCGGAAAAGGACGGCAATGCGCCCTTCTTCTGCACCTGCATGGATACCGGTCACACCAACAAGGCGGCGCGGTTCGATGGCCAGCCCCTGCCCCATGAGCTGATCTACAAGCTGGGAAGCTCCATCGAGTGCCTGCACCTCAACGACAACGATCACATGACCGATCAGCATAAGGTTCCGCTGTCGGGCACCATCGACTGGCAGCTGGTGCTGGAAGCACTGCGGGATGTGGGATACGAGGGAAGCTGGAATATGGAGCTGAACCTGTATCACTTCGGCAGGACGCTTGACATGGCGAAGGCTTATGCGGATTTCTCCGTGAAGGTGATGAATCAGCTGCTCATCGACGTTCTGGGCGAGTAAAATCGGCGGAAAATCGGGATTCACAAAAAAATACATACAAAAATTCCGGATAATTTACAGTCTGTACATTGCACGGAATTTTTTATTGTGATATAATATAATGTAGGGAACCTCTAAATATTCACAAATCAAATATCCCCCTTGAATAACGATCCCTCCCGAAGATAATTCATACAAAATTCATATAATTTCACCATTTGTTAACAGTATATATATATATATATAT
>SVSO01000144.1 GCA_015064195.1 Oscillospiraceae bacterium
AGGTCTCGGCATGGTAAACGGCCTGCTCAATCTCGTTCCCTCCGCTAAGGTGGGCCACATCGGTATGTACCGTGACGAGGAGACGCTCCAGCCCCATCCGTACTACTGCAAGCTTCCCGCTGACATCGAGGAGCGGCTGATCGTTGTCGTTGACCCCATGCTGGCCACCGGCGGCTCGGCAATCGACGCCATCACGCAGATCAAGAAAAAGGGCGGACAGCATATCAAATTCCTCTGCCTGATTGCAGCTCCCGAGGGCATCGACGCGCTCACCAAGGCGCATCCCGACGTGGAGATCTACTGCGCAAATGTGGACGAATGCCTGAATGAAAACGGCTATATCGTCCCCGGTCTCGGCGATGCCGGCGACAGAATTTTCGGTACAAAATAAAAGCAGTGAGGCGGGGAATTGACCCCGCCTCCTCTGCGATTTGCGGAGCAGCAATATGAACACAGAAGAACTTTATCTTGACATCATCAATAATCTGCGCGACGGTATTTACTTTGTAGATACCGAGCGGCGCATCCGGTTCTGGAACCGTGCGGCGGAGGAGATCACCGGCTACACGGCGGAGGAGATCGTGGGCAAGGCTTGCCATCAGTCGGGACTCAATCACATCGACGAGGAAGGCCGGCCGCTGTGTCACATCGGCTGTCCGCTGTTTGCGACGATTGCTGACGGCAAACAGCGTCAGCATCGCGTATTTGTCCGCCACAAGAGCGGTTATCGCATTCCGGTGCTGGTGAATGTGTTCCCCATCTGTAAGGAGAATGCGATCGTCGGCGCGGTGGAGATCTTCACCCGGGACACGCCTACGGTCTATGAGGATACGCTCATTGAAAAGCTGTCCAACATCGCCATGCACGACACGCTGACCGGACTGCCCAACCGCCGCTATCTCGACAGCTTTCTCCACTACAAAATGGAGGAATATCAGCGATTCGGCCGGCACTTTGCGGTGCTGTTCGCCGACATCGATAATTTCAGCCGCTTCAACAACGAATACGGCCACGATGTGGGGGACGCGATCCTCAAAAACATCGCCGCCAGCATCCGGAGAAGCGTGCGGCGCAACGATCTCGTGGGACGATGGGGCGGCGAAGAATTTGTGGGCGTCTACGCCATCGGCGGCGCGGATGATCTGCCCATCATCGGCGAAAAATTCCGCAAGCTGGTGGAGAGCACGGAGATCGAATGCGAGAAGGGCGCGCTGAATGTGTCCGTTTCTGTGGGCATCACCATGGCAGTCGGCGAAGATTCCGTCGAGACGGTGGTGGAGCGTGCGGATGCGCTGATGTATCAGAGCAAGCACTGCGGAAAAAATCGCGTGAGTATCGGATAAACGATCAAGGAGGAGCATCTGCTCCTCCTTGGTCGTTTATTCTGCGTTTTTGTAAGCTTCGTTGATGGCGGCGAGGTTGGCTTCAAATGATTTTTCTTTGCTCGCATATTTGGATGCAAAGTTGGTGTTGCCCTGAACGATCAGATTGCCCAGCAGGTCGATGGTGCCGTTCATGGGAACGGTGTGAAGTGCGCCGAAATCGAACATGACCGAATCGCGGATGAGATCGATCATCTCACCCGATTCCTCATCGCGTGCGCCCTTGGTCTTGAGTGTAAGCTCATAGTATTCGGGAATCACGTCATAGTGGCTGTAGATGCAGAGGGCTTCGGCGATAAGGCCGCTCATCTCCGCATTTTTCACGGTCTTTGGGAAGCAGACGACTGAAGTGGAATCGTGGACTGTGGTGATGTAGTCCTCCTGATTCTCGTCGAATTTGGGCAGCGGGATGATGCCGAAATCTGTCTCCATGGCGCGCAGCTTGGTGGCTGTTTGCAGGAATGCGGGAGCGAAAAGTACCCGGTTTTCCGAGAACATATTGGAGCCTTTCCATCCGGAATGGAGCTCATCGAATTCCATGAATTTTTTGTAGGAGCTTTGTGCACTGTAAAGCTGTACCAGCTTTTCGAGGGCGTTGTGAGTTCTTGCGGTATTGTAACTCATCTCCATGAAGCCGTCTGCGTTGCGTGTGGTGATGGGCAGGTCGTAGGGCGCGAACCATACGCGAGCGTGGTTATCATTGGAGCTTGCAAAGCCGTACAGATCATTCTCGTCAAACTGGGAGTCACCGTTCACATCGGCGGAAACCTTGGTTGACAGTTCATAAAGCTTGTCGTGAGTCCATTTACCGTCGTTCACCAGCGCATAGAGGTCGTCGATCTCGTATTCCTTTGCCAGCTGTTTGTTGTAATACATGACGAAAATGCTTTCCCACAGAGAGAGGGCGATATCGCCGGGGAGAAGGAAGAGCTTTCCGTTGACTGTTGTGCTTTCCACGCATTTCTGCGACCACCATTTCGCCTCTGGGTCAATGTGCTCCATGGTCAGAATGTTGAGCAACAGTCCCTCAAGTGCTGGCGTGACCATGTAGGCCTGATAGCCGGCTACCATGTCATATGCGCCGTCGTTTGCCATGACAGAGGTGGAAATAGCACCGAGAAAGCCCTCACGATCATCCCACAAACCGTTCACATGAGTGAAGGCCAGCTTGACATCAAATCGTTCCTCAACGGCACGGTTGCGCGCCCAGATGGCGTCATCTACCACATCGCCGGTCTCCTCAACATCGAATTCATAAGCCCATTCCGTGCGGCAGAGGATGTTGAACGTCTCGCCGCCGAAGGTCATGTCGGGCAGATCATCCCGGGGCGGTTCGGTGGTGACTTCCGGCGTCGTATCGGCGGTGGTATCGGTAGAAGCCGTGCCTCCGCAGGCTGTGGTGCTTGCCAGCAAGATCGCCAGTGCGAGTAGTGTGCATATTGTTTTCTTGTTCATTTGTGGATCCTCCTTATTCCAAAATATCAATAAAATAATTTGCATTCTCACGGAGCAGACCATCTCCGACTTCCCACATGGTTTTCGCGTCGATGAGATGGGCGGTGGCTTGCAGAACCTTGCCGGAGGGAATCTCCATCACATCGGCGAGACGTTTGTAACGTTGCCCGGCTTTGGATGCGTGGAAATTGTGGCAGTAGTAGGATTTGGAGAAGGTTTTGCCGTCCGTATCGGTGAGCTGATATGTCATCGGCGCTTTTGTCAGCAGATACCACGGCTTGGAAAGCTCCTCCACGCCGTGCATGGAGGTGTTGGGCGACAGACCACAGCCAAGCATCAGCACCTTGCCGCCGTATTTTGGAAGGAGGGCGAAGGGCGAGCCTGCTCCAACCGGCGTATCAGTTTCAAGATGATGGCGTAACATTTCCGCCGCGTTTTTGCCGATGCCGCAGACGGAGTGGGTGGGATGCAGACTGCGCATGACACCGTGACGCTTCCGGAAATATTCGCTGATTGCGCCGACACAGCTGGGCGTATCCTTTGCGGAAAAATTCGGAGCAGCTGCTGTGACGGTGGCAAAGGAGAGGGCGGGAACGAGCAGTGTGCCATCGGAGAGCACATGGAGCAGGGTATCGATGACCGTCTCTGCGCCGCCCTCCACATAGCCGAGGGAGGAGAGGGAACTGTGCATCAGAATCGTGTCATCGGAGCGGATGCCGAGTTTGCGGAGATCTTCCGCCATTTTTTCATGAATCATCGCTTCGATCCTTTCTGTTTTGTTTGATATATTGGAATGGCGTGATGCCGTATTGCTTTTTGAAGATCTTTCCGAAGCTCTGCACGCTGTCAAAACAGAACAGCTCAGCGACCTCGGCGATGGTGAGCTTGCCGTGTTCCAGCAGCAGTTTCGCCGCCTCCAGCTTTTTCTGTCGGATATAAGTCTGAAGTGTGATGCCCATGCTCCGCTTGAAAACAGTGGAGATGTAGCTTTCGTTGTAATGAAGCTGTTCGGAGATCTCACCTATGGTTTTGACCGTATAGATGTGGTCATCGATGTATTTGATGATTTTATAGACGGCGTTGCTGCGGGATAGCGGCAGTCGATGCTTCGGCTTTCTGGAATCCGCCATGAACGCACGGTGAACCTTCAGCAGAATGAGCTTGAACAATTGCTCTGCTGCGAAGGACTGTGTCTCTCGGGGCGTGTAGAATTCACTGATGAGCATTTCAAACAGATTGTGCAGGTCGCTTCCACCCGCTGCCAGTTTGTCCGGTGAAGAATCGAAAAAGCTGAATGCGCCGCCGGGATCTTCCGGTATGTCCTTGCAGAGAAAGCCGATGCAGATATAGTGGAGATTGCCATCGGGGAGGGCCTGAATATGATGCCGCTCCCGGTTGGCGACCACATGGAGATCCCCCGGGCCGACTTCAAATGCAGTGCCGTTGGTGGAAATGATGCCGTTGCCTGATACAACATAGGTGATCTCGCTGCAGCACTGTGTATGCTCCTCCACCTCATTACCGGGAGGGAGAGCTGTCTCACAGATCTGCCAGACATGGATGAAATCCAGCTTCAGGCGTTCGGGATATAGTACATTGAAATGAAAGATGCGATTGTCTTCGATCAGCATAAGTCTCACCCCAGTAACAGTATATCATAAAAACAGCACGATTTCAAGTGATGAATCTTGCCTGATTTGAGAATCTGTTTTTGTTTTTTTGAAAAAAGTGCCGCCGCACACCGGTGCGGCGACACAAATTATTCTTTATCCGGCCCGCTCATAGCCTTCACCGAAGCGGCATATTCGCTGGGTGTCATGCCTTCGATCTGCTTGAAGGTGCGGGAAAAATAATGGATGGACTGGAAGCCTGTCCGCTCGGCGATCTGTGTGAAGTTGCAGTCGCTGGCGCGGATCATTTCGCAGGCGGCACGGATGCGGCGGCGGCGCAGATAGCCGATGATGCCGCTGCCCGTGTATTTGTTGAACAGCCGGTTGAGCAGAGAGGCGCTGGTGCCGGATGCGGCGGCGATCTGCTCCATGCTCAGGGATTCGGCGAGATGATTCTCGATGTACGTCTCCGCGTTGAAAAGCAGCATCCGCTCCTCGTTCTGCTTGTTGGTGGCCGTGCGCCCCGCATCCTTTTTGCTGACGCTGATGGCTCGCAGAAGGTGGATAAAGAGCCGCTCAATGTCGATGCGGATGAGTTGGAGTGCGCCGAAGGGCTGCTCTGCGCGAAGCTCCAGATGGGTGTAGCACGGGTCGCCAAGGTCGGTGGAGAAGCTCATCTTTGCCTCGGAGAGGATCTCCGCAATGATGGGCTTTGCGGCGGAGGTGACGGTGAGAACAGTGCCGGTCAGCCGCTTCAGCTGTTCGGCGTTTGCCCGGAAGGACACCACCACCGTATTGGGCGCAGACACACCGTTGGCGCGGAGGGCGTGGAATTCGTTGGGACGGTAGAGCACCGCCTGCCCTGCGTGAAGGAGAGTCAGCTCACCATTGCAGGTGGCGGAAATTTCGCCCTTGTCGATGTAGAGAAATTCCCAAAAGTCGTGTCTTTCACCATCGAACACATACTCTCGGTAATATTCAAAATAATGAACGGTGTACAACTCATCCACGGATACGACCGTTTCCAGTGGCGTTGGCTGATAAATCATATGTGTCCTCCTTGTGTTTTTACTTCCGGAAGCTGACGGTGCAGTCCCGGAGCAGCTCCTTTGCGCGCTCGATATCCTCGGGATAGGGCTTCTCGAAGCTCTCCGTGTAGGTCATGCCGGCCAGCGCGTATTTTGCTCCCGCCATTTCGTTGTACGGCAAAAATTCCACCTGAGGTTTTACCGGCGAATCGGCTAAAAAGTCAGCCATGGCCTGAAGATTTTCCGCTCCGGTATTGACACCGTGAATGAAGGGCACGCGGAAAATATGGGGCACGCCGGATTGCATGAGGAGCTTCGCGTGGGCGAGGATCCGCTCATTGGATACGCCGGTGTAGAATTTGTGCTTTTCGCTGTCCATGACCTTCAGGTCGAAATAGACCAGCTCCACCCGATCAAGCATCCGGGTGAAATCCTCCGTGCGACCCATGCCGCAGGTTTCCACGGCGCGGTGAAGCTCAGCGGTCTTATCCAGCATTTCCATGAGAAATTCCGGCTGCATGAGCACTTCGCCGCCGCTGAACGTGACCCCGCCGCCATTCTGTAAAATCGGCTTCAGGCGGAGAATTCGCTTTGCAAGGGCATCGGATTCCCATTCATCGCCGGCAAAGCGGATGAGTCCCCGGGGGCAGGCGTTGATGCAGTTCCCGCAGAGGATGCAGGAATCGGGGGAGGGGCAGACTTCGCGGCATTTTCCGCAGGACAGGCATCCGTTGGGACTGTGGACGACCTGACGGTCGCGGGACAGTCCCTCGGGATTGTGGCACCATCGACAGCGGAGCGGACAGCCCTTGAAAAACACGTTGACGCGAATTCCCGGGCCGTCAAACACCGCAAATTCTTCGATGGAAAAGATGCGTCCTGTCATTTTTATACGCTCTTGTATTCGACGCGGCTGAGCACCTGATCCTGATAGCACTTGTCAAGCTCAACGAAGTGACCGCTCCAGCCCCAAACGCGGACGATCAGCTCCTGATGCTTTTCCGGCTCAAGCTGAGCGGCACGCAGCTTCTCCGCGTTGACCGCGTTGAGCTGCAGCTGATGGCCGCCGGCGAGAATGTAGGCGCGGACAAGCTCTGCCACCTTGTGAATGCTGGAATCCTCGCGGAATACGGAGTCGTGAAGCTCCAGCGTCATGGGGCCGCCGTTGGAGGTGCGCTTGAGGGCATCCGGGGAGAAGCCCAGCAGAACGGACAGCGGGCCGGACTTGGTGAGGAACAGAGAGGGGGAGAAGTTGCAGGGGAGGTATTCGCCTGCCGCACGACCGTCAGCGGTTGCGCCCAGGTCGCGGGAATGCCAGACGTAATACATTGCTGAGCCGGTGCCGGCACGAACCACGCCGCCGCGCTCATTGGTCAGACCCTCGAAGGCATCGGCAAAGAAGTGGAGCAGCTTGTTGCCGAACTCGTTGGCATCGTCATCGCGGCCCATCTTGTCGGCATCGTTGCGCAGGAGATGCTTCAGCTCTGCATCGTCGGCGAAATCCGTCTCCATGCCGTGGAGCAGGCGTGCCTTGTCGATGCGGCCGGTCTTGAAGATCATGCTGTCCACAGCCGCCAGCTGGTCAGCCGCACAGGAAAGACCCGTGCCGTGGAAGCCGATGTTGTTGTATTTTGCACCTGCGGAGATGTCGCGGCCGTTGTCTGCACAGTCGCGCATGAGCAGGGAGAGGAGCGGTGCTGGCTCAAGGTGGAGATTCTTCACCACGGATGCCATGGAAACGGCGCGCTCGCGGATGGCTTCGCGGGTGTATTCCATCAGCGCGTCCATGTTGTCGCACTCGTTAAGGTGCGCCATGATGGTCTCACGGACGATCTCAGCCATGGGAACACCGTTGATGTTGGGAATATCCATGGCAACCTCGGGGACGATGAACTCCCAGCAGGCGGCGATGGCGTAGTTGCGGGCATCTTCGGGAGCATAGCCCCAGTATTCAAGGCAGGGGATGACCACGTCGTCGTTGGCGTACTGCGGGAAGCCGAGGCCGATCTTGGTCAGCTCGGTGGCCAGCTCGTACAGCTCGATGGGGGTGTTTTT